>JBGQLU010000080.1:0-16823 GCA_041500265.1 Acidobacteriota bacterium | reverse complement strand
GGGCGCATCTTCAACTGGATCTGCCGGGTCGTCGCCGTCCCCGGGATCCTGGACACGCAAGCGGGGCTGAAGGGGTTCAGGACCGAGGCGGTCCAGCCCGTGCTCTCGCGCCTGAGGCTCGACGGCTTCTCGTTCGACGTCGAGCTCCTGCGCGCCCTGATCGATCGCGGCGCGAAGATCGACGAGGTCCCGGTCGCGTTCCGGTACGACAGCGAGCCGAGCACCGTGCACTTCACCTTGGACGCGCTGCGCATGGCGCGCGATCTGGTGCGCGTGCGCTGGCGCTCGTACCGCGACCGGTACCGGGTGATCCCGGAGCCGCGCCACCTGATCATCCATGCCGACGACTACGGGTTGGCGCCGGGCGTGAACCAGGCGATCGAGAGCGGGCTGCTCTCGGGGGCGCTGACCAGCGCGTCGATCCTCCTCGGCGGCGAGGCGGCCGGCGAGGCGCTCGCGTGGGCGGCGGCCCACCCCGAATTCGACTTCGGCGTCCACCTCAACGTCACGCAGGGGCGACCCGTGCTCCCTCCCGAGCGGGTGCCGTCGCTCGTGGACGGAACGGGGCGGTTCCGAGCGCTCCCGAGCTTCCTGGTGCGAGGCGGGCTCCGCCGGATCAGCGTCGCGGAGATCGAGGCCGAGTGGCGCGCTCAGATCGCGCTCGTGCGCGAGGCGGGCGTGCACGTCAGCCATCTCGACAGCCACCAGCACGTGCACCTGATCCCCGAGATCTTCCGGCGGCTGGCCGTCCGCCTGGCCAAGGAAGAGGGGCTCGCCCTCCGGACGATGGACGGGCCGGTCGTGATCCGGGGATCGCGCCCCGACGTGAAGGGGCTCGCCCTGTCGCTCGCGACCAAGCTGGGGGTGGGGCGCCGCTTTCGGCACGTCGTCCACTCGCACGGCGCCGGGACCGCGCTCCGCGATGCCGCGACGCTCGAAGGGCTGAAGGCGGTGCTCCGCAGCACGCGCCCGGGGGAATCGTACGAGCTCGTCGTGCATCCGGGGATCGTGGACGCGGGGCTCGTGGCCTCGGGGGACGGCTACGGCGGCGGCCGCGAGGCCGAACGGGCGCTCCTCGAAGCCGAGGAGACGCGGGCATGGCTGCGCCTGGCCGGCTTCCGGCTCGGCGATTTCCGGACGAAGCCCCCCGACGCCTAGACCGACCCGAGGGCGTCGATCTTCGCCGCGCAGATGAAATCGTTCTCCGACAGCCCGCCGACCGAGTGCGTGGAGAAGACGATCGTGAGCTTGTTGTAGCCGACCGTCATGTCCGGGTGGTGGTCCTGCTGGTGCGCGATCCAGGCCACCGCGTTGACGAACGCCATCGTCTTCCAGTAGTTCTCGAACGCGAACGTCCGCCGGATCTGCTTCGCGTCGTCGGTCGGCGCCCACCCGTGCAGCTCCCGCAGGAGCCGGCCCGCCTGCTCGGGCGACAGCGCCGCTCCGTGGCGCGGCGTGCAGGTCTTCGATGCGAGCTCGCTCATGGTGTGCCTCCGGGGGGATGGCCGCGCTTGCCGGCGACCCAGTCGTCCCATTGTGCGAACGCCTTCATCTGCACGTCGAGCTTCGTCGCCGTGATGAGCTTGTCGATCTCCGGGCGGGTGAGTCGAGGGGCGATGCGCCCGTCCCGGTTGGCGAGGTCCCAGACGAGCGCGGCCAGCACCGCCTCGGCAAGCTTGGTCTCGCGCGGGTCCACCTTGTCGAACGTGTCCGACTCCGCGTGGTAATCCGGGAGGTAGGGGACCGGGTCCTGCGCGCCGACGAGGGTGGGGATGCCCGACAGAAGGAAGTCGAAGTCGTCGGTGCCGTCCAGGGCGTCGATCGGATTCTCGAACGGCCCGAGCGAGGCGACCGGCGCGAGCGCTCCGTCGAGGGCGGCGCGCGAGTCCGCGCGCCCCTGGAGATAGTAACCGGCGAGCCGCCCGGAGCCGGTGTCGTGGATGACGACCGCGACGTGGTCGCGCAGCCGCGCGGCGTGGCGATCCACGTAGGCGCGCGACCCGAACATCCCTTGTTCCTCCCCCGTGAACAGGGCGAAGACGATCGTGCGGCGCGGCGTGAGGCCGAGCTTCTTGATCTGGCGGGCGAGGTCGATGATCTGGGCGCAGCTCACGCCGTTGTCGTTTGCGCCGGTGCCGAGGTCCCACGCATCGAGGTGGGCGCCGACCAGCACGATCTCGGACTTCTTGTCGGATCCGGCGATCGTCGCGATGACGTTCCTCGAAGGCGCGTTCGGCACGATCTCGTTGTCGATCGCGACCCTGGCGCGGACGGGGCCTTTCTCCGCCAGCCGCAGGAGGCGATCCGCCTGCTCGCGGGCGATCAGCGCGACCGGCACGGGGGCGACCGAGCCGTCGAAGGTGACCGGATGGCGATAGAGCAGCCCGCGCGGGCGGCTCGATTGGAGGAGAACCGCCGCAACACTGGCGCTCCTCGCCCCCGCGATCAGCTCGGGGCTCTTGAGGTATTCGGCGAACAAATCGTCGAACGAGGTCATCACGGGGTTGTGGACGATCGCGATCGCCCCCTTCGCCGTCGAGCCGAGCTTCGCGAACGACTCGACGGAGCCGTCCCCGGCGTCCACGACCGCCGCCTCGATCGGCGGCCCCGCCGGGGTCCCCGCCGTCCCGGGAGCCGCGGCGATCCGCAAGGGAAACGGAGCGGGGCCCAGGCACGAGGCCTCGGCGCGCCGCGGGAGCCAGGCGTTCGGGATCGTGAACGGCTCGAGCTCCACCACGTCCGCCGGGATCTCCCGGAACTTCTTCTCCGCCCACGCGATCGCGCGGTCGCACGCCGGCCCCCCGCTGATCCGTCCGCCGACGGCGTCGGTCAATTCCCTGAGGTCGCTCATCGTGGGAGTCGGCCCGAGGATGCGGCCGACGAGCGCGCCGGCGGCGCCCGGAGCGTCGGCCGCGCGCGCGCCGGCGGCCAGGAGTGTCGCGAGCAACAGGGCGATGAAGATCGCCGAGAGGATCCACCCGGTGCGCTGGTCCGCCGACGGCGGCGAGCGCCGCGGCCGGCTCGCGGCGAGAGCGTGCATTAAGCGGGGAATCCCATCCGGGCGACCAGGCCGCGGAATTCGGGACGATCGCGGAGCAGATCCCACTCGGGCTCGATCCGGAGATCCGTCATCTCGAAGGCGCAGGACGCGAATCCCTTCTCGAGCCATTCGAGAGCGCGGTCGTGCTCTCCCAGGGCGACCAGAACGCGGGCGGACTGCACGGGCGACACGTACCGCGAGGTCGCCGAGCCGAGCCGGGCGAGGATCGCGCGGGCTTCCGCGGCGTCGCCCGCATGGGCGGAGGCGATCGCCAGCGCGGCGAGCATGTGCGGGGTTCCTCCCGAGTATTGGACGGCGCGCCGCGCGCACTCGAGAGCCAGCTCCTTCCGCCCCGCGGCCAGGGCGGCGCGGAACCGCGAGTAGTGCGCGGGGGCGAACCGGTCGTCGAGCTCGAGAACGCGGCGCACCGCGAGCTCCGCCTCGTCGTAGCGGCGGGCGTTGACGAGGATGCACGCCTCCTCGGCCCCGATGATCTGCGCGAGCGGGCTCAGGCGGCGGGCTTCGGCGATCATCGCCAGCGCGTCGTCGTGCCGCCCGACCTCCGAGAGGTACTGCGCGAACACGTGCCGCGCGGTGGAGCAGCTCGGGTTCAGGCGGATCGCCTGCTCGTAAGTTTCGAGCGCGGCACCCCAATTCCATTCGAACCGGTGCCGGACGACCGCGAGCGTGGTGTGCGCGTCCTCGATCGCGGGATCCAGGGCGAGGGCGGCGAGAGTCGCCTCCTTCACCTTGGGAAAGGCTTCCCGGGGGGACATCAGCCCGTAGTCCACGAACAGCGCGTAGCATTCCGCGAGCCCCGCGTGGGCCTCCGCCGATCGCGGGTCGCGGGCGATCGCCGCCTGATGGCAGGCGAGCGCCTTGGCGAGCGTTTCCGGGGTGCGCTGGCCGAGGAAGTGGCGCGCTCGCAGGAGGATCTCGCGCGTCTCGCGGTCGGCCTGAGGAGAGGGACGCTCGTGGGATGGCGCGAACTCCAGGGCCAGGGCGCCGGCGACCTGGGCCGCGACGTCGCGCTGGATCTCGAACTCGTCCGACAGCTCCCGGTCGTAGCTGTTCGCCCAGAGGTGGACCTTGTCGGCGACGCTCCAGAGCTGCGCGCTGATCCGCACCCGCCCGTCATGGCGCCGGACGCTTCCTTCGAGGACATGATCGGCGCCGAGCTCCCGCGCGATCCTCTCCGCGGGGCGGTCGGGGCTCCGGAAGCGCATCGACGACGACGTCGCGATCACGGCGAGGCGCTGCGGGTTGAGCCGGCCCAGGCGGACGGTCATCTCGGTCGTCAGGCCGTCGCTGAAGAATTCCTCGGCGGGATCGCCGCTCGCATTCCTGAAGGGGAGGACGAGGAGCATCGCGCGCGTGCTCCGTGGGCGCTCGGAGCGCGATTCTCCTTCCGGGGCGACGAGGAACCGGTAGCCGCGGCGCGGGATCGTCTCGATGTAGCGGGGGCTCGAGGCGGTGTCCCCGAGCGCCTCGCGCAGTTTGTTGATCGCGGCGTTCAGGCCATGCTCGAAGTCCACGAACGTGTCGCCGGCCCAGAGCCGAGAGCGAAGCTCGTCCCGCGTCACGACCGATCCGGTGGCGTTCAGGAGGACTTCCAGGATGCGGAACGGCTGATCCTGGATTCGGACGCGCCGGCCCCGCCGGCGCAGCTCCCCCGCATCGAGATCGGCCTCGAAGACTCCGAAACGCACGATGCGCGGCTCTCTTTTGGGCAGGGCTTCCATGGAACCCCCAGCGTCCGAGCCATTGTACGCGCGAAGGGGCGAAAGCGCCGCGCAGGGGCGGATGAGATGTTCACGTAAACAACAGAAGCGTTGAGGGTTAAGGGTTGAGAGTCTGATGAGGTGGCGAGCATATGGGGAGTACGGAGATGAGGCCGTGATCGTCGTCTCATCGTCGCATGAAAGCCCATTCGACCATCCGAGCGGCCCTCCTGCTGGCCATCCTTCTCGGTGCCGCGGCGGTGCCCCCATGCGCCGCCGCGGCTTCTTTCGACCATGGATCGATCGAGACCCATCGCACGCTCTCGATGCTGATCGCGCGGGGGTTGGCCTCGTCGCCGACCTTCCGCTCCCTGTTCGAGGCGATCCAGCGGAGCCCGGCGGTCGGACTCCGGATCCTCCCGCGTTTCGGGGACGGATCGCAAATCCGCGCCCACTCCGACCTCAGCATCGCCTTCGCGAAAGGGGATGACGGAACGTCGTCGCGCGTCCCCGTCTCCCTCCGGGGAACGGTCTTCATTCCTCCGGACAAGGGAGATATCGCGAAGATCGGTCTGATCGCGCACGAGCTGGCCCACGTTCTGGCACGGCTCGGGCCGGATGCCGACCCGATCGATCACGACCGGGACGAGCAAAGCGCGCTCGCGATCGAGCGCCAGGTGATCGCGGAGGTCGAGACGCACGGAAGAACGGGAGAAGTTCGTCCAATCCCGGCATCGCGCGTATCACCCCCGGGAAGCCGCACCGGCCCCGGGGAGAATCCATGGTACGAGCGCTCGCCGCGTTGACGTTCGCGTCCGTCGTCTCAGTCGCAGCCGCCGAAGCTCCGGCCCCGGTCGTCTCCGGGGACCTCGGAGCGAAGCTCGACCACTACCTCACCGCGTCCTCCTACACGGGCGCCGCTTTCGTCGCGAAGGATGGGAAGATCGTCCTGATGAAGGGGTACGGCCTGGCCGACCGCGAGGCCAAACGGCCGTGGGGGCCGGACACGCTGGTCTCGATCGGCTCGATCACCAAGCAATTCACGGCGGCGGCGATCTTGAAGCTCGAGACGGAAGGCAAGCTCAAGGTCGAGGACCCGATCACGAAGTTCTTCAAGGACGTCCCCGAGGACAAGCGGGGGATCACCTTGCACATGCTGCTGACGCACACGGCGGGGCTCGATTCCGACTTCGCGCGCGACTACGACCCGGTCGGGCGCGACGAGTACGTGAAGCGGATCTTCGCGTCGAAGCTCAGAAGCGCCCCGGGTGGCGAGCACTTCTACGCGAACTCCGGGTACAGCCTCCTGGCCGCCGTCGTCGAGATCGCTTCGGGTCAGCCTTACGAGACGTACCTCCGCGAGCACCTCTTCCTTCCGGCCGGGATGAAGGAAACCGGCTACAAGGCCCCTAAGTGGGACGCGTCTCGGGTTCCGGCCGGCTACCTCGATGGCAACCGCTGGGGGACGATGCTGGAGAAACCCTGGGCTCCCGACGGGCCATTCTGGGCGCTTCGCGGGAACGGCGGGATCGAATCGACACTTTCCGACCTGTGGGCCTGGAGCCGCGCGCTCGACGGCGACACGGTGCTGAACGCCGCCGAGCGCAAGAAACTCTTCACCCCGTACGTGAAGGAGGGGCCCGGCGCCGACTCCTCGTACGCGTACGGCTGGGCCGTCTTCACGACGCCCTGGAACACCAAGCTGGTCGCGCACGACGGCGGGAACGGCGTCTTCTCCGCCGACTTTAGGCGTTACGTCGACGACGGCATCGTGGTGATCACCGGGTCGAACGATTCGACCTCGAAGGCGTTCAAGGTCTCGGGTCCGCTCGGGCGGATCGCACACGGCGAAGACATCTCGGCCGAGCCGAAGGAAGCCGCGACGCTCAAGCCCCTCGGCGATTCGCCGCACGCAACGCTCGTCAAGAAGTTCGTCGAGACGTTCAACAAGCACGATCTCGACGCCATGCACGCGTTCCGCGCCGCGAACATGATCTCCCGTCCCGGCGGCCCGACCGACGCCCAGCGCGACGAGGTCACCCAGCGCATGTGGGGAGATTTCGGAACGTTGACGATCGTCGGCCTGATCTCCGAAGACGACGAAAGCATGACCGTTCGGGTGAAGCCGGCCAACGCCCCTCCGGCGCGCTTCGGCTTCCTGTTCACGCCCGACAACAAGCTCGGCGGATTGAGAATCGAGGGGGACTAGGTCGCGCTCTCCGCCCTATGGCGCGCAATCCCCCGGCCCCGGTTGCCGCTCACGCCCCCCCGTCCCTTGCCCGTAGCTCGGGGGCGTCAGGCCGTCCCGCGGGCGGACGAGGTAGAAGAACCCTGCGCCGGGGCCCGGGACGGCGCCATCCTCGAATCCGGCCGTGTTGGGGACCGGTGTGGCGGCGTCGATGCAGGTCAGCAGCCCGAGGTCGACGTCGCTTCCGGCGATCGCGAGCGCCGAGAGGTTGCCGCGACAGACGTCGTAGGCGAAAGCTCCGGCGCGAGGCTCCCAGGAGATCGTCGTGGAAGCGGCTCCCGCGACGGCGATCGACCAGGGGCGGTTCAAGTCGATCAGGAACGTTTCCGGCGTCTGATCGGGGTTCGCGCCGGTGATGTCGCCGAGTCCGGTGAACCCGACCCGCGATCCGTCGCTCGACACCGACGGGGCCGACGCGCCGGCGACATGCATGCCGGTCAGCCGTCTCAGGCTCGAGCCGTCGGGCGCGATCCGCCACAGGTCGGCGATCGCGTCCGGGTTCGGGCCGCCGTACGGCGACGACGACGCGAAGGTGATCGACGTCCCGTCGGCCGCGTAGACAGGCGTCGCGTTCGTCCCCGCGGTCGTCGAGGTCAGCTGCGCGAGCCCCGAGCCGTCGGCGTTGACGGCGAAGATCTCGGAGTTCTTGTCGGCGTTACCGCCGGTCAATTCGGACGTCGAGGCGAATGCGATGCGAGTGCCGTCCCCTCGAATTGACGGAGCGCTGCTCGCCCCGGTCGTTGAGTTGGTGAGCTGCGCGAGTCCCGTGCCGTCCCGGTGGATCGCGAACAGCTCGCGGCTTCCGTCGGCGTTCTGTCCCGTGACCAGGTCCGCCGTGCTGTCGAAGGCGATCACCGAGCCGTCGGAGGAGATCGCCGGATCGGCGGCGTCGCCCACGGCGGTGCTCGTCAACTGGATGAGGCCGGTTCCGTCCCAGGCCTCGACGAACAGCTCGGTATTTCCGTCCGCGTTTCCTCCCGTGAGGTTTCCCTGCGAGACGAAAGCGATCCACGCGCCGTTCGAGGAGAGGGCGGGGGATGTGGAATCGTTGGCCCCG
Organism: Acidobacteriota bacterium; assembly: GCA_041500265.1. Lineage (GTDB taxonomy): Bacteria > Acidobacteriota > Polarisedimenticolia > Polarisedimenticolales > DASRJG01 > DASRJG01. Next base: position 8,757 of record JBGQLU010000080.1, on the reverse strand, counting down.
TCGGACGTCAGCTGCCGGAGGCCGGTGCCGTCGCCGTTCACCGCGAAGATCTCGTTCCCGCCGTCCCCGTTTCCCCCGGTGTAGTTCGCGCTCGACTGGAACGCGATGCGGGCGCCGTCGCCGCTGATCGACGGTGACCCCGCCATCGACAGGAGTCCGGAGGACGAGGTGAGCTGGGCCGTTCCCGATCCGTTTGCGCCCACGACGAACAGCTCGATGTTCCTGTCGGCGTTCCCTCCCGTCGGATTCGCGCTCGAGGTGTAAGCGACCCTGCTCCCGTCCGCCGACAGCGCCGACCCCGTGTTGAACGCCCAGAGGCCGCTCGAGATCTGCTTGAGAGCCGTCTTGTCGGTCTTGATCGTGTAGACCTCGGGATTTCCGTCGGCGTTCCCTCCCGCCACCAGGTCGGACAGGGAGAGGAAGGCAACCCTCGTCCCGTCGCCGCTGATCGCCGGATAAAAGGATCCCAGGGCCAGCAGCGAGCTCGTCAGCGCGGCCAGGCCGGTGCCGTCGGAGCGGATCTTCCAGATCTCGTCGTTGGCGTCGAGGTTGGTGAGGCCGACGAGCTGGTTGGAGTGGAACACCACGTTGGTCCCCGCGTCATCGATCGACGGCGCCGCGCTCGATCCGTCCCCTCCCAGCAGGATTTTCGAATTGGTCAGCTGCTTGAGCCCGGTGCCGTCCCAGTTCACGACGAAGACCTCGTCCCCCAGGTCGGCGTTCCCGCCGGTCGGGTTCCCGTTCGACTGGAAGACGACCTTCGATCCGTTCCCCGCGATCCACGGGGCCACCGAGCTTCCGGTCGAGCTCGTCAGCTGCCGCAGCCCCGTGCCGTCGGCGTTGATCGCGAACACCTCGCTCGAAAGGTCGGCGTTCCCGCCCGTCAGGTCGAGGGACGACGTGAAGACCACGCGGGTGCCGTCGTCCGAGATGTGCGGGGAGCCGCAGCTTCCCGGCGTGCTCGTCAGCTGGCGCAGACCCGTTCCATCCCACCCGATGACGAAGATCTCCTGGCTGTGGTCGGCGTTCCCGCCCGTGAGATCGGCCACCGACGTGAAGACGACCTTCGATCCGTTGCCGCAGATCACCGCCGACCCGCTCGAGCCCGAGGTCGATTGCGTCAGCTGCCGCAAGCCCGTGCCGTCCCTCAGGGCGACGAACACCTCCACGTTGCGGTCGTGGTTCTGGCCGACCGGGTCGCCGGGACCCGTGAACGCCATCCGCTGACCGTCGTCGCTGACGCTCGCCGTGAGCGCCCCGCCGCCGCGCACGTTCGTGATCTGCGCCGGCGCGCCCGTCGTCGTGTCGGCCCGGAAGAGCTGGAAGGCGCGGTCGGCGTTGGTCCCCAGTGGATCGGTCGACGACGCCCACACGACGGTCGATCCGGTCGCATCGAGCCGCGGGAACAGGCTGTTCCCCGCCCGCGCGTCGGTCACCTGGCGGATCGTCTGCGCGTGAGAGGCCGTGGAGACCAGCACGATCGCCAGCGCGGCGAAAGACGAGCGGTGTGTCATGGGGACCCCCTGGAACGACCGGACCGCGACAATGTACGCGACATTGCCGTTGGCGTGGGGGAGTGGATGCGGTCAGAATCCCGGACCCATGCGCGCACGCCACCGGATTCTCGTATCCCTCGTCGTCGCGGCGTCGCTCTTGGCGCCGTCGTTCGCGAAGCCCGCCTCGCGCCCCCGTCTTGCCGTCGTGATCGTCGTGGACGGGCTGTCCTACGATCGTCTCGAACGGCTCCGCCCGTGGCTCACGTCGGGGCTGAAGCGGCTCCTCGACGACGGCGCGGTCGCGACCGAATGCCGCTACGCGCACCTCAACACCGAGACCGCGCCAGGGCACGCGTCGATCGCGACCGGCGCTCCGCCCCGCGTTCACGGCATCCCGCTCAACCAGTGGTTCGTCCCTTCGAAGGACGGAACCTCGATGATCCCGGTCTACAGCGCGTCGCAAGATTCGCCGGATGCGATCCTCGGTCCCGGACACCTGCGGGTGCCGACGCTCGGCGACCGTCTGGTCGCGAACGACCCCCGATCCCGGGTCGTGTCGATCGCCGGGAAGGACCGCGCCGCGATCCTGATGGCCGGGCGGGACCGCCGTCACGCGGTGGCCTGGTGGTCCACGCGAGACGCGTCGTTCAAGACGAGCCCCGCGTACGACCCCTCGTCCCCGGCCGGGAGCGCGCTCGCCCGGATCCTCGCCGCGTTCGACGCGGAGCGCTCCGGCGGCAAGCTCGCGGCCCGATACGGCGCCGTGTGGTCCCGCCTCCCGCTTCCCACCGTCCCGCCCCCGGACGGATTCGTTCCCGGTCTCGAAGACCATCGCGACCACAAGTTCGGCCCCGCCTTCCCGCACGACCTCTCCGCCGCGACGCTTCCGTACGGTTCGGCGTTGATGTGGAGCCCGATCGGCGACCGCCTTCTCGCCGACCTCGCGATCCGCTTGATCGACGACGACGCGCTGGCGCTCGGCCGCCGCGGCGTTCCCGACCTCTTGATGCTCTCGTTCTCGGCGAACGACTACGTATCGCACTACGACGGCCCCGACGCGATCGAGGATCTCGAGGTGCTGCGCGCCTTGGATCTCGACATCGGGCGGATCCTGGACGACCTCTCGCGGCGATTCCCTGCGGGGCTCCAGGTGGCGCTGACGGCGGACCATGGATTCCTTCCCCTCCCGGAAGCCGTGCACCGCCTGCCGCTCGATCGCTTCGCCGGCGACCTCAATACCCGGCTCGAAGACGCGCTGTGCCTTCCTCCGGATGCCGATCCGGTTTCGAAGCTCGAGTGCTGGAGCCTCTTTCTCGACGTCGCCAAACGTGTGCTCCGGACGCGCGAAGGACGCTGCGGCCCCGGCGGGCGCGCGGTCACGCGGGACGACGTTTTGGCCGCGCTCCCCGCGGCCGTGAGGGAGGCGAGCGGCGGCTCGGTCGAGCGCGTCATCCCGCTCGCGCCCGACTGCAAGATCGGCGGGGACGATCCCGCCGCGGCGCAGGAGCGGAACGCGTGCGTTCCCGGACGCTCCGGAGACGCGTTCCTGATCCCACGACGCGGGACGGTCCTCGACTGGGACGCCGGCCGGGGGACGGCGCACGGCTCCCAGTTCGACTACGACACCCACGTTCCGCTGGTCGTCTGGGGGAGCGGCGTGGCCCGCGGCCGGATCGAGGTCGCGGTCACGCCCTACGATCTCGCTCCCACGCTGGCCGCGTGGCTCGGGGTCGCGATGCCCGACGCCACCGGAACCCGCATCGACCTTGGGGTCCCGGAGACGTCGGTTTCACGATAAAATCCATCCGGTCCCGCGCAGGGATGGGAGGTCTTCGATGCGGAAGAGGTGGACAGTACTGGCGCTTCTGGCGGCGATCGCGGTGCTTCCGGCACGAGCGGCCGGGCCCCTGGACGGGAAGTCGTTCGTCGGCACGATGACCGAGAAGGGGAAGACCAAGGCCGACACCGACTCCTTCCAGTTCGCGAACGGCAAGTTTCATTCGAACGGGTGCGACCCGTACGGCTTCCGGCCCTCGGCGTACAAGGCCCAGAAGGCCGGCGACGATTGGACGTTCACCAGCGAGAGCACGAGCCCGAAGGAAGGCACGATGGCCTGGAAGGGCACGGTTGCCGGCGACACGATTTCCGGTGAGGTCGCCTGGACCAAGCCGGGGCAGCAGCCGATCGAGTACACGTTCTCGGCGAAGACCCCGGTCCCGAGAAAGAAGTAAGCGATGACGGCTCGACTCCGCCGCGTCGTCGTGATCTTCGGTCTCGCGATCCCTCTCCTGCTGTCCTCGTGCGGCCGCCCCGAGGAGGAACACCCCGCGGCGGCGGCCGCTCCCGCCGCCCCCGTGGAACGATTCAACCTGGGCACCCACACATACAAGGTCACGACGTCCTCCCCCGAGGCGCAGCGCGCCTTCGACCGCGGGCTGACGCTGGCCTTCGGGTTCAGCCACGGCGCCGCCGAGCAGGAATTCCGGAAGGCGGCGGAGCTCGATCCGAAGTGCGCGATGGCGTGGTGGGGCGTCGCCCTCGTCAACGGTCCGCACATCAACTTTCCCCTCGTTCCCCCCGACAAGGCCAAGACGGCGTGGGAGGCCCTGGGGAAGGCACGCCAGCTCGAAGCGGGCGCCGGGGAAACCGAGCGCGCCCTCATCGACGCCCTCGCGAAGCGCTACGCCGATCCGCAGCCCGACGACCGCGGGCCGCTCGACCAGGCCTACGCCGCCGCAATGCGCGACGTCCAGAAGGCGCACCCGAACGATGCGGACGTGGCGACGCTCTTCGCCGAATCGATGATGGATCTCCGCCCCTGGGATCTCTGGACGAAGGAGGGCACGCCGCAGCCGGGGACCGACGAGATCATCGCCACCCTCGAGCGCGCGCTCACCCTCGATCCGGTCCACCCGGGCGCGAACCATTTCTACATTCACACGATGGAGTCCTCGCCGCATCCCGAAAAGGCCCTGGCCAGCGCCGAGAGGCTGGGCGCTCTGGTTCCGGGCGCGAGCCACCTCGTGCACATGCCCGCTCACATCTACGCCCGGCTCGGCCGCTGGAACGATGCCGCGGAGGCCAACACCCGGGCGCGGGAGTCGGATGCCGCCTACCGGGCGGCGCACCCGAAGCCCGGCTTCTACGCGATGTACATGGCGCACAACGACCACTTCTTCGCGTACGCCGCGATGATGCAGGGGAGGAGCAAGGAATCGCTCGAATCCGCCCGCGCGATGATCGAGGCCGTCCCCGCGGAATTCCTGCAGGATTACGGGCCGATCGCCGACGGGTACATGGCCTTCGTGCCCGAGGTGCTCATGCGGTTCGGGCGCTGGGACGACGTCTTGAAAGAACCGGCGCCCGCCGCCGACCTCCCGCTGGCGACGGCGCTCTGGCGGTTCAGCCGCGCGGTGGCGTTGACGGCGCTCGGGCGCGCCGACGACGCCGCGAAGGAGCGTCAGGCGTTCGGCCAAGCCGCCGCCGCGGTGCCGAAGGAGCGGACGTTCGGCAACAACTCGGCGTCGGACATCCTCTCGATCTCGACCAAGATGCTCGACGCGGAAATGGCCGCGAAGAAGAGCAAGTTCGACGCGTCGATCAAGCTGCTTCGAGAGGCCGTACCGATCGAGGACGGGTTGCGCTACGACGAGCCCCCGGACTGGATGCAGCCCGTGCGGCACACGCTCGGCGCGGTGCTGATGCGCGCCGGAAAGTACGCCGACGCCGAGGCGGTCTATCGCGAGGACCTCGCGCGTTACCCCGAGAATGGGTGGTCGCTCTTCGGCCTCTCCCGCGCCCTCCGCCTGCAAAAGAAGGAAGCGGAGGCGGCCGAGGTCGAGGCGCGATTCGCGAAGGTCTGGGCGCCGGCCGACGTCAAGCTCGGCTCGACCTGCTTCTGTCAGCCCGGCGTCTAGACGCGCGCGGCCAGCTCCAGCTGCAAGAGCCGCATGAAGTCCTGCGCGTTGGTGACGACGCCGAAGGCCTGATGGGTGCCGCGGTCCTTGAGCTTCGAGACCAGGAATTCCGTCTGGTCCACGCAGATCGTCGTGATCTCACGAAACGACCCGTCGGGCGCCGTGCAGAACGTCGGCAGCATGTTGCCGACCGCGATCGAGTGGAGCGCCGTCGCCACCATGACGACCATCGTCGCGCGCGACGTTTCCAGGCGCATCGCCGCTTGAGCCTCCAGAGCGTCGGTCAGCGTCTCGGGGAGGGGGCCGTCATCGCGAATCGAGCCCGCCAGCACGTAGGGCGTCCCCGCGACCGTCAGGGCGTGCATGATCCCGCTCCGGATCCGGCCGGACTCGACCAGCGCGCGGATCGATCCCGCCTTCTTGACCTCGTTGATCGCGCGCATGTGGAACGCATGCCCCCCGGCGTGCCCGCTCCCGTCCGCCTTCATCCCGAGCGTCGAGCCGTAGAGCGCAGCCTCGACGTCGTGCACGCCGACGGCGTTCCCCGCCAGGACGGCGTGCGCGAAGCCGTTCCCGATCATCCACTCCATCGCCTCCCGGCCTCGGGCGTGCACGAGCGCCGGACCGATGACCCAGAGGATGAAACCCTTCGGGCCGCGGTTGTCCAGGAACTTGCCGAAGATCTCCTCGTAGTTCACCGGCTTCTCGCGGCTGACCTCGGAGGCCATGAACGCGAACGCCTCGGCGTGCGTCCGATCCTCCTCCTCGGCGAATCCGCGATCCCACACGAGCACCCCCTCGGCGCCGTCCTCGCGCGTCGCGATGGCGACCAGCTCCCCCTTCTTCACGAGGCGGAACTCCTTGGTCTCCAGGCGGTCGCCTTCCGGGTCCCAGACGAGGTGCGCGTCCATCCGCGGGGATTCGGGCATCCGCCAGGCGCCCCGGACCTTCACATAGGTCGGGAAGTTCGTGGTCGACATGAATCCGTCCGGCAGCGTCGTGTCCTTCGGCGCCGGCTCGAACCGGCAATCCGGCGCCGCGTCGAGGCGGAGCGCGCTGAAGTCGGGGTGGCGGTAGGGCATCGAGATACCTCGTCCTGAGCGTCCTAGTCTAGATCGGACGATCCGGGACCGGCTTCAAGAAGACTCCCGGCCGGAGCCAGACGCTCTTCGGATCGCGGCCCCACCGGCTCGGCCAGTCGCGGAACATGAACGGCTTCTCGAAGAGGAGGAACGCCGGGATCGACGCGACCACCGCCAGCGCCGCGAGGCCCAGGACCTGAACGAGGCGCTCGGCGGCGGGGCTGGCCAAGAGGGGATGGGCGATCGTGAGCCGTCCGGCGTTCTCGATGATCACCGGGTGCCACAGGTAGATCGTGTAGCACATCCCGCCGACCGTCGTGACCCACGGACGCCGGAAGATCGCCCCGAGACGCCCCCCGTGCAGCACCGCCACGATCGCAACGGTCGCGACGGCCGGGTAGAGGAGCGGGTACAAGGCTCCTTCCAGGCGGAGCGGCACGAGCGCCGCCCAGGCCAGGAGGCCCGTCAGCTCCCAGCGCCACGACGGCCGCGGGGCGACGCCGGCGCGTCCCGCCTGGACGTCGGCCAGCAGGAATCCGGCCGCGAACCAATGAAGAAAGGGGCCCAGGGTGAGGCGCCACCGCGGCGGGCCCGGCCAGGCGGCGTCGAGCACCGAACCCGCGACGACGATCGCGATCAGCAGGGCGCGGCATGCCCCCCTGGGGAGCCGGAAGACGCCCGCGAAGAGCGGCGCCAGCACGTAGAACTGGATCTCGACCTCGAGCGACCAAGCGACGAAATTGACGAGCGGAAAGGTCCCGAACACCGCGCCGTGCTGATAGGCCAGGCTGGGCAGGAGGTGCGCGACGACCGTCCCCGGCGGGTAGGCTCCGGTCGCCGCCAGCAACAGCGCGAGGACCGCGAGGTTGATCAGGTAGGGGGGTTCGAGGCGCGTGACCCGGCGCAGGTAGTAGGCCCGGAGGGAGGGCCGGGGGGCCGCCCCACGGGCGCCTTCCGCGAACGGCAGGGCGATGATGAACCCGCTGAGGACGAAGAAGAGCCGGACCCCGGCGTCCCCCCCTGCGAAGAGCCGCCCGAGGAGGTCTCCGCTCCGGCCGGCCACCGGGCTCCACTCCTGCACCCGCCCGCTGGCGTGGAAGAGCAGGACCGAGGCGATGGCCACGAAACGGATCCCGTCGATCTCCGGAAGGAAGCGGCCGGAGGAGGTTACCCGGCCGAGCCGGGTGAGCGGGCGGGCGCTTGGCGGCATCGGATCGCGGAGACTACATTAAAAGCCACGCCCGTTGTCCCGAGACGAGGTCCCGATGAGCACGTCCAAGACGATCCACAGCGAGAGCGAGCGCGAGTCGCTGCGCGTCGCCGAGTCGGCGCGCCAGACCGAGTGGAAGGAGCCGAGCTTCCTCAAGGAGATCTTCCTCGGGAACCTCCAGATGCACCTCATCCGCCCCTTTCCGGACGCGATGCGGGAACGTCCCGAGTTCAAGGAGTTCTACGCCCGCCTCCACGCCTTCCTGCGCGATCGCGTCAATCCCGGGGAAATCGACGCCACAGGGGAATACCCCAAGGACGTCGTCGACGGGTTGAAGCGCCTCGGCGCCTTCGGGATGAAGATCCCGTCGGAGTACGGGGGCTTGGGTCTCTCGCAGGTCGAATACGGCCGCGTGATGGAGCTGCTCGGGAGCTATGACGGCAACCTCAGCGCGCTCCTCTCCGCGCACCAGTCGATCGGCGTCCCGCAGCCTGTGAAGATCTTCGGCACGCCCGAGCAGAAGGCCCGGTTCCTGCCGCGCTGCGCGGCCGGGGCGATCTCCGCGTTCGCGCTCACGGAGGTCGGCGTGGGCTCCGACCCCGCGCAGCTCTCCACGACCGCCGAGCCGACGCCGGACGGGACGGGCTACATCCTGAACGGCGAGAAGCTCTGGTGCACGAACGGCACGATCGCCGAGCTGCTGGTCGTGATGGCGTGCGACCCGAAGACCAGGAAGATCAGCGCCTTCGTCGTCGAGGCGGGCTCGCCCGGCGTGTCGGTCGAGCACCGATGCCATTTCATGGGGCTGAAGGCGCTCGCGAACGCGGTCCTAACGTTCAAGAACGTCCGCGTGCCCAAGGAGAACCTGATCGGCGCGGAAGGGCAGGGGCTCAAGATCGCGCTCGTCACCCTCAACACCGGCCGGCTGGCCCTTCCCGCGGGGACGACCGGGATCGCGAAGGTCTGCCTCGAAACGTGCCGCCGGTGGGCCGGCGAGCGCGCGCAGTGGGGCGCGCCGATCGGCAAGCACGAGGCGATCGCGCACAAGATCG
>JBGQLU010000079.1:0-17105 GCA_041500265.1 Acidobacteriota bacterium | reverse complement strand
TGGTGTCGATCCTCGTCGCCGGCGGGACGCTGATCCAGGGGGTGAGCGAGGAAAAGGAGAACCGCGTGATCGAGGTGATCCTCTCCTCGATCGACGCGCGCTCGCTCCTCCTCGGAAAGCTCGTCGGGCTCGGGGCCGCCGGCCTCCTGCAGCTGTCGATCTGGTTGTCGATGGCGCTCGTGCCGCTCGTTCTCCTCGTCGCGGGGCTCGCCCTGTCGCCGATGATCGTGCTCGTCTGCCTCGCGTACTTCGTGCTCGCGTTCCTCCTCTACGGGACCCTCATCACGGCGACCGGCGTCCTCGGCACGAACGCCAAGGACATGCAGCAATACGGCATGTTCTGGGCGATCGGCTGCGCCGTGCCGATGTTCTTCCTCGAGGTCGTGATGCGCGATCCCCAGGGCACGGCGGCTCGCATCCTCTCGTACATCCCGCTGACCTCCGCGGTCACGATGATGCTGCGCATCGGCGCCGGCGGCGCGCCGTGGTGGGAAGTCGTTCTGACGCTTGCGCTATTGGCGGGATGGGTGTGGGTCACCCTGCGCTTCGCGGCGCGCGTCTTCCGGACCGCTCTCCTCATGTACGGGAAGCGGCCCAGCATCGTCGAGGTCTTCCGCTGGATGCGCCAGGCCTAGGAGGCCGCGGCTTCCTCGTCCTCGAAGCGGATCCCCATCGGCTCGAGCGCCTCCAAGACCGGCTCGTAGATCTCGCGGTGCACAGGAACGCGGACGCCGTGGAGCGGGATGCGGCCGTCCAGGATCAGCCGGGCCGCGATCGCCGCGGGGAGCGACACTGTGCGGGCCATCGCGGAATCGCCGCCGGGCTCGCCGTACGCGACGAGCGTCGAGGCGATCTCCCGCGCCGCGCCGTCGGGACCGGCTGCTCCGAACTGATGCCTCAGGAGGATCATGTCGCGCTCGCCGGGCGCGTACCCCATCCTGGCTTGGAGCAGGCCGCAGAGGACGTCGAGCGGCGCCGCGTGGGTCGCGCCGATCGGCGCGTCGGAGAAGAGGCCCGCCCACGCCAGCCGCTCGTGCACCGGGGCCGGCAGCGCGAGCTCGCCTCCTTGCCCGAGCGTTGCGGTCATCTCGCGGCAGGTCGTGCCGGGCCGCCACGCCCGCTCGGCGACGTCGAGGAGACCGAGACGGGCCACCGCGTCGAGGGTCGCGCACCACCCCGGCCAGCGGAGCGTCCCACGGAACATCGTCTGGACCCCCTCGATCCCATACGTCGCGACGTAGGCGATCGAATCGCGGTTCGGGTAGACCTCGAAGCGGCCCAATCCGGGCACGTCGTACGGGGCGACGCGGGTGAAGATCTCTCCGCCCGGGACCTCGACGATGTTCCCGTCCTCGAGCCAGCGGGCCGCGCTCCGCCCCGCGAGCAGCACCCCCCGCGGGCTCCACGAGAACTTGTACCCCCACGGATTCGTGTCGGCCTCCGGCGCCGGAAGGCCGCCGCAGCAGCTCCGGAACGACACCAGGCGCCGGCCTGCCGCGCGCAGGCGATCGATCGTGCGCATCGCCGACATGTGATCGAGGCCCGGGTCGAGGCCGCATTCGTTGAGGACGATCACCCCCGCCGCGCGCGCCTCGGCGTCCAGCGCTCGCATCTCCGGCGAGACGTACGAGGTCGTGACGACCGGCTTGCGGTGGGCGATCGCGATCCTCGCGACCGGGACGTGGAGCGTGGCCGGAAGGAGGCTTGCGACCAGGTCGGACTCACGAATCCGCGCCGCGACCGCCGTCTCGTCCTCGAGCCCGAGCGCCACTGCGGTCCCACGCGGGTGCGACTCCAGGACAGCGGACGCCTTCGACCCGTCCTGATCCGCGACCGTCACCGCGAGATCGGGGACGGCCAGCAGGTGGCGCACCAGCGGCCGGCTGACGAGCCCGGCGCCGAGGACGAGAACCCGCTTCACGCGCGCCGCGCCGCGGCATCGGCGAGATGCCGCTCGAGGTATCGGAAGGACGGCGTGAGCTCGCCGCGGTGGACGATCACGGCGCGGCGGATCTCGTCGGGGAGCGCGAGCGCGTCGAGCGGCCGCATCCAGTCGCACCGCGCCATCGCCGGAACGAACCGGAGCAGCGCGTCGCCGAAGTGCTGCGACGCGTCCACGGGAAGCTCGCAGGGGAGGTTGTCGACGGCCAGGATCACGGGCCCGCGACCGGCGATCCCCGGGATCGCGACCTCGTCGGCGATGTCGTAGACGAAGACCGGGTCCCCCGGGGTCGTGATCTTCACGGTCGCTTCGATCGAGCCCCGCAGGTCGCACGACAGGTCGCCGATCACGCGGAGCCTTGGGGCCCCGGACTCCCAGAGCGCGCGCAGGTCGTCGAGCCCCACCACGCGAGGATGTCCCGGCTCCCAGTAGATGCTGTTGACGAGCGCCACGAGCCGGGGGAGATGGGCGGCCATCGCGCCGACGTGGTCCTGCGGCGCGCGCGCGTACGCGTCGCCGTCGAACGCTCCGCCGTCCCGGTGCCGTACTCGATCCGCGCGCGAGAAGACCACCTTGTAGAGGAGGTTTCGCGGCGCGTCGGGGTCCGTGAAGAGCTCGTCGAGGTCTTCCGGGGCCACCTGCTCGTGAGGGAGCCGGTCGAAGATCTCCTGCGCTCCCTTGGATCCGTTCCCCGAGCCCGTGAAGCCGAAGACCAGCGGGTGCAGCGCCCGAGGCAGTCCGCCGCCGCGGATCTCGGCGGCCACGCGCGCCAGCGCCTGGTAGGCGTCCTCCAGGTCCGCGTAGTCGTGGGCGAGCCGGAGCGCGGCGAACGGCGAGTCGATCCCTTCCTGCGCAAGCCTCCGCCCCAGCGCCCACAGCGTGTCGAGCATCGCGGCGAACCCCGCGTGGCGGCCGAAGAAGACGAGGCGCCGTCCTCGGTCGTCCACGATCTTTTCGTAGTCCACCAGCGTGTCGCCAAGGTCCATGAGGCGCCGCAGCATCGGCATGTTGCCGGGCTGCCCCTTGATCACGTGGGAGAAGAACCCGTAGGCGGTTCTCGCATGGAGGCGCGGAAGGGGAATCTCCTTCACGCCCACGACGAGCCCGCAGGCGGCGAGATCCTCGGTCACCTGGGCTCCCGCGCGGCGGTAGGCCTCGTCCGGGAAGATGCGGACCGGGGAGGGCTGGACCGCGACGTCGAGCCCCAAGCGGCAGAGCTCGGCGACGTGCTCCGGCGTCAGCGGCACGCGCCGCTCCCAACGGTTCTTGTCCTCGCGCCGGATGCCGATCACGTGGTCTCCCGCGCCCCGCGACGCGACCACGAAGTTTAGCAGCCGGGGTACACTGGGGTCATGACGACGCTGCTCGCCCTGGTGTCGGCGCTGGTCGCTCTTGCGGCCGCCTCCGGCGATGGCCACGATCACGACGCGACCGTCCACCATCGGTTCGACGACCCCGCCGCCTGGGCGAAGGTCTTCGACGACCCGTCCCGCGACGCATGGCAGAAGCCCGAGGCGCTGCTGGCATCGCTGGGTGTCGTCCCCGGCATGACCGTCGCCGACCTCGGCGCGGGGACCGGCTACTTCAGCGTCCGTCTCGCGCGCGCGGTCGGCGCGCAGGGGCGAGTCCTCGCGCTCGACGTCGAGCCCAACCTGGTGGACTACATGAAGGCGCGCGCCGCGAAGGAATCGCTCCCGCAGATCGAGGCCGCGGTCGTCCCCGCCGACGATCCGCGATTGCCGCCGCACGGCGTCGATCTCGTGCTCGTCGTGGACACGTGGCACCACCTCGACGACAGGGTCCACTACCTCGCGAAGCTCGCCTCCGGACTGAAGCCCGGAGGACGGGTCGCCGTCGTCGATTTCAAGAAGGGGGAGCTTCCGGTCGGCCCGCCCGACGCCCACAAACTCCCTCCCGACGCGGTTGTGGGCGAGTTCGAGGCCGCCGGCTGGATCGTCGCCCGCCGGGACGAAACGACGCTTCCCTACCAGTACGTGCTGGCGTTCACGCCGCCGTCGTCACCGCGCTAGGGCTCCCGCGTCGAGCATCGCCGACCAGACGGCGCGCCACGTCGCCCATCGGTGTCCCCCCGGCAAGCGGACCACGTGATCCGGAGGGAGCCCGGCCGCGACCGGATCGAGCGAGGGCCGCAGGCGGTCGTCGTTCCCGTAACCGAGCCAGACCGGTCGGCGGGAGATGGCATCCTCGACGGCCGCCGGCGGCGCGAGCCGGGGATCCTCTAGATAGGGGGCGAGCAAAATCAGCTCGTCGATCTCGCCCGGATGCTCGTGCGCGTACAGCACCGCCCCCAATCCCCCCAGGGAGATGCCGGCGAGAACGACGCGGTCGTAGCCGCGGGATCGCGCGGGGGCCACGACGTCGTCGTGCAGGCGGGCCAGGATCGACCGGTCGATGTAGTAGCCGATCGTGGCATCCGCGAAGACGAGGTCCACCGGAAGGGATCGCGCCCGGACCTCCGCGGCAAAGCGCTCCCGGACGAATTCCTCGGGGCGGTCGCTGCGGCCGGGGAGGAAGACCACGAGGGTGCGCGCCTGCGACCCCGCGAGAGTATCGCGAACGGCGCGCATCGGGACGGGCGCGGCCGGAACGCACGCCGGCAGGCACGCGAAGGCCAACGCCGCCGCGACGATCGCTCGTCGCGTCATCGCCGCTTCGTGCGGTGGGTCGGGATGGCGCTCCACGGGTCCTCCGGCCAAGGATGCCTCGGATAGCGCCCGCGCAATTCCTTTCGCACCTCCGGGTAGGTACGCTCCCAGAAGCCGCGCAGATCGCTCGTCGTCTGGACCGGCCGCCCGCTCGGCGCGAGCAGCTCGAAGATCACGGGCTCGCCTCTCGGGCCCAGGCGGGGCGTCTCGCCGAGGCCGAAGAGCTCCTGGAGCTTCACCGCGGCGACCACCGTGCCGTCCTCACGGTACTGCAGTCGCGCCGACCGCCCGCTGGGCAAGGGGAGGAGGGCGGGGGCCGCGGTGTCGAGTTTGCGGCGGTCTCCTGCGGACAGGTGCCCGAGCAGATCGATCTCGGGGAGGGCCGTTCGCCCGGCCGCCGCGGCCTCCGCGGCGGCGCGAAGGTCGACCGCGAGCCCTGCGAATCGCAGGCGGTTCGCCGCCGCGGACGACGACGGGTCGAACCCGCGGAGAACGAGCTCCTCCGCGAGAAGCCCCGCCGCGATCGCGGGATCGGGGGGCACCGGACGCTCGGAGACCGGTAGGCCTTCGATCGACTCGATCTCGACGGCCCGCACCTCGCTACCTTCGGGGTCGTACCGGTGCACGACGCGCCGCGTCGAGGCGCCGAGCCATGTGCGCTCCACCCGGCTGGCCAGCCGCACGCGGGCTTCGCTCCCGGGTCCCCGGGCTCCCGCCACGAGCTCCAAAGCCAGCAGGAACTCGCCGTCGTGAACCGCGCTCTCGCGATCGAGGACCGCGCCGTGGCCGGAGGCGAGGATCAGCCGCGGCGACCCCGGCGCGCGCCGACGGGCCAGACGGTCCGGGAACCCCGCGAGCAGCGCCTTCCGCAGGAGCTCCTCGTCCCCCTCCACGGCGGAGACTCCGCCTCCGTCCTCGATCGCCCGCCGCGCGGCGGAGGCGATCTCCTCGGCCGCGCGCCGGACCGAGGGAGGAGCCTCGTCGAGACGGTCGGCGAGGGCGAGCAGGTCGGACGAGGCGGCCGGGAGCGGCCCGCGCGGGTGGAACCGCTCCGTGAGGACCGCGCACGCGGCGGCCGCGAGCGGAGAACCGCCCGCGGCAACGAGCACCCGCGCCAGTCGCGGGGGGACGGGAAGGCGCCGCAGCAGCCGGCCGAGCGGCGTGATTCTCCCGCCGGCGACGGCGCCCAGGCGCGCCAACGTCTCGATCGCCGCGGCGACTCGATCCGGCGGCGGCGCCTCGAACCACTCGAAAGTCCGCGGGTCGCCTCCCCAGGCCAGCACGTCGAGAACGGGCGAGGTGAGGTCGATCCGCGCGATCTCGGGCTCGCGGTGGTCGCGGAGCGCGTCACGCCGGTCCCAGAGGCGGAGAACGCGCCCCGCCGTTTCGCGGCCGGCGCGCCCCGCTCGCTGATCGGCGGCGTCGCGCGAGATCCGCTCGGTCTCGAGCCGGTCGAGGCCGACGGCGGGGTCGAGGCGAAGCACCTTGTGGAGCCCGGTGTCCACGACCGCCGTGACGCCGGGCACGGTGAGGGAGGTCTCGGCGAGGTTGGTCGCGAGCACGATCTTCCGGCCCGCCGACGGGGCGATCGCGGCGTCCTGCGCGTCGGCGTCGAGAGAGCCGTGCAGCGGAAGGACCGTGGCCCCCGCCAGGTGAGGACGGCGCCGCAGCTCTTCGCTCAGCCGGCGGATCTCGGGCGCTCCGGGGAGGAAGACGAGAAGGTGTCCTCGCTCGGCGGCCCAGAGGGACGCGATCGCCTCCGCAGGAGTCGTCTCCGGAGCGTAGTCGACCGAGAGGGGGTGCGCCCGGCCTTCCACCCGCAGCACGGGCGCCCCCTCGAGGAAGGCGGCCAGCGGCCCCTCGTCCAGGGTCGCCGACATCACGACGAGCCTCAAGTCGTCGCGCGCGCGCCACGCCTGCCGCGCCAGGGCGAGCGCGAGATCGCCGTGGATCGAGCGCTCGTGGAATTCGTCGATCACGATCGTCGTGAAGCCGGAGAGGAGCGGATCCCCCTGCAACCGGGCGGTCAGGATCCCTTCGGTCGCGACCAGGACCCGCGTTCGCGCGGAGGCCCGCCGCTCGAACCGCACCTGCCACCCGGCCTCCTCGCCGAGCGTCCAGCCGTTCTCCGAGGCGATGCGTCGTGCCAGCGCGCGCGCGGCCAGGCGGCGCGGCTGGAGGACGATCACCGGCCCGTCCGCCGCCAGGGCGGGAGGAATGCGGGTCGTCTTTCCCGCTCCCGGAGGGGCGACGATCACGGCGGCGCGGCGCCCGCGGACCATCGCGAGGATCTCCGGGAGATGCCGGTCGATCGTAAGGTCCACGCCGGTCTAGGTGGACAGGGCCCGGTCGAGGGCGAAGCGAACGGCGCGCGCGAGATCGTCCGATCGGAACGGCTTCTGCACGAAGCCGGCCCCCGGGGTCACCATTCCCTCGCGGCGCACGACCGCTTCGGAGTAGCCGGACATGAAGACGACCGGGATGGCGGGAAGGATCGGGCCGAGCGCCTCGACCAGCTCGATCCCCCCCATCTGCGGCATCACGACGTCGGTGAGGACGAGCCGGATCTCCCGCGCGTGCCGCCGGGCGGCGTCGAGCGCCTCGCGCCCATTCACCGACGTCAGGACCCGGTGGCCCTGCGATTCGAGGACCTCCCGCGCGAGGTCGAGCACGCTCGGCTCGTCCTCGACGACGAGGATCGTCTCCCCGCGCGGGGCTTCGATGGCACGCGTTCCCGGAGCCGGGGCGTCCGGGTCCTTACCGCCGTCATGCCGCGGGAGCAGCACCCGGAACTCGGTCCCCCGCCCCAGCACGCTCTCGACGCGGATCTGGCCCCCGCTCTGGCGGACGATGCCGTAGGCGGTCGACAGCCCGAGTCCGGTTCCCTTGCCGGTCGGCTTGGTCGTGAAGAACGGCTCGAAGATCCTCGCGCGCACCGCCTCGCTCATCCCCTGGCCCGAGTCGGTGACGACGAGGGCGACGTACCGGCCCGCGGGAACCGCGCTCTCGCCCGTTCCCGAGGGAGCGTCGAGCATGACGTTTTCGGTGCGCAGGAGCAGGCGCCCTCCGCGCGGCATCGCGTCCCGCGCGTTCACGACCAGATTCATGACGACCTGCTCGATCTGGCCGACGTCGGCGCGCACGTCGCCGAGCGCGGGGGAGGTCTCGACCGCGAGCTCGACGTCCTCCCCGATCAGCCGCCGCACGAGCGGCTCCAAATCGACGAGGAGGGTGTTCGGGCTGAACACCTTCGGCTGGAGGACCTGCTTGCGGCTGAACGCGAGCAGCTGGCGGGTCAGCGCGGCGGCCCGGTCGGCGGCGCGCTGCACGGCCCGGGCGTGCTTGAGGCTGTCGGGATCGCTCACGAGCCTCTCGACGAGCAGCCCGGCGTAGCCGCCGATCGCGGTCAGGAGATTGTTGAAATCGTGGGCGATGCCTCCGGCGAGAAGCCCCACCGCCTCCATCTTCTGCGACTGCCGGAACTGCTCCTCCAACTGCTTCTGGTCCGTGACGTCGCGGGCGATCCCGTCGAATCGGGTCCAGCGCCCGGCCTCGTCCTTGACCCCCCAGGCCCGGTCGAGCACCCAGCGAACGCTCCCGTCGCGGTGGACGATCCGGTATTCCATGGAGGCCCGGCCGGTCCGCGTGAGCAGGGGGACGAACTCCCGGACCCGCTCGCGATCGGCTGGGTGCACGACGCGCTCCCAGGCGCGCGGGTCGTCCCGCAGAGCCTCGGACGGGACCCCGTAGATCCGCTCGAAGGACGACGACATGAAGATCATGGCGCGGTCGTCGGCGCGTTGGGACCAGACGAAGTCGTCGATCGAGTCGAGGATCGCCTCGAGCTTCTGCTCGGAGGCGCGCAGCTGCGCCGCGGAACGCCGCTCCGCCGTGACGTCGTGGCCGGTGCTGACCACGTAGGCCGGCTCCCCGCGGTCGTCCTGGACCACGGTGTGCGTCCACTGCACGCGCCGCTCCGACCCGTCGCGCGCGAGCCAGGTCGTCTCGTCGGACGACGTGCCCGGGTCGTTGAAGAGACGTACGAACGCGGCGCGCTGCCGCGCGACGTCCGCCGCCGGCGGCAGCAGCTCCCAGTACGGTCGCCCCGAGACCTCGTCCGCCGTCCAGCCGGTCGCGCGCTCGCAGGCCCGGTTGAACCGCACGATCCGCCCGTCGCGATCGAGCACGAGCACGAGGCTCGACACGGTGTCGAGCACGGTCGTGGTGAAGTCCCTTTCTTTTTCGAGGGCGGCTTCGGCGAGGTCCCGCTCCTCGATGCGTCGCGCGAGGCCGAACCACCGGCGCGCCGAGAAGCCTGCGAAGAGCGCGAGCACGACCGCGACGGTCAGGACGAGCTCGTCGAGATGATGAAGCTCGTGCCGCCTCAGGAACGCGTCGAACGCCTCGAAGAAGTCGAGGCGGATCGCGAAGGCCGCGAAGGAGACCGCGACCACGACGAGGGCCGCGATCTCGCGCAGGAGCGCGCGCCGCTCGACCGCCGCCGCGCCCGTGCGCTTCGCCGTCACGACGCCCCCAGGCGCGCGATCACGGCGTCGGCCATCGCGCGGGTCGTCGCGGCGCCCCGCGACGGGGCGTCCGGGCTCGCCGCCAGGCGCAGCATGTCGTAGGTCCTCACGCGCCGCTCGGCGACGACCGCCGCGACGGCGCGGCGCACCCGGCCGGAGATCTCCGTGTCGCCGAGGTGGTCGAGGAGGAGGCAGCCCGCGAGGATCGCGGCGCACGGGTTCGCGATCGGCACGGGAAAGGCGGCGTGGTGCGGCGCCGAGCCGTGAACGGGTTCGAAGATCGCGACGTCGCGGCCGAGATTCGCGGAGCACGCGAAGCCGAGGCCGCCGGTCAGTCCGGCCACGGCATCGGACACGATGTCTCCGAACAGGTTCGACGCGACGATCACGGGGTGCTCCTCCGGACGGCGAGTCAGCTCCAACAGGAGCGCGTCGATCGCGACCGTCTTCAACTTAATTCCCGGGTGCTCGCGCTGCACGTCGCGCGCGACCTCTTCGAACAGTCCGGAGGTGTCGCGAAGCACGTTCGATTTCTCGGAAAGCGTGACCGTCGGCACGCGATCGCGCTCGGCGTAACGAAAGGCATCGTCCAGAATCCGCCGACATCCCTCGCGCGTCACGATGCGGACCGCGATCGCCAGGTCGCGGCCGCCGAGGTTCCGGAAAGGGGCGAAAAGGGGATGGAGCGCCAAGGCTTCCCGAACGGCCGCCGGAGGATCCGACCATTCCACTCCGGAGTACAGACCTTCGGTGTTCTGCCGGAAGACCGTGATGGCGAGCGGCGGCTCCTCGATCGTGCCGTCGGCGAGCCGCCTCACGAAATTGGTGGGGTTTCCCGGAAAGGTCCGCGCGGGACGAACGCACGTCGCCAGGTCGAACCGCTGCCGCAAGGTCAGCAGGGGGCTCCGGTAGACGATCCCGCGGCCGCGCAGCGGCGGAGCGAGCTCCGCCTCCGCGGCCGACCGCGCCTTCGACGTGATCGCGCCCAGGAACCCGATGCGATGCTCGCGGATCAGCTCGATCGTTCGCGAGGGGAGCGGGTCCCCGTCCCGAACGAAGCACGACCATCCGATCTCGGCCGTGACGAGCTGCGCGTCGAATCCGGCTTCTAGGAGCACGCGAAACGCCTCGTCGGTGACGACGCGTCCGATTCCGTCCCCGGGCATGACGACGATGGTGGGCTTCGACATGCGTCCGCTCACTCCGCCATGCGCGCGCGTAGGAATCCGTCGAAACCCCCGGCTGCATGGAGGCGAACCGCCATCTCGGAGAGGGGCCGGAACGCCACCGCAGCTCCGTCGAAGGCGATCGTCGCCGATCCGAGGTCGATCGCGATCTCGAGCGCGACGACGCGGGGGGACTCCCGCGCTTCGGGGAAGCGCGACGCGCACAGGGCGATGAGCTCGGGCGCCTCGATCGCCAGCAGGCCGTTGTTCACGGCGTTGCGGCGGAAGGCCGGAGCGAGGCTCCCCGCGACGACCGCGGCGACCCCAAGGGCCTGCAACGCGCGCGCGGCTTGCTCCCTCCCCGAGCCGACGCCGAACCGCGCTCCCACCACGAGGATGTCGCCGGGGCGGATCGTGGCGGCGAACTCCGGAGCCGACGTCGCGAAGACCGCCGCCTTGAGCTCGTCCCCGGTCGCATCGTCCGCGTACACCAGGCGCGCCGGGCAGAGCGCGTCGGTGTCGATCGCGTCGCGTAGGTAGAGCGCCGCTCGTCCCGCGAGGCGGAGGTGCGATTCCGGGAGAGGCGCCGGGCGGTCGTCCCGCGCCGCGAGCGGCGTCCGTAGGACGCGCCGCGCCGGGCGCACGACGGCCGACGGCGCCGTCCCGCGGATGTACCCGGCGAGCGCGGAGGCGGCGACGACCTCGGGGGAGGCGAGATAGCAGCGCGCCTCCTTCGCTCCCATTCGCCCCTTGAAGTTCCTGTTCGTCGCGGAGATCCCGGTCTCGCCGGGCGCCAAGAGCCCGGCGCCCAGTCCGATGCACGGCCCGCAACCCGAGGGAAGCGGGCGGGCGCCCGCCTCGAGCAACGCGCTCCAGACGCCGCCGGCTTCCGCCCGGCGCTGGACCTCCGCCGACGCGGCGCTGACGTAAAGCTCGACCCCCCGCGCGACGCGGCGCCCGCGCAGGACGTCCGCCGCGGCCGCGAGGTCCGACTCGCGCGCGTTCGCGCAAGAGACCAGGTAGGCCTTCTGGATCGGGATCCGCGCGCCTTCGATTTCCGAGACCGGGGTCGCGACCGCCAGGGAGTCGGGACCCGAGACGTGGGGAACGATCTCCCCGAGATCGAGCGTGATCGTCGCGGCGTAGGCGGCCTCGTCGGACGCGCGAGCCGGATCGAATCTCCGCGTCTTCGCGCCGATCGCCCGGCCGCGCTCCGCGACCCACGCGAGCGTGGTGCCGTCCACGGGGAAGACGCACGCCGCCGCCCCCCATTCGGCGGTCATGTTCGCGATCGTCAGGCGATCGTCCATCGCCAGGGTCTCGATCCCCGGGCCGTCGAACTCGACGGCGCACCCGAGCACGTCGCCGGGGTAGAGGGAGCAAGCCACCAGGGCCACGTCCTTCCCGGTCGCGCCCCGCGACAGGCGGCCGACGAGCGCGACGCGGACCGTGTCCGGGATCTCCCACCAGAACAGCCCCGCCGCCCAGATGCCGGCGACGTCGGCCCGGGACAGCGGCACGCCGAGAGCGCCCACCGCCCCGTAGGTGGTGGCGTGCGAGTCGGCGGCCACGGCGAGATCTCCCGGAGCGGCGTAGAGGCGCTCGACCATCACCTGGTGGCCGATTCCGGATCCCGCGGGGTGGAACGCCGCCCCCTGCTCGCGCGCGAACGCCTCGATCGCGGCGTACTTCGCGAGGTTCGCGGCGCCAAGGTTCTGGACGTCGTGGTCGAGGACGACGACCGTGCGGTCGGGGCGCCGGAGACGCCGCCCGCCCAGCGCACGGAACCGCGACAGGATCGCCGAGGTGTTGTCGTGCGACATCGTGCGCGCCGGGGCCAGGGTGACGAGGTCGCCCGCGCGCGGCGGCCGTCCGGCCGGGCCGTCGACGATGTGGCGCTTCGCGATCGCTTCGACCAGCGTGGCTCCCACCACTCTCCTCCGGTCGTCAGTATGACGGTCTCTTGACGATCTCGAGCGATAACGGTACCAAGGGCACCCTGAACGTCTGGACGGGAGAGGGGGACGATGATGCGCATGGTTGCCGGGATCCGATGTCTCCTGCTCGTCGCAGGCGCACTCGTGAGCGCTCCCACGCTCGCCAAGGGGCCGACGTACGCGGATTTTTTCATCGCGCCGGGGTTTCCTCCGATCACGCCCGCGCAAAAAAGCCTGACCGAGGTGCCATCCGCCGCGGGGTCTCCGGCGGTCATGCTCTTCAAGTCGCAACAGATCACCCAAGAGCTCGACCTGATCCATGCCCAGATCTTCCGAATCGAATACGTCCGACGGATCAAGATCTTGACGCCGGCCGGCGTCGAGGGTTACTCCGACTTTCGCCAGAACTACTTCGGGAACTGGAGGATCCAGAAGGTCCAGGCCCGCACGGTGCTTCCCGACGGTACCGAGGTCGATGCGAAGGACACCACGTTCGAGGATGCGACCGCGAAGGGGAACCGTGCGCAGACCCGGATTCATACCGTCCGCGTCGCTTTCCCGAGAGTGCAGGTCGGCGCGATCCTCGACCTCCACCTCAGTCTGGTCGCGGACGGCACGCCGTTCGATCGGTGGGTGCTCCAGGAGCGGATCCCCGTGCTCGAGAGCCGCTACCTTCTCGTGATCCCCGACGGCTTGAACATGAAGATCGGTTCGTTTCTCCTCTCTCCCGAGGAACAGAAGCAATACACCGGACGTGCGCCGCAAGGACGCTACATAGGCTGGATGTTCCAGAACCAGCCGGCGATTCCGGACGAGCCCAACCAACCTCCCCTCGCGGACATCTCGAAGGCGCTGCTCGTCAATCCCGACAGCTACAAGAACGACACCATCTACGCGGCTCTCGCGGCCGATTGGGGAAGCTGGGCCAAGGGTCAGAAGGAGGACCTCGAAGCCTGGATGAAGGGGAAGAGCGATTCCGTCCGATCGCTCGCAAGGCAGGTCACGGAGGGAGCGGCCACCTCGACTGACAAGGCTGAAGCCGTCCGGCGGGCCCTGCGCTCCCGCATCCGCTTGGAGGGCGGATGGATCGGCCGGACGGTCCCGACCGCGGACGACGCTCTGGCCCAGGCGAGCGGATCGGCGGGGGATCTCGCGGCTCTCGCGGTCACCATGCTCGGCGCCGTTGGCATGGCCGCGACCCCCGTGGTGTTCCGCGACCGCGACGACGGAATGCTGCCGAAGGATGCTCCGATCATACCGCTTCTCAACGACGTGCTCGTGCGCTACGCCGGGGAGAAGGGGCCCGAGTACATGAGCCCGAGCCTCGACATTCGCGCCGGCCTGCTCCCGCGGCAAGCGCGAGGGGTCTGGGCCATGCCGCTGGACGGGACCTCGTCGGCGCCCTTGCTGCTGCCCGACTACCCGGCTTCCGAGAACAGGGCGACCCGAATCCTGCGAGGAAGCGTCGACGCCGCGGGCCGGCTGGCGGGTGAGGTCCAACTCTCGATGGCAGGGTTGCGCGGGAACGACGTACGCCAGGCGCTCGGAGCCCGGGACGCCGAGGAGCGAACCGCCTGGGTGCGAGACCTAGCGCAGCGGTTCCTCCCAGGCGCACAGGTTTCGGAGCCGTCCTTCGAGAACCTGGACGACGATCGGAAGAACTTGGTCGTCAAGGCGAAGGTGACCGCCGACCACTTCGCCACGATCGCCGGGAAGCGGATGATCGCGAATCTGAATGCCTTCGAGCGTCAACGCGCGGCCGACTGGGCGGCACCCGCGCGGCGGTACCCCGTCGATCTCGGAGGAGCCTACGAAACGCTCGACACCATCATGCTCAGCCTTCCTCCCGAGGCGGCGGACGTGACCGTTCCGTCCCCTCCGGCCACCTACGACGCGGGAAACGTGGGCCGGTACACCGCCGCTTACGAGAAACGCGACCTGGTCGTGATCCTCGAGCGGACGATGCGCCTCGACGTGTACAGATTTCCGGCGTCCGCGTACGCCGGCTTGAAGCACTGGTTCGGCGACATTGCCGCCATGGACGACCGCCCCGTCGTCGTCACCCTTCGATGACAGGGCGGATCGCGCGAGGCCCGTGTCTCGCGGCGGTCTTCCTGCTCGCGGTCGTCTCGCCCTCGCACGCCGCGAAGGCCAAGCGAGTCCCCGTCGATCCGTCCTCGCTTCCCGATTGGCTCCGGGACGCGGCGGCGCGGGCGGCACCGGCGACCTCCGCGCCGCTGGCGATACTCCACGACGAGGAGATCGTCGAGCCGCTGGCCGTCGGCGGCTCGCGCGAAACCAGCCGGACGGTGCGGAAGATTCTCACCTCCGCGGGGCTCGACGCCGCCGCCGGATGCGCAGCGTCGTACCGCTCCGCCTTCGACACGATAGAGACGCTCGCTTCTTGGACCATCCTCCCCGACGGGACCGCCTGGATTCCCGACCTCACCCGCGATGTGCGCGACGATCCCGCGTACCGCGATTACCCGATGGCGCAGGACGAGAGGGCCCGCTGGCTTTCGACGACGCACGCGGGCGTCGGGGCCGTCGTCGCTTGCGAGACGGTCGTCCTGCGGGGGCTCGACGCGGGGACCGAGCCATTCTCCTTCGGCGATCCCGACGTGCCGACGGTCCGCGCCCGGTTCGAGCTGAGGACGCCGGATGGATGGCTCTCGGAAGCGGTGACCGAGCGAGCCGACGGGCTCGTCGTGGAGCGCTCTCCTCATGGGTTCGTGGCGACCGGGCGGGATCTCGTCCCTTTGCGACACGAGCCTCTGCGGCCGGTTTCTTCGGCGCTTCTCCCTCGGATCTGGGCGAGGTGGTCGTCCCCCGACGGCCGGCGCGGCTTCAAGGACTGGGACGCGGTTGCGCGATGGACGGACGACCTCACGTCCGGAGTGATGGCCGAACGGGGAACCGTCGCGGCCGACGCCCTTCGGTGGAAGCCTCCGGATCAGGCGCATTTTCTCGACTCCCTGGACCGCGCGTTCGACTACGCCGCGCGCGATGTGCGGTACGTCGCCATCGCTCTCGGAATCGGCGGCTGGAAGCCTCACACGCCGGCGTTCGTCGCCGCCAACAAGTTCGGCGATTGCAAGGACAAGTCCTTTCTGCTGCGAGCGATCCTGGACACCTGGGGTGTCCCGAGCTATCCGGTCCTCGTGCGAACCCACGCGAGAGGACCGGTCGAGCCGCGGGCTCCGACGTTCGGTCAGTTCGACCACATGATTCTGGCCGTGCCGCTGCCGCCGGGCGTGGGGGAGGATTTGTGGACCGCGGAAGACGTCCCGGGGCTCGGCCGTCTCCTGTTCGTCGACGGGACCGACTTCGTGGGGAGCCCACGCTCGATGCGCGACGACGTCCAAGGGACGACGGCGCTCGTCGTGCGCGGCGGCTCGGGCACCCTCGTCAGGCTTCCCGCGGCTCCTCCCTCCGCCTCCCGCGTCGACCACGACATGTCGGCGACCGTCGCTGAGCAAGGGGCGCTCACTCAGGGACGCTTGGCCGAGCGCTGGGGCGGCTTGGCCGGCAATCGCGTCCGGATGGCCCTCCAGGCACAATCGATCGAAGAACGGCGTCGGCGTTGGCAAGAGCGCATCCAGGCCACGCTGCCGGGGACCGAGATGGCCGGGGTCACCTTCGACGGGGTCGACCGGATCGCGGACGAGGTTACTGCGGAGGCGTCCCTGGGCGCCGGACACCTCGGAAAGCGGGTCGGGGGCTTGCTCGTCGTCGAGCCAGGCAGGATCGGAGGCGGACTCGTCCCGGAAACACTCGCTCCGCCCCCGCGGCAGTATGCGCTGGACTTGGGCCACGCGCGCGAGGATCACGTCATCGCCCGGATCGCGCTGGCCGGCGGGTGGGCTCCGGAGGCGCTCCCGGCCCCCGTGACCGTGTCGGGGGAATTGATCTCCGGGCGCGCCACGTGGGCTTTCCGCGACGGAACGCTGACGTACGAGCGGACCGCGACCCTCTCGGTCGGGGATGTGCCGCCCGAGGCGTACGCCGCGTTCCGCGACGCGCTCGTACAGCTTCAGAGCGCCGACGCGAGCGCGGTCGTTTTCGTGAGAACTCCTTGAGCGGCCGGATCAGCGGGCGAAGGCGACGAGTGCGAACATCAGCGCCGTGAGCCACGCGATGGAGTAGAGCATCGTCTTCCGCGCCCAGGCTCCCTCGACGGTGGCGCGGAAGCCGCGAACGCCGAGCGCGACGAACCCCAGTCCCAGAAGCGCGGCCGCGACCGTGAACGCCGTCCGGGCCAGCCCGAGCGGTTGCGCCGCGAGGCTCACCGCCACCAGCGCCACCGTGTAGACGGCCAGGCGGCGCGACGCGGCGGCGGCGCCCCGGTTGACCGACAGGACCTGGAACCCGCCGCGGCGGTAATCCTCTTCGAGGTAGATCGCGATCGCCAGGAAGTGAGGGAGCTGCCAGAAGAAGAGGATGCCGAAGAGGAACCACCCCGGGAGCGTCAGCGCGCCGGTCGCGGCGGTCCAGCCCATCAGCGGCGGGATCGCGCCCGGAATCGCCCCCACCTCGAGCGCCCAGGGGCTGACGCGCTTCATCGGAGTGTAGATCGCCACGTAGGTCGCATGGGCGATCATCCCCAGGAGCGCGGTCAGCGGGTTGATCGCGACGGCGAGGATCGGGATCGCGAAGACCCCGCAGCCGAGACCGAGCGCCAGCGCGGTCCACGGATCCATGCGCCCCGCGGGGATCGGCCGGTTCCGCGTGCGGAGCATGAGGGCGTCGGTGTCGCGCTCGTACCAGCTGTTGAGGATGTTCGCCGACGCCACCAGCAGCGCGGTCCCGAAGAGCAGCAGGGCGGTCCTCGCGAGCCCGATCGATCCCGGCGCCAGCCACGCCCCCAT
>JBGQLU010000078.1:0-17213 GCA_041500265.1 Acidobacteriota bacterium | reverse complement strand
TCACTTTCAGCATCACAAGGCCTCCGCGGATCGCTGTCACACGGAACACACAGGTCGCCGAGACGGTCCCCACGCGGTGCTCACGCGCTCCGCGGCAGCGACAACCGTCGAGAACTCACGACCCCTGAGAAATCCGGGTTCAATTGATCGCGTACGGCTCGTGGAGCGAGAAAGGCGCGATCGCGATGTCGAAGTGGTCCCCGTCCGGGGTGGCCATCTGATAGGTCCCCTGCATGACCCCGAACGAGGTCGGCAGGGGGCACGCTGAGGTGTATTCGAACGACTGCCCGGGACCCAGGACCGGCTGCTGGCCGATGACGCCGGGTCCCTGGACTTCTTCGACCTTGCCGTCGGCGTCGGTGATGATCCAGTGCCGGGACAGGAGCTGGACCGTCTTCGCGCTCTCGTTCGCGATCGTGATCGTGTAGGCGAAGAACCATTCGTTGTCCGACGGGTTCGAGCGCTCCGGGATGAAGCGCGCGCGCACCTCGACCTTGATGCCGCGCGTGACGGCCCGGGACGTGCTTTCGGTCGCGTCGCCCATCGTGCTCCCCGTTCGATCCCCAAATCGACCGGGCATTCTAGCCGAATCGTGGCGACGGCGCGGGAGTCCATTATTCTTCCCCCCGGAGCCGCCCCTTGCCCCTTCGCGTGCCAAGCCCTTTCGCGCGGCGCCTCTTCGGCGTCTTCCTCCTCGCGCTCGCGGTGCGGATGATCCACGTCGGATCGATAGGGAAGGCGCCGTTCGCCCGGCTCCTCGTGGGAGACGCGCGCTCCTACGATCACTGGGCCCAGGGGATCGCCTCGGGAGATTGGATCGGAAAGGAGACCTTTTACCAGGCTCCGCTTTATCCCTACGCCCTCGCGGTTCTCTACCGGGCCGCCGGCCACGACCCCATGACGGTGCGCTGGGCCCAGTCGATCCTGGGGGCGCTCGCCTGCGCCGTCCTGGCGCTGGCCGGGAGGCGGTGGTTCTCCGACGCGGCGGGACTCGCGGCCGGCGCGCTCCTCGCGCTTTACCCTCCCGCGATCTTCTTCGACGGGCTCGTGCAAAAGGCGGCGCTCGACAACCTGTTCATGTGCCTGCTGCTCGCATCCCTCGGGGCGTACACCGCCGGCGGACGGGAGCGATGGCTTCCGATCGCCGGGGCCGTGCTCGGGGCGTTCGCGCTGACGCGCGAGAACGCGCTCGTCTTCTTCGTGGTCCTCGCGGCGTGGCTCCCGTTCCACCTCCGCGAGCGCCGGTGGCGCGCGCGCCTGGCCGCGGTGGGGCTCGTCGCGGCCGGCATGGCGTGCGTGCTCGTTCCCGTCGGCCTTCGCAACAAGGCCGTCGGCGGGGAATTCCTGATCACCACCTCCCAGGCCGGATCGAACTTCTTCATCGGCAACAACGAGAAGGCCAACGGCCGCTACATGCCGATCCGGCCGGGGCGCGAGATGCCGGAGTTCGAACGGAAGGACGCCACCGAGGTGGCCTCGCAGGCGGCCGGGCGGCCGCTCAGCCCGGGCCAGGTCTCCGCGTACTGGTGGTCGCGGTCGTTCGGTTGGATCGCCGCGCACCCGGGCCGCTGGCTCCGGCTTCTCGGGACGAAGCTGCTCCTGACCTGGAATCGCGTGGAGCTGCCGGACACGGAGAACCTCGAGGTGTACGCCGACTTCTCCTGGCTCCTCCGGACTCTTTCCGCCGTGTTCGGTTTCGCGGGCCTCGCCGTCGCCGGGGCGGCGGGGATGGCGCTCGCGTGGAAGGCGAGTCCGCGCCCCGTTCTGCTCCACGCCATGTTCTTCGGTTTTTCCGGGGCCGTCGCGCTCTTCTACGTCTTCGCCCGCTACCGGTTCCCGATCGTTCCGATCTTGGCGCTCTTCGCCGGGCACGCGGCGGCGGAAGGCGTCACGGCGTGGCGGGCGGGGTCGCGCCGCCCCGCGGCGCCGGTCGTCCTCGCCTCGGCGGCGGCAGCCGTCATCGCCTGGCTGCCGATCGTCCCCGGGAGCGGAATGCGTGCGCTCGCCTACGAGAACCTGGGGATCGGCTTCTCGGACGACGGGCAGGACGCGCGCGCGATCGATTTCTACCGGAGATCGATCGAGCTCGATCCGAAGCAGCCCCCCTGTCATTACAACCTCGCCGTCGTGCTCGCGCGTTCCGGCCGGGTCGAGGAGGCGGCGACCGAGCTCGTGACGACGCTGCGCCTCGATCCCTCGTATGCCGACGCCCACGACAACCTCGGCGTCCTGCTCGCCGGACGCGGCAATCTGGCCGACGCGGAGCGGCACTTCCGCGAGGCGTATCGACTCGATCCTTCTTCTCCGCTCACCCGGGTCAATCTCGGGAACGTGGCGCTCGCGCAGGGACGCGCCGACGAGGCGATCGACTGGTACCGGAAGGCGCTCGACGCGAGGCCGGACTACCTGGAAGCCCGGCTGAACCTGATCCAGGCGTTCGAGCACGCGGGGCGCCGGGGCGAGGCGGCGGCCGAAGCCAAGGAGGTCCTTCGCCGTGATCCGGGGAACGCCGAGGCGAAGGAAGCCCTCGCAAGGCTGGGGGGCCGGTGATCCGGGGTCAGAACTTGTAGGCCTTGTTCTTCGGGTCGAAGTCGGCGTCGCCGAGCCCGACGTTGAGCTTCACGTCGCGGTGCTCGTAGTGCTCGTAGAGGCGTCCCTCATGGTCGTAGAGATCGACCTGGAGCGGGACGTGCAGCTCGTCGTCGACCCAGAGGGTCATCCGCGATGCGTAGAACTCGGGGACGATCACCGCGTCCCCCGGCTGCGCATGATCGGCCTCCGTCCAGCCGCGGGCCCGGTTGGCGTGAAGGATCACGTACATCGACTGGCCGGTCTGGCGCGCGAGGTCCCACAGCGTCTGCCCCTTCTTGAGCGTCGGGCTCACGCCCGTGGGCGGTGCCGCGACCTCGACCTTCACGACCCCGCGCCCGAAGAGCGTCTCGTGCCCCGAGAACGCGATCGCGCCGGCCCCCTTGTCCCGGAGGCGCCGGACGTTGTCGGCGATCCGCTCGATGAGTCGGACGAGGCTGATTTCGGGAACCGGATGGTGCGAGTGGGCCATGGCGAGGTTCCCGTACGGGTCGAGGTTCAGCGTGAGGTCCGGGAACGAGCCCTTGTGCACCTTGATCCGGTTCTTGTTCCAGCCCGGCGCGTAGAGAACCTCCTGCCCCTCGTGCGGCCCCGCGATCGCGTGGAGGTAGATGCGCTGCGGCCGCTGCCACTTGATGACGACCGTCTCCTCGGGCTCCATGCGGGTTTCGCGCAGCTCGCGTTTCACGAGCGTCATCATGGCGTCGCGCATCCCGGAGGCCGCCTGCTCCATCCCGGAGACTACGGCGAGAGCCTCGGAAGCGTAGCGTTCGGCGTTCGCCGCGGGGACCGAAGGCCCGTCCGCCGCCGACGCCGGCGCAAGGATCGCGAGCGCGAGAATCAGGCCGCCGCGTCTCATCGGGCCCGTAGGACGCGCTCGAGGTAGGGGAGGAAGTTCTCGGCGACGATCTTCTGCCCTAGGACGTTGGGATGGATCCCGTCGTCGAGGTTCAGCTCCGGGCGGCCGCCGACGCCGTCCAAGAGGAACGGCATCAAGGCCGCGTGGGTCTCCTTCGCGACCCTCGGGTAGAGGGCGTCGAACGCCTGCGTATAGTCAGGACCGTAGTTCGTCGGCACCTTCATCCCGACGATCAGGACGCGGACCCCCGCCTGCTGCGCGCGGACGACGATCGCGCGTAGGTTCGATTCGATCCGCGAGACCGGCTGGCCCCGGAACGCATCGTTCGCGCCGAGCTCGACGACCAAAACGTCCGGCTTTTGGCCGAGCAGCCAGTCCAGGCGGTCGAGACCGCCGGAGGTCGTGTCCCCGGAGACCCCCGCGTTGACGATCCGGACCGGCGTCCCGCGCTCCTTCATCCGCCGCTCGACCAGCGCGGGAAACGCCTGCTCGGCGGGAAGACCGTACCCCGCGGACAGGCTGTCGCCGAGGAAGATGACGAGAGGCGTCTTGAAGGGCGCGGGCTCGGCCGCGTTGGCGCACGCGGCGGCGGTGAGGTACACCAGCACCATGAGCGAGCCGCGTATCGAGGTCCGGGGACTCACACGCCGCCTCCCGTCCGGCGGGCGCATGTTGACGATCGTAGATCGCATCGACCTCACCGTAGCACCCGGGGAGTTCCTGGCGGTGCTCGGTCCTTCCGGGAGCGGCAAATCGACCCTGCTCGCCCTCATGGCAGGGCTCGACCGCCCGTCCGACGGCGAGGTGTTGATCGACGGCCGTCCCATCCAGGACCTCTCCGAAGACGACCTGGCGATCTTCCGCCGCCACACGGTCGGCTTCGTCTTCCAGTCGTTCCAACTGCTCGGCAACCTCACGGCGCGCGAGAACGTCCTGCTTCCCCTCGAGCTCGCCGAGGCGCCCAACGCTCCGGCACGAGCCGACGCGCTTCTCTCGGCCGTCGGCCTCGCCGAGCGCGGCCATCACTACCCCTCGCAGCTCTCGGGCGGCGAGCAGCAGCGGGTCGCCCTCGCCCGGGCGTTCGGGCCGCGACCGCCGATCCTAATGGCCGACGAGCCCACCGGCAACCTCGACCGGGCCTCCGGCGAGATCGTGCTCGGGACGATGGAAGCCCTGCGGCACGAGCAGGGGACGACGATCGTGCTCGTTACCCACGACGTGGAGGTCGCCGCGCGCGCCGACCGGAGCATCCACCTCCGCGACGGCCGGGTCGAGCGGATCGAGACGCGTCGTCTCGTCGCGGACTCCGTCCCGTGAGGCCGTCGCTCGCCCTACGCCTGATGTCCCGTGAGTCGCGCGGCGCGCGGGGGAAGGTCGTCTTCTTTCTCGCCTGCCTCGCCGTCGGCGTCGCCGCCGTGGTCGCCGTCTCCGGACTCTCCACGGGTGTGGACGCCGGATTGAGGCGCGAGGCGAAACAGCTTCTGGCGGCGGATCTTGCCGTCACCGCGGAGAAGCCGATTCCCGCCGCCGTCTCGAAAGCGATCGACGGCGTGATCGCCGCCCATCCTGGATCCCGCACCGCCGTCCTGAAGGAGCTCGCGACCGTCGTCGCCGTCCCGTCCGCCTCCGGCGCGCCCGGCGCTTCGACGCTCGTGGAGATGAAGGCGGTGGGCGCCGGATGGCCGTTCTACGGAGCCGCCGTCACGGCGCCGCCTCGCCCGCTGGACACCCTCCTCGGCGGCGACGGGGTGCTCGTCGGGCCGGAGCTGGCCGCGAAGCTGCACCTCGACGAGGGGAGCCCGATCAAGATCGGCGGCAAGTCGTTCGTGGTGCGGGGGCGGATCCTCTCCGAGCCCGACTCGCTGGGAGGGGGGATGACGCTGGGTCCGCGTTTGCTGACGTCGATCGCGGTTCTGGACGCCTCCGGGCTCGAGACGTTCGGGAGCCGCCTCGACCGGAAGATCCTCGTCAAGCTCGAGGACGCATCCGGCGGAAGCGGATTGGAGGCGGCGCGGGCGGCGATCGAGAAGGCGATCCCTGAGAATTCGGGGGTTCGGGTCGAGACCTACACCGAGGCCCAGCCGAGGCTCCGGGACGGCTTCAAGCGCGCCACCAGCTTCGTCGGCTTGGTCGCGCTCGTGTCGCTGATCCTCGGCGGGATCGGAGTCGCCCAGACGGTGCGCGCGTGGCTCGCTTCCCGCGTGGACGCCATCGCGATCCTGAAGTGCCTCGGCGTGCGCCCGAGGGAGATCGTCGCGCTCTACGCGACCGAGACCGCCGTCCTGGGCCTTTCGGGGAGCGTGGCCGGGGCGGCGCTCGGGACCGTAGTGCTCGCGGCGATTCCTTCGCTCCTCGCGGGCGTGCTCCCGTCCGTCCCGATCGACGCCTGGCAGCCATGGGCGGTGCTGCGGGGCGTGGCCCTCGGGACCGGCGTCGCGCTCGTCTTCTCGGTCGCCCCGCTGTCGTCGCTCCGGCTCGTGTCCCCCTTGCGAGTGTTGCGGCGGGATGCCGATCCGCTTCGGGCGGGTCTCGCCGCGCGGGTGCTCGTCGCCTCGATTCTGATCGCCGGGGTCTTCGGCGCGGCCTGGATTCAGTCGGGCTCGCCGAAAATCGGCGCCGCGTTCGCCTGCGGAATGATCGCCGCCGCCATGATCCTGGCGGGGGCCGCGATGCTGCTGACCCGCGCCGTCGCGCGCCTGGCGCGGGAGCGCGTCCGGGTGACGATCCGCCACGGCCTGGCCGCCCTCGCGCGGCCGAACGCCGGCACCCTGCCGGCGGTGACCGCGCTCGGCCTGGGCGTCCTCGTCGTCGTCGGCATCGCTCTCGTGCAGCGGGGTCTCATCGACAAGCTGCGCGCCGACCTCCCGAAGGACGCGCCCAACGTCTTCCTCGTGGACATGCAGGCCGCGCAGTGGCCGAGCGTGCGGCCGATCCTGGAGACCGGCGGGGCGACGGGGATCCGCGTGGTGCCGATCGTCAACGCGCGACTCGTGTCCGTGGACGGCGTCTCGGCCGCCGATCTCGCGAAGAAGCAGGGGGACGAAGGGCGCGGCAAGTGGATCTTCACGCGCGAGCAGAATCTCACCTACATGCAGGAGCTCCCGAAGGACAACACGATCGTCGAGGGGAAGCTCTGGAGCGATCCCAAGCGGGCCGAGATCTCGCTCGAGAAGGACTACGCGCGCGACCTGGGGGCGAAGCTCGGCTCGAGGCTCGTGTTCGACGTGCAGGGGATTTCGGTCGATCTGACGGTCACGAGCCTTCGCACCGTCGACTGGAAGAGCTTCGGGATCAACTTCTTCCTGGTGGTGGAGCCTGGGGTGCTCGACGCGGCCCCCCAGATGCGCGTGGCGGCGGCGCGGATTCCGGCGGGGCGCGAGCAGGAGCTTCAGGACCGCCTCGCGGCCGCGGTGCCGAACGTGACGATGTTGAAGGTGCGGGAGATCGTGGAGAAGGTCGCGCATCTCCTCGACCGCCTCGGCCTGGCGATCCGGATCCTCGGCGGCTTCGCGGTCGCGGCCGGAATCGCGATCCTCGCGGGGGCCGTCGGCGCGACCGCGGCGCGGCGCGGCAGGGACGTCGCGCTCCTGAAGACCCTCGGCGCCACGAGGGCGGTCGTCGTCGGGATGTTCGCCGTCGAGTTCGCGCTGGTCGGCCTCGTCGCGGGAATCGTCGGCAGCGCCGGCGGAACGCTGCTCGCGTGGGCCGTCCTGACGCGGGGGATGGACCTCGAATGGTCGTGGCATCCGCTCGTCAGCACGGCGGCGCCGCTGGCGACCGTCGTGCTCACGGTGATCGCCGGGATCGCCACCAGCGCCGGGGCCCTTCGCAAGCGGCCGATCGAAGTCTTGCGGTCGGAGTGACGTCCCCTTCGATTCAGTAGTTCGCCACGGGCTTCAACTTGCGCGCCTCGTCGAGCCAAGCACGGACGGGCGGCGCGTCGAGCACGACGTCCATATAGTGCGCCGCGAGGGGAAAGTCTCCGGTCGGAACCCGGAACGCGCGCAGGCGGACGGCCATGGTCGCGAAGAGAACGTCCGCCGCGGAGAACGTCCCGCAGAGGAACGGTCCGACCGGATGCTCCGGACGCCCGAGCGCCCACTCCCAGAGAGCGAGTACCTCCCGCGCCTCGGACATCGCCGCCGTCGTGGAATGCGGTACCTGCGGGAGGAAGCAGAGGTTGAACGACATGCCCTCGCGAACGTCCGAAAATCCCGAGTGCATCACGGCGGCGAGCCAGCGCGAGGTCGCCCGCTCCCCTCGGTCTCGCGGCCAGAGCGCGGGATACTTCGGGGGTGGGAAAGCCTCCTCGAGATATTCAATGATGGCCAGGGAATCCGGGATCACGAGCCCCTCGTGATGGAGCACCGGGACCTTTCCGGTCGGTGATACCTTGCGGCGTTGGGCACGGTCCTTGTCCGAGGGCAGGGAAATCGTCCGCTCCTCGAACGGAATCCCCTTGTAGGTCAACGCGACCCAGGCCCGCATGGACCACGAGGAGACGTTCTTTTCGCCGATGTAGAGGACGGGTGGCTCGCTCATGCCCCAAGGCTACATCGTGACGCTGAAACTGTCCGCAAGGTTCGAGCGTACTAGAGGTGTCGGACGATCTAGGGGAGATGTGTGTCGATGAAACGCAAGATCTTATGGGCCGTCCTGGTCGTAGTGGTGGTGGCCGGGGGCGCGGGCGCGTACCTCGCGAAGCGCGGCCCCAAGCCCAAGCCGATGCAGTTCGGGAAGGTCGAGCGTCAGGACCTCCAGGCGAAGGTCAGCGCCAACGGCAAGGTCCAGGCCACGAAGAAGGTCGACATCTCGGCGACCGTTCCGGGGCAGGTGATCCAGTTGGCGGTTCAGGAGGGGGACCAGGTCAAGAAGGGCCAGTTCCTGATGCAGCTCGACTCGGTGAACTTCCGGGCGGGCGCCCGGAGCTCCGAGTTCTCGATGCAGGCCCTCCTGAAGGATCTCGACTCCGCCCAGTTCAACGCCGATCAGGCCAAGGCCGATCTCGCGCGCGCCGAGAAGAACAACGCCGCGGGGATCCTGGCCGATGCCGACCTGCAGCGCTCGCGGACGACCGCCTCCACGATGGATTCGGCGCTGCGCGCGTCCGAGCAGCGCGTCGAGCAGGCCCGCGCCATGCTCGAGGGGGCGCGGGATACGCTCTCGAAGACGACCATTCGCGCGCCGATGGACGGCATCGTCACCGCGAAGCGGATCGAGGAAGGCGAGGTCGCGGTCATCGGCGTCCAGAACCAGCCGGGGACCGTGCTGCTCACCATCTCGGACATGTCGGTCGTCGAGGCCGAAATGGAGATCGACGAGACCTCGATTCCGTCGGTCAAGCTCGGCCAGGACGCCCGCGTCCACATCGACGCCTATCCCAACCAGACCTTCGACGGCCTCGTCACCGAGGTCGGCAACTCGCCGATCGTCGCGACGACAGGCCAGGCCAACGAGGCGATCAAGTTCAAAG
The DNA here is from genome assembly GCA_041500265.1 of Acidobacteriota bacterium. Taxonomy (GTDB): domain Bacteria; phylum Acidobacteriota; class Polarisedimenticolia; order Polarisedimenticolales; family DASRJG01; genus DASRJG01. The sequence goes on along the minus strand of JBGQLU010000078.1, from coordinate 8,292 downwards.
TGAAGGTGCAGCTCAAGAACCCTCCGGTGGGCATCAAGCCGGGGCTCTCGGTGCAAGCCGACATCCTCACCGGTTTCCGTCCGAAGGCGCTCGTCGTCCCGCTGCAGGCCCTCGTGGTGCGCGACGCGGAGCGAAAGCCCGAGGATCCGGCGCCGACCGGGCCCCCGAAGGAAGAAGAAGGGGTCTTCATCGTGGACGCCGGGAAGGCCTCGTTCCGATCGATCAAGACGGGCCTGATCGGGGAGCTGTCCGTCGAGATCCTGGACGGGCTCAAGGAAGGCGAGACGCTCGTGACGGGCCCCTTCAAGGATCTGCGCGCCCTCAAGCCGGGCGATCCGATCCGCGAGCAGAAGCCCGACGAGACCGGCCCGCCGAGGGGCTGACGTGGATTCCGGGGAGCTGCTGCGCGCCGCGGTCGAGTCGATCCGAGCGCACAAGCTCCGGAGCTTCCTCACGCTCCTGGGGATCATCATCGGCGTGACGACGGTCGTCGCGGTCGCCTCGGTGATCTCCGGGCTCAACGCCTACGTCAAGGAAAAGATCATCACCCTCTCGCCCGACGTCTACGTCGTCACCAAGTTCGGGATCATCCGCGGCCGGGACGAGTTCTTGGCGGCGATCAAGCGCCCCGACTTCACGCCGCACGACGTCCAGACGCTCCAGGCGACGCTCACGCGCGCCGACGCCTTGGGCGCCGACGTCACCACCAACTCCGCCGTCAAGTTCCGCGAACGACGGCTCGCGAACATCCCGGTCCACGGGTGCACGGCCAACTTCGCCGAGCTCGCCGGAAAGAATCTCGAGGTCGGACGTTGGTTCTTGGACGCCGACGACACGGCCGCCTCCGGCGTCGTCGTCATCGGGTGGGATGTCAAGGACGAGTTGTTCCCGCGGCAGGACCCGCTCGGCCGGACCGTGACGGTCGGAGGCGTCCCGTTCCGCGTGATCGGCGTCATCACGGAGCAGGGGAGCGTGCTCGGCCAGACCGAGGACAGCGACGTCTACGTGCCGCTGAACACCTTTCGCAAGACGTGGGGGACGCGCAATTCGATCGACATGCTGATCAAGGCGCGGGGAGGGGTCCCGGGGCTCGACATGTCGATCGACGAGACCCGCGCCGTCATGCGCGCCCTGCGTCACACCCCGTTCCGCTCTCCCGATCCGTTCGGCCTGATCACCGCGGATAGCCTGCAGGAGCTCTGGCGGCAGATCTCGACGGCCGCGTTCGTCTTGACGTTCCTGATCGCCTCCGTCTCGCTCGGCGTCGGCGGCATCGTGATCATGAACATCATGCTGGTCGGCGTCGTCGAGAGGACGCGCGAGATCGGCGTCCGGCTCGCGCTCGGAGCGCGCAAGAAGGACATCCGGCGGCAGTTTCTTCTGGAGGCCGCGCTCCTCTCCACGGCCGGAGGGGTCATCGGCGTGGCGATCGGCGCGACCGTCCCGGTCATCGTGCGCAGCGTGCTCAATTTCCCGGCGCAGCTCACCCTGCCCATCGCGGGGATGGGGCTCGGCCTTTCGACCGCGGTCGGAGTCGTCGCAGGCTACTGGCCCGCCCGCAACGCCTCCAACCTTCCGGTCGTGGACGCGCTGAGGGACGAGACATGAGCGCTACCGGTCTCCGCATCGCCTGGCTCGAAAACGTCCGATTCGCGCTCGGGGCGATGCGGGCGCAGAAGCTCCGCAGCTTCCTGACGCTTCTGGGCGTGATGGCGGGTGTCGCGACCGTCATCATGATGGTGAGCTTCGTCGTCGGGTTCAACAATCAGGTGATCTCCTCGTTCACCGCGTTCGGCACGTACCTGGTCCAGTTCCAGAAGTACGAGCAGAGGTTCAACGGGGGAGGGGAGCGTCCCGAGGAAGAGCGGAACCGCCGCGATCTCACCCTCGACGACGCCTACGCGTTGAAGCGTCTCTCGAAGCTGGTGAAGGCCGTTTCCCCCGAGCGCTACCTGTTCCGCCACACACCGGTCGTGAAGGCGGGGCGCAATGAGGCGAACGGCGCCCTCATCGCCGGCGTCGCCCCCGACTACTGCGAGGCGAACACGCACTTCGTGAAGGACGGCCGCTTCATCTCCGACTCCGACCTCGAGCACGGCGCACACGTGACCGTCATCGGCCCGGATTTGGCGAGCACCCTCTGGCCCAATCGCGACCCGATCGATCAGGAGCTCACCGTCGACGGCGTCGTCTACCGCGTCATCGGAGTGTTCGAGCACAAGGGGGGCGGCATCTTCGGCGGGGACAGCGACAGCTTCGTCATGATCCCGATCACGACCTTCGACGGCCAGTACCCCGAGGTCAAGAACGGTCACGACGACACGATCCACATCGCGACGATCCCGAAGCGCCCCGAGGACTTCAACGCGTTGATCGACGAGGAGACGGCGATCCTTCGCGCCCGGCGGGGGTTGAAGGCGAACCAGGAAAACGACTTCGCGCTCTTCACGAGCGTCGGGCCCCTCAAGCAGTTCCAGGCGATCACGGGATCCGTCGGGGCGGCGATGCTGGTGATCGCCGCCATCGCCCTCCTCGTCGGCGGGGTCGGCGTGATGAACATCATGCTGGTCAACGTCACACAGCGGACTCGCGAGATCGGATTGCGCAAGGCCCTGGGCGCGACGAGGCGGGACGTGGCCCTTCAATTCCTCGTGGAGGCGGTGACGCTGACGGGGGTCGGCGGTGCCTTGGGGATCGGCTTCGGGCTGGGGGCTGCGTTTCTCGCACGGGCCCAGTTCAATTTCCAGGCTGCGGCGCCCGCCTGGTCCATCGTCCTGGGGTTCGGCGTCTCGACCGCGGTGGGGCTCGTCTTCGGAATGTGGCCCGCGCTCAAGGCCGCGCGTCAGGATCCGATCGAGGCGCTCCGCTACGAATAGGAACGTCCCCCAGCTCCAGCAGGTCGTTGAACTCCCCGGCGCCCCGGAGCCACTCGCCACCGTCGAAGGTGACGACCTCGCCGCGCATCCAGTCGGAAGCGTCGGACACGAGGAACGCCGCCAGCTCCGCCAGCTCCTCGGGAGTGCCGAAACGACCGGCGGGGATCCGCCGCTTGCGCGCGGCCTCGAGCTCCTTGGTCGGAAGCAGGCGCGAGAACGCGCCCTCGGTCGGGATCGGGCCCGGGGCGATCGCGTTGAGCCGTATGCCGTGCCGCGCCCACTCGACCGCCAGCGATCGCGTCAGGGCTACGACGCCCGCCTTCGCGCAGGCGCTCGGAAGGACGAATCCCGAGCCCGTCGCGGCGTAGGTCGTCGCGATCGACAGGACCGTGCCCGGCCGATTCTCCGCGATCCACAGCTTTCCGGCCGCACGCGTGCAGTGAAAGGTGCCGTGGAGCACGATGCGCACGACGGCGTCGAACCCGTTCGGCGTGAGATCCTCGGACCGGCAGAGGAAATTGCCGGCCGCGTTGTTGACCAGGATGTCGGGAACGCCGAGCGCGGCCCGGACGCCGTCGAGGGCGGAATCGACGGAGACGGCATCCCGCACGTCGCACGGCACCGCCGCCGCCTTCCCGCCCACGGCACCGATTTCCGCGGCGACCGACTCGAGGGGTAGGGCGCGGCGCCCGGACACGGCGACCGACGCGCCGAGCGCGGCGAAACGGAGCGCCATCGCGCGGCCGAGTCCCGTCCCGCCTCCGGTGATCCACGCGATCTTCCCGCGCAAGAGTTCCGGTGCCAGGGCCGTCGTGAAAACGCTCACTTGAACGGCTGGGAGGGAGCCTCGGCGCGAGTCCCGGCGGGGGCCGCGAAAAACCGGGAAAGCCATGCGGCCGCGACCGTCCAAAGGAAGATCACGCCACCGAAAACCGCGCCGATGACCAGGTAGGTGCCGTGGGTCGTGGTACGAACGAGATCAGTCATTGCGCCCTGGGGCACGGTCTTGTCGAAGATCGAGAAGAACTGACGGCCCGCGATGACCCCGATCGCCACGCTGACGACCAAATTCAGAATCAGTCCGATCGCGCGCTTGGACATCCGGCACCTCTACCAGCGCGCCAGCTCGCGAATCGCGGCGGTCACGTCCTCTTGGGACGGGAGCACGGCGTTCTCGAGCGAAGGCGCGTACGGCGGAAAACAGTCCTTGGCGGCGCAGCGCCGCACCGGCGCATCGAGCGATTCGAAGCAGGCGTCGGAGATCCGCGCCGCGATCTCGCCGCCGAACCCGTTGTTGAGCGGAGCCTCGTGGACGACGATCGCCTTCCCGGTCTTGCGGACGGAGGAGAAGATCAGGTCCTCGTCGAGAGGGACCAGGGTCCGCAGGTCGATGACCTCGACCGAGACGCCGTCGCGCAGGAGCTCGGCCGCCGCGCGCTGGCAGCGCACGACGCCGCTCCCCCACGTGATCGCCGTCAGGTCGGTTCCCGGCTGAACGACATTGCCCTTGCCGAACGGAATCAGGTAGTCGGCGTCCGGCTCCGGCGACTTCGAGAAGACCTGGCGGTAGAGTCCCTTGTGCTCGAAAAAGATGACCGGGTCGTCGATCCGGCAGGCCGTCTTCATCAGCCCCTTCGCGTCCCGCGCGTTCGAGGGGTAGGCGACGTACCAGCCCGGCGTGTGGATGTAGAGCGTCTCGGGGCACTGCGAGTGGAACGGGCCGCCTCGGATGTAGCCGCCGGTCGCCATGCGCACGACCATCGGGCAGGTCCACGCGCCGCCGGATCGCCAGCGCAGCGTCGAGATCTCGTTCCGGATCTGCATGTATGCGGGAAACGAGTAATCCGAAAACTGCATCTCGACGACCGGCTTCCATCCGCCGATCGCCATCCCCTCGGCCACGCCGACGATCGTCGCTTCGGCGAGAGGGGCGTTCTCGACGCGGTCCGGGAACGCGTCGGTGAGGCCGCGCGTGACGCCGAAGACCCCGCCCTTCGGGTCCGCGATGTCCTCTCCCCACATGACCATCTTGGGGTTGCGCTGCATTTCCTCGCGCAGCGCGTGGTTGAGCGCGTCCACCATGGTGACCGGCGTGTCGGAGGCGGGCTTCGGCTCGCGCTCCGCGCCGACCGGCTGGCGGCCGGAGAGGATGTGCAGCATCGCCGTCTCGGGCGCCGGCATCGCCGCCTCGTCGGCCTCGTCGCCGGCGGCGTTCACGCCCGCCTTGATCTCGTCGTGCATCCGGGCGAGTCCGGCCTCGTCGATGAGGCCCCACGACATCACGCGTCCCGACGTGTGGAGCACGGGGTCCTTCGCCCGGACCGCCTCGAGCTCGTCCTCGGTGCGGTACTTCGCCTGGTCGTCCGAGGAGGAGTGGGAGTCGATGCGGACCACGTGCGCTTCGACCAGGAGCGGCCCGTCGCCGCGCCGAATCCCTTCGATCAGCGGCTTCAGGGTCTTGTACATCTGCGTGAACTGCGTGCCGTCCACCTCGACCGAACGGACCTTGAAGCCCTTGGCGATCGTGTGGATCTCGGAGCCGGTCTGGACCGACTGGGGGACGCTGATCGCGTAACCGTTGTTCTGCACGAGGAACAGGACCGGAAGCCGATCGCGGCCGGCGTAGTTGAGCGCCTCGAAGAACTCCCCCTCGGAGGTCGCCCCCTCTCCGGACGAGACGTACACGATCTCGTCCTTGCCGTCCGCCTTCACGGCCTTCGCCATCCCGACCGCCTGGAGGTACTGCGTTCCCGTGCAGGCCGTCGGCGACACGACGCGCAGGGCCCGGGACGAGAAGTGCTCGCTCATGTTGCGCCCGCCGCCGCAGGGATCGTCGGCCTTCGAAAGCATGTGGAGGAAGATGTCCTTCGCGGACATCCCCAGGCCGACCATCAGCGCCTTCTCGCGGTAGTAGGGGAAGAACCAGTCCTTTCCGGGATGGAGCAGCATCGACATCGCGATCTGGAGCTTCTCGTGGCCGCGGGTCGAAGCGTGGAACGACACTTTCCCGGCGCGGACGAAGACCTTCAGGCGCTCCTCGATCGAATCGACGGTGAGCATTTTGTGCAGGAGATCGAGGTAGATCTCCGCCCCGAGCTCCGGGCCGGTGCGCGGGGCGACGGTTGCTGGGGACGGGGACGGCTTGCGCGACATGCGATCTCCTTGGCTCCAGGTGGGCCGCGGGTCATCTTGACCCATCCTCCCCGTTCTTTCAATTGTGGCGGCTCTCCGTGCTAACTTTCACCCCCGGCGCGACGCCCCATGCGTCGCGGGAGAAACGTTCCCATGGGTGAACCGACCGCGAAGCCGATCGTCCTGGTCGCCATGGGCGGGCACGCCTTCATGCAGCGCGGCGAGCGCGGGACGATCGAGGAGCACGAGCGCAACGCCTCGGAGATCGCCCGGCTGCTCATGACCCTGGTCGAAAAGGACTACCACCTCGTCATCACCCACGGGAACGGGCCGCAGGTGGGAAGCCTTCTGCTCCAGCACGAGCGATCCAAGGACGAGGCTCCGGCGATGCCGCTCGACGTCCTCGTGGCGATGACCGAGGGGAGCCTGGGGTACATCCTCCAGCAAAACCTCCTGAACCAGCTGCGGCGCCGCGACCTCCGCCGCTACGTCGTGACCGTCGTCACCCAGGTCCTCGTGGACGGCGAGGACCCGGCCTTCAAGAGCCCGTCCAAGCCGATCGGCCCGTTCTTGACCAAGGAGGACGCGGAGCGCCGGCGGGACGAGCTGGGCTGGAACATCAAGGAAGACGCAGGGCGGGGCTGGCGCCGTCTCGTCGCGTCCCCGAAGCCGATCCGCGTCGTGCAGCGCCACATGATCCGCGACGCCGCCCGCGCCGGCCACATCGTCGTCGCCTGCGGCGGCGGCGGAGTTCCGATCAAGAAGGACGCGCAAGATCTGTACGTCGGAGTCGAGGCGGTGATCGACAAGGACCTGACCTCGAGCGTCCTGGCGGCGGACGTCGGGGCCGCGCTCCTCATCATCCTGACCGCGGTCCCGCAGGTTTACGTGAACTACGGCACTCGCGAGCAGCGCGCGCTCGGGGCCGTGACCCTCGAGGAGCTCGAAGCGCTGGTCGCGCAGGGTCATTTTCCCGCGGGGAGCATGGGGCCGAAGATCGAGGCGGTCATCCACTTCCTGAAGCGTGGCGGCCGCCGCGCGCTGATCACCAACCCGGAATCTCTTCCACTCGCGATCGAAGGGCGCGCGGGCACCCACTTCATCGGACGGATCTGATGAGGCGCCCCTGGCGCCCGAGGGCCGCCGGCGGGATGATGAGACGACATCCCCTGGAGGGCTGACCCGATTTCCGAGCTTCAAGGCAACGTGCTGGGCCTTTCGCCCGCCGAGCGTCATCGGGTCGAACGCCTCTATCGGCGCCGCGTTCCATCGCACAGCATCTTGACCCACGACCTCGCGCGCGAGATGGCCGAGACGAGCCACGCGCTGAACCGCCGGGTCGGGATCCTCGTCGATCGCGCGGGAAGGATCGAGGCGGTCAGCGTCGGCGATGCCCGCCGCTTGGACGTTCCGAGGAAGCCGTCGGCCCCGTCGGGGCGCGACCGGTTCTGCACGCTGCGGTGGATCGCGACCTGGCTGGGGGACGAGCCGCTCTCCTCGGCGGACCTTTCGCCGCTGGCGCTCCACCGGCTCGACGCGATGGCGGTCGTCGGCGTCTTAGAGGACGGCGCGCCCGGAGCCGTTCGCGTCGCCCACCTCCTGCCTGCGGAAGAACGCGCGCGCGCGGCGGCGCCGGCTCGCCCGGTCCCCGTCCTGCCGCACGGGGTCGTCGTGCCGCGCGGCTTGAAGCCCCGTTCCACGCGCGCGGATCGGGAGGTCGAGGACGTCGTCGCCGACGGCGAGCGGTACCGTTTGTTCCCCCCGCGCCCGGCGAGCCTCGTGGACGACGACTTCCTCGCGTTGATCGGGGCGCTCGAGGAGGAATTCGAGCGGCGCCGCACCCGCACGAAGGTCTCGGGGAAGGGCGGGCGCGCGATCCTTGTCCACGTCACCAAGGGAAACCGTCTCGCCGCGGAAGAGTCGATCGCCGAGCTCGAGGAGCTGGCGGCATCCGCGGGCCTGGGCGTCGTGGACCGGATCGTCCAGCGCCGGCAGCATTTCGATCCCCGCACCCTGATGGGCTCGGGGCGGCTCGAGGACCTGATCATCCGCGCGTCCCGCCTGCAAGCCGATTTCATCGTGGTGGATCAGAATCTGTCCCCGGCCCAGGCCCATGCGATCGCGGAGTCGACGGCGATCAAGGTGATCGACCGGTCGCAGCTGATTCTCGACATCTTCGCGCGGCGCGCGCGCACCCACGAGGGAAAGATCCAGGTCGAGCTCGCCCAGCTCAAGTACCTCCTGCCGCGCTTGATGAGCCGCGGCGACTCCGGGTTGTCCCGGC
>JBGQLU010000077.1:0-18074 GCA_041500265.1 Acidobacteriota bacterium | reverse complement strand
TGCACGCCGCCGCCGTCGCGGTCATCGGCGCCGACGTCAAGGACGAGATCTTCCCCGGCGTCGACCCCATCGGCCGCACACTGTTCGTTCACGGCTACCCCATGCGCGTGATCGGCGTGCAGAAGCATCTCGGGAAGATGATGGGCCAGGCACGCGACAAGGTTCTCTTCGTTCCCATCACGTTCCTCATGAAGGTGCTGAGCTCCGACCGTAACCTTGCGATCCTCGTACGTCCCCAGGGGGGCATGGCGGGGCTCGATCGCGTGGAGGACGAGGTACGGACCATCCTCCGCTCGGCGCGCAAGACCCGGTTCAAGGCCGACGACCCCTTCGGCGTGGTCGGCTCGCGCGCGGTGCAGGCCGTCTGGCGGTCGATCTCGCAGGGAGCCTACCTCGCCACGATCATCGTCTCGGGCATGTCGCTCGTGGTCGGGGCGATCGTGATCGCCAACATCATGTTCGTTTCCGTGGTGGAGCGCACGAGCGAGATCGGCCTCCGCAAGGCGCTCGGTGCGCGCTCGAAGGACATAAGGCGCCAGTTTCTCGTCGAGGCGACGATGCTGTCGCTTTCGGGCGGCCTCGTCGGAGCCGCCCTCGGAGCGCTCGCCGCGGCCGGGATCAGCTTCGTGTTCCCCGCCCGGGTGCAGCCGCAGTTCATCCTCTTGGGGCTCGCCCTCGCGGTCGTCGTGGGAATCATCGCCGGATGGGCGCCGTCGTCGCTGGCGGCGAGGAAGACTCCCATCGAGGCTTTGCGGTACGAGTAACGGAGACGACCATGCGACGCTACCTCGACGTGTTCCGCCGCGGCTTCTGGGAAAACGTGCTCTTCGCGCTCGGGGCCATCCGAGAGCACAAGCTCCGCGCGGGCCTGACGACGCTCGGCATCGTCGTCGGCGTGACGACCGTCATGGCCATGGTCGCGATCGTGTCGGGGTTCAACAACAACGTGATCGGCAATTTGCAGGCGTTCGGCGCGAACCGCATCGAATTCCAGAAGTACGAGGAGTCGTTCGGCCCCGGCGACTCGGACTACGACGAGCAGAAGAAACGCCGCAACCTGACCATGGACGATGCAGGAGCGCTGCGCGCCGCGGTGCCGGAGGCGCTCGCGGTGTCGGCGCTGTGCGGCCAGACCGACGCCGTGCTGCACGTCAAGCACGGCAACCTCGAGGCCAACTTGCCCTACATCCTCGGTGTGGACGAGTGGTACCCGCAGGGAACGTCCTACGCCGTCGGTCACGGCCGCTTCTTCACGGCCGCGGAGATCGCGCACTCGGCACAGGTGGCCATCGTCGGGGCCGACGTGAAGGACGCCATCTTTCCGCTGGAGGATCCCGTGGGGAAAGACATCACGGTGGACGGCGAGCACTACCGCGTGGTCGGGGTCCTCGCACGCAAGGGAGAGCAGTTCGGTTGGTCGCCGGACAACAAGGTGGTGCTCCCGTTCGGAACGTTCGCCCGCCAGTTCCCTTTTCGCGTCCTCGAGGACGGCGTGAACATCAGCGTGGTGCCGCGCCGCAGCGAGGATCTGCGGCTCGTCGTCGACAAGTGCGTGTCGGTGCTCCGGCAGCGCCGCAAGGTGCCCTTCAACAAGCCTAACGATTTCGGGGTGACCACGCCCGATCAGCTCATCAGCCAATTCAAGCAGATCACCGGCGGCATCACCGGGGCCATGGTCTTCATCGCCGCTTTGTCGCTCCTCATCGGCGGCGTCGGCGTGATGAACATCATGCTCGTGTCGGTCACCGAGCGAACGCGGGAGATCGGCATCCGCAAGGCGCTCGGCGCTTTCCGCCGCGACATCGTCGGTCAGTTCCTGACCGAAGCGGTGACGTTGAGCAGCCTCGGAGGCGTCATCGGCGTCGCGATCGGGATCGGCATCTCCGCGTTGATCAAGGCGAACGTTCCGGCGCTCCCGACCGACATCCCGCTCTGGGCTCCGATCGTGGGCCTCGTCGTATCGATGGGGGTCGGGATCTTCTTCGGCGCCTACCCCGCGGTCAAGGCGGCGCGGCTCGACCCGATCGAGTCGCTGCGGTACGAGTGAATGGATTCGCAGGCCTTGGCTTCGATTCTCGGCTTTGCCCTCGGGACGATGCTGGCCGCTTCGGCGGCATGTGCCGGAGAGATCACCGTCGTGAACAACGTCCTTGGGCCAGAGGGGCCGCTGATGGTCGATGGCAATCTTTACTACGTGGGCTGGGTGTCCAGCACGCTGTCGAAGTGGGATGGGCGAACGAACACCGTGTTGAACCGCGCGCCGGATTGTGGCCACAACGGCTTGGCTCTCACGAAAAGCAAAACCTTCCTGATCGCGTGCACCCATGACCCTGGTGCGATTCTCGAAGTCGACATGTCAGGGAACCAGCGGCGCAAGTGGGATGTCGACAGCAACGGCAGCAAATTCGACGGCGGGATCAACGACATCGTGGTGGCCGCCAACGGCGGTGCTTATGCCACGGTCTTCGGCCCCTATGCAGGTCTTCCGACTGCCGTGGTCGGGAAGATCCTCTATCTCGCGCCCGACGGCCGGCAGTGGGTTCAGGTCGCGGATGGTCTCAACTACGCCAACGGAATCGGGATCTCTCCCGATCAACGGACCCTGTACGTCAGCGAAACCGTCGGTAACTGCATATTGAAGTTCACGATCGACGCGGACGGTACGTTGAGTCACAAATCGAACTTCGCCCTGCTGAACCTGCTCGTGAAGAACAAGGTCTCTTCCTGGTGGCTTGGACCGGACAGCATGAAGATCGACAGCCAGGGCAATCTCTACGTCGCCCAGTGGTTCGGCGGCAAGATCTTGAAGCTGTCCCCGGACGGCAAGCTGCGCCACGTGTTCGACATCGCCGCTGGCAACGGCACGACGAACGTCGCATTCGGCGACGGCGAAAAGGAACTGTACGTCACCGTGGTCACGGATCCGAACGACGAGCAGGCCAAGGGCCGGATCGTGAAGATCCCGAACGTCCATTAGTCGCCGTGACGCCCGAGCCGGGCTCTTGCACGCAAGCGACGCGCCGCCTTCGCGGTCGACGGTTGCGTCGCCGGCGCCGTAGAGCTACTTTCGGAGGTATGGAAACAAGACGCCGAATTCTGACCGCATTCGCGCTCCTCGTCGGCGCCGCCGCCTTCGGCGGCACCTACGCCGGCGACGCGGCTTCGGAGATCAAGAGCACCGCGAAGTCGGTCGGTAAGGAGATCGCGCGCGAATCGAAGAAGGTCGGGCACGCGATCGCCGAAACGTCGAAGGACGTGGGTCGGGAAACGGCCAAGGAGGCCAGGAAGGCCTGGTACGAGACGCGCGATTGGACGACCGCGACGTCCAAGCGGGTCGCCGATGCGACCGTTCGTTGGTGGGACGAGGTGATCCGGTCGAAGGAAGACGAGCGCGACCGGCTCCGTGAGGACAATCAGAGGCTCAAGCGGTGAGAAGGCTCGCCATGGCCGCCCTCTGCGCCACGATGGCCTGCGGGGCCAAGGATTCTCCGGCGACGCACTCGCACGCCGCGTACGCGATCATCGACCAAGCCGCGACCCCCGAGGAACGCGTCGAGCTGCGCCGAGTTCGAGACGAAGTCGACGCCGCCGCGCGCAAGCGAATCGCGGAGCTCGACGCGGAGATCGCGGAACTCGAGCGCGAGAACGCGGCGCTGCGTGAGCGCAAGCGCTCGACGGACTGATCCGCCGTCCACGGAGTCTCGAGCGTGAGCGCTGTCTAGGCCCCTCGCGTCGGGGTGGGACTTCCGACGTCGGCGTGCGCCCGGAACCGCGGCGGCTTCCGGATATTCGTCGCGTGCTCGAATGCGAAGGCGAATTTCAGGAGCGTCGCTTCGCTCCACGCCGTTCCGATGAACGAAATCCCGACGGGGAGGCCGAAGACGTAGCCGGCCGGAACGGTCACGCTCGGGTAGCCGGCGACGGCCGCCGGCGTGGAGCTCGATCCGGTGAACGCGTCGCCGTTAACCCAGTCGATCAGCCAGGGCAATCCGCCGGTCGGCGCCACGATCGCGTCGAGTTTGTCCTTCGCCAGCGTGGCGTCGATCCCATCGTCTTTCGAGAGCTTCATGTCCTTGGCGAGCGCATCGACGTACGCCTTGTCCGTCAGCGGACCCTTGGCGGCGGCCTGGATCAACAGCTCCTGACCGAAGAACGGCATCTCGCGATCGCGATGCTGCTCGTTGAACGCGATCAACGCCTGGAGCGAGCGCACCGGAGCATCGGAAGGGAGGGCGCCGAGATACCGGTCGAGGCCGTCCTTGAACTCGTACAGCAGGACCTCGAGCTCGGAGTCGTCGAATTTGCCAGCCGTCGCGAGATCCGCGGGGTCCACGACCGTCGCGCCCGCCTTGCGGATGGCATCGATCGCCGCCTCGACGACCTTATCCACCGCCGGGTTCGAGCCGAAAAACCGCGCGCGCGCGACGCCGATCCGCGCCCCCTTCAGCCCGTTCGGGTCGAGGGCCGCACGGTAATCCGGTGCCGCCTTGCCCCGAGCCGCGACCGAAGCCGGGTCGCGGTCATCCAGGCCCGTCATGGCGCCGAGCATCGCCGCGACGTCCGCCACGCAGCGTCCCATCGGGCCGGCCGTGTCCTGCGTCGCCGAAATCGGGATGATCCCCGAGCGGGAGACCAGGCCGACGGTCGGCTTCAGCCCGACGAGCGAGCAGACCGACGACGGGGAGACGATCGAGCCGTCCGTCTCGCTGCCGACGCCGACGGCGCACAGGCTCGCGGACACCGCAGCCGCCGTCCCGGAGCTCGATCCCGACGGCGAGCGGTCCAACGCATAAGGATTCCGCACCTGGCCCCCGCGGCCGCTCCAGCCGCTCGACGAGCGCGGGGAGCGGAAATTCGCCCATTCGCTCAAATTGGTCTTTCCGAGGATCACCGCCCCCGCCGCGCGAAGTCGGGCCGCGACGAACGCGTCCTGCGGCGGCCGCCAACCGGCCAGCGCCATCGAGCCGGCGGTCGTGCTCATCTTTCCCGCGACACCCACGTTGTCCTTGATCAGGATCGGAATCCCGTGCAGGGGACCGCGCGCGCCCTTCGCCCCGCGCTCGGCGTCGAGCGCCGCCGCGTCGGCCGGCGCGTCCGGGTTCAGCTCGATGACCGATCGCAACTCGGGACCGCGCGAGTCGATGTCGGCGATCCGAGCCCGGTACGCCGCGGTCAGCTTGGCGGACGTCGAGTGTCCCGACTCCATCGCCGCCTGGAGCTGCGCGACGGTGGCGTCCTCGTACTCGAACGCACGCACCGGGGCTGCGTCCGCCGACCAGCCGTTCGCCGCGGGAAGCACCGCGCCGACGGCCCCGCCGATCAAGCTCGCCCGCACGAAAGAACGCCGCGACATCGCCGCCGCGGACAGTGGGCCGGAACCCCCGAAATCGCTCATCGGACCCTCTTCGGCGGCGGGAATCGGGCGCCGCCCGGCGGACTCTACCCCACCGCGAAGGCGTACGCTCCTCCGGCGTGGATCAGGCGGGACGGGCAATCCTGAGCTTGCGCATGCGTGCCTCGAGCGTGGTCCGCTTGAGCCCGAGGATCCTGGCGGCCCCCCTCTCGCCGCTGACGCGCCAGCCCACCCGCCCGAGAACCGACAGGATGTGATCCCGCTCGATCTCCTCGAGGGTCGCGGCTGCGTTCGTGCGCGCGTCTGCGACGGGCGCTGCGAGGTGGTCGTCCAGCTCGATCTGCCCGCGCGCCGCGAGGATGACCGCGCGCTCGATGACGTTCTGCAACTCACGGACGTTCCCGGGCCAGTGATACGCCGCGAGCTTCCCCATGACGTGCTCGCCGATCCTTTCGATGGGCTTGCCCATCTTCGAGGCGTAGATCATCACGAAGTGGCGGACGAGGCGAGGGATGTCTTCGACCCGCTCGCGCAGGGGCGGTATCGCGATCGGGAAGACGTTGAGCCGGTAGAAGAGGTCCGCGCGGAATCGCCCCTCCGCGACCGCCGTCGCCAGATTCCGGTTGGTCGCGGCAACCAGACGGACGTTCACCTTGAGTGTCTGTGTTCCTCCGACGCGTTCGAATTCGCCCTCTTGCAGGACGCGCAGGAGCTTCGCCTGGAGCTCCTGCGGAAGGTCCCCGACCTCGTCCAGGAACAGCGTGCCGCCGTTCGCCAGCTCGAAGCGGCCGACCCTGCGGGTGAGAGCGCCCGTGAAGGCGCCTTTCTCGTGGCCGAACAGCTCGCTCTCGATCACGCCGCTCGGAAGCGCGGCGCAATTCACCTTGACGAGGATCTTGTCCTTCCGCACGCTCAGACCGTGGAGCGCGCGGACGACGAGCTCCTTGCCCGTCCCCGTTTCTCCCGTCACGAGCACCGTCGAGTCGGTTCCCGCGACCATCCGGATCTTCGCCAGAACCTTCCGGATGGCGGCGGATTCGCCGACGACGTCCACGAACGGCGCCTCCACCCGGGACTCCTCCTGCAGGTAGAGATTCTCTTGCTCGAGCCGTTGCTTGAGTGTCGCGACCTCTTCGTACGCGAGCATGTTCTGGATGGCGAGAACCACCTGGTCCGCGATCGCCAGCAGGAGCTCGGAGTGCTTCCCGTCGTACCGTGAGACCTCCCGGCTCCCGACGTTCAGCGTGCCGATGACCTTCCCCTGGGATCGAAGAGGGACCGAAAGCGCCGAGACGAGCCCGTCCCTGATCAGCGGGCCGTGCTCGACGAATCGCGCATCTTCCCGGAGATCCGGGGTCAGCACGGAAACCCCGCGCTCGGCGATGAAGCCGCAACGGCTGCCTTCTCGCGGCCACGTCTTCGAGATCGGAACGCCAGGGGGCAGCGGCACGGGGCCCGGGACGGCCAGCACCCTGAATCCGCCTTCGACGGGATCCTCCAGAACGAGCGCCACGCGGTCGTACGGGATCACGCCGCGCAGCGCGCCCGCGATCGCCTCCAGGAGGGTCTCCCGATCGAGGCAGGTCACCAGGGCGTTGTTCACCTGCAGGAGAACTCGCCAGCGTTCCTCGGCACGGCTCAGCTCGCGGGTTCGGTGCTCCACGAGGCGCTGAAGGCCGTTGCCGAGATCTCGCAACTCCGTGGCCAAACGCCGCGTCGCAAGCTCGGACATGACCGAAGACGCGAGGCATCGAAGGATCTCGATCTCCTGGTCCGTCCACTTCCGGGGGCTCGTGTCCGCGACGCAGAAGGAGCCGAGGGCATGTCCTTCGGTCGTGGTGAGCGGAATCCCGGTGTACGCGACTTCACCGATCCCGAAGACCGACGGGTTCTCCTTGAAGTCCGAATTCCGGATGTCCGATACGATGAGGGGCTCGCCCGACGCGACCACGTGCTTGCAGAAGGAGTGTGTCAAGGGGGTCTGCCTGAGCGACGCCAGAGGTTCCGGCAGCCCGACGCTGCTCTTGAAGAACTGGCGATCCGCGTCCACCAGGGAGACGAGCGCGACGGGCACACGCAGCAGGGTGGTCGCGAGACGCGTCAGACGATCGAACACTTCTTCGGGAGGCGTATCCAGCAGGGAGGTCTGCCGAAGGATCGCGAGCCGCTCCGGATCCTGGATTCTTACGTCGTCCGTGTGCTGCATGCGATCACCCCGGTACTGGAGGGACCTCCACCACCCCTGCATTCGCTGCGCCGGGTCGGATCTTTCACGGCGGCCGGAAAAAAAGGGTGGGTCTACCAGTCCAGGCCGAGCTCGCGAAGCTCGTGACGCAGCTTCTCGAAATCCCAGATCAGCACCCGATGGTCCGAGCTCGCGGCGGCGAGGAATCGATCGCCGGCGTCGAAGGATAGGCCCCAGAGGATGCACGAGCCGGCCGGCAGAGTGGCGAGCTCGGCGCCCGTCTTCGTATCCACGATCAGGACTCGATCGGGGGGCAAAGCGACCGCGCAGAGGCTCGACCCGCGCATGAAGGCGAATCGCGGGGGCAGCGGCCGGCTCGGATCGCGGGGGATCGAATAGACGACGCGGAGCGTGCCGACGTCGTGGAAACGGATCTCCTCGCTTCCGCCGACCGCGAGCAGGCGACTGTCCGGACTGAACGCCACCGATGCCGAGCCAGCGATCGGCAGCACGACGGGCGGATCGTGGGAGCCGAGGCGCACGATCGCGGCGTCGCGGCCGTGCCAGTTCCCCCAGGCCAGCCAGCGCCCATCCGGGCTCACGTGGGGCTCGTTGCCGCCGGAATCGAACTCTCCTCGCGACTCGATCTCGTTGGAACCGAACCGGCCCTGGGCCCACGACGGACGCCCCGTCCGCGGTTCCCTCCAGACCGACAGCCACCGCTCGCCTCCGTCGAAGATCTCCGCCGAGGTGGAGTTCCGAAAGTGGCGATCGCCGAGCCCGGGAAGCTGCAGGCGCTCGGCGCGCAGTCGGCCCGTCCCGGTCTCCGTCCGCAGCTCCCAAGCACGCAGCTGGTCCGGCGTGATCGCATAGAGCCGCGTCGAGTCCGCGCTGAAAGCGATCCGCAGCGCCGGTACGTCGTCCATCACGTTGAGCACGTCGCGCGTGGTCCGGTCCAGGATCCGGATGCCGTCGGGCGCCCCCGTCGCAAGCCAGCGCCCCGTGGCGCTGAACACCGCTTCCCGCGGGCCCTTGTCTCTCTCGTGGAGGGGAACCTCCTCGAGCGCGAACGACGGCTGAAGCTCGACCAGTCTCCAGTCTGCGTCGTTGGTCAGGAGAAAGGCGGGGCGGTCCGCGGCCGCATAAACCCCCTGAGCCGGCTGGTTCAAGAGCAGACGACCGTCGCGCAGGTCCGCGACGAAGGCCTGGCTGTCCCATCCGACGGTCACGAGCCAGCGCCCGGAGGGATCGGTCGCCAGGAAGACCGGCTCGGCTCGATGGAATCGGAGGACCAGCCTCGGGGCCCCCATCGACGGCCAGTCCCAGACACGGATCGAAAAATCGCTGTGCGCCGTGATGAGGCTCTTCCCGTCGGCGCTCCAAGCGGCGGCGAGGCCCATCTCGGGAACCTCCAGCCGTCGAGCCACAGAGCCGTCGTCCACGCGGCGGATCTCGATGCCCCTGCGTCCCACGCCGGACGTGAGGAAAACGGGCTCGGTGGGGTGGACCGCGAGGGCGCCCGGAAAGTCGCCGATCGGTTGACGGGCGGCCCGGCGTCCGGACGAAAGATCGAAGAGTTGGAGGTGGCCATCGGAGCCGCCCACGATCAGGCGCCGGCTGTCGCGGGTGAAGGCGAACAAAGCGACGTCCCGGACCACCAGGCGTTCGGCGCGGGAGGACAGGCTCCAGAGACCCACCTCATTGTCGTGGTACTTGACGGCCAGCCAGGTTCCGTCGGGGCTGAACGCGCCGTAGTCGGCAGGGGTGGGAGCGGGGGGCAACCGGAGAAGCTCCGCGTCGTCGTCGATCGAATGGATCGAGACGGTGTGGTCGGAATTCCATCTCATGTAACGCTCGAGCCGGCCATCCGGCCGTGATGCCAGCATGTCGGCCGCGGGGAGGCTCCATTCCCGCACGACGTGCAGCTCGGGGGCGGCCAGCGCCGCGATCGCGGCGTTGCGCAGATCGATTCCGGCCCGGAACTTCGCCGCGTCTTTCAGCGCGGCGAGCGCGCGCGTCCGTCGATCCGCCTCGCTACTGCTCGTGAGGGCGAGGGCCTGGTTCAGGAGCGATGCGCGGAGGTCTTCACGGGCACGGCTTTCCGCCGCCTCCGCGCGCCCGCGCAGGGCGGCGTCCTGCCCCGCACGCTCTTCCGCCCGGCGGCGCTGTGTCTGCTGGAACCAGGACGCACCGAGAGCCAATAACGCCGTGAGAACGGCGATCCCGATGATTTGGGTCGCGCGCCGCGAACGGAGCTCGATCCCGTAGGCGCGACGGATCGAGCGGCCGGCGAGGAGGACGTTCAGGTCCCCCGCGAGCTCGGCGGCGTTGGCGTGCCGCTGCGACGGCTTGGGGGCGCACGCGCGGGCGAGGATCTCGTTCAATTCCAGGAGGCCGCTGCGCTCCGAGGTGGGCCATGTATCGAGGTCGCCGGGTAGATCCGGGAAATCGCAGCGATCCTTGCCCGTCGCCGCCTCGTAGAGAAGCCTTCCCAGGGCGAAGATGTCGGCTTGCGCCGAGCCGGGCCCTTCCGGCGGAATGAAGCCTTCCGTGCCGACGAACGACTTGGCCTCGTCGGCGCCGGTGACCAATCCGATGTCGGCGAGCTTGGCCTGTCCGTCGACGAAGATCACGTTCGACGGCTTGACGTCGCGATGCACGAGGCGATGGCGATGGATGTGGCCCAGCGCTCCGGCCAGCTGGACGCCGAGCGCGAGCACCTCGACCAGAGGCAACCGCTTCCGAGACTTCAATTCGGAGGCGAGGGTGCGCGGTTCGTAGCTTGCGAGCGAGGCCCCGGGTTGCCCGTCGACGGGATCTGCGAGCTCCATGACGTAGTAGAAGTACCCCGCGGCGTCGTCGCGCCCGACGTGGAGGATGTGGACGACGCCGGGGTGGGAGCGCGAGATCGGCTCGAACTGCCGGATGCCGGTGAACTCCCGCTCGTAGGGGCGTTCGCTCGAGAAGCGGCTGCGAGACACGACCTTCACCGCGCGCAACTGACCGGCCGCGCTCCTCGCGAGCCAGACCCCGCCGTAGCTGCCGGCGCCGATCTGCTTCAGGATCTCGTGGTCGGCCGCGCGCGGGGGAGGCGCGGCTCCTGCGGAGGAATCCTTCGGCGTGCCGGAATTCAAGCCCGGCGACCTACAGGAGGCGACGGATCAAAAGAGCGCTCCACCCGTTCCCTCGGCACTCCTCACACGACGCGGCCCTTCAGCCGTTCGCCTTCGATCCGCCGCGCGGCGCGCTTGACCGCCTGAGACACACGATGCCGCGCGAGATACACTTGCGCGGCGTTCATGCCCAGCGTCGATGCGGCTTTGGCGACCGGCCACTCCTTGAGCACGCAGTAATCGAAGACCTGGAAGTGCTTCGGGTTCGCCTCCGCCCGCACCTGCGCGATCGCGGCTTCCAGGACGGAACGCTCCCACTCCTGGTTCCAGGCGTCGCTCAGGCTCACCCCGTCTCGCGTCGCGATCGCGTCCGCCTCGCCGGTTTCTTCGAGCATCTCCGGACTGATGCCCGCGTGGGCCGGCTGCCGGTAGAGCTTGCGGAAGTGATCCGCAACGCGGCGGCGCAGAATCCTGAACAGCCATTGCTTGAACGAGCCGCGCTCCGGATCGTAACGGAATTGAGGGATCTCCCGGGCGACGGCCATGACGGTGTCCTGCACGACGTCCTGCGCGTCGACGTCATCGAGGCCGGCGCGTCTCGCGACATTGTAGAGCAGGCGCCAGTACCGATCGAAGAACGTCTGCCAGCTCTCCTTGTCCTCGAAGTCGCGCAGCCGACTCAACAAGGACCTTCGCGTCTGTAGGGACGGTTCCTCGGTCAAGCTCATGGGCGGTACGGATCCTCCTCCAGAGTTACATTCGCGCGGCAGGGGGACTTCTTTCAACATTCGGCGAGATAGTTGCGCATCCATCCCTCCGTGGACGCAAGCAACCTGGACGACCGCATGCGCGAATCTCCTACCCGTGCAGCGTCATGAGCACCACGGAGCTCCGCATCCGACGGCAGCGCTGGAGGTAGTACCGGCCGTCGGGGCTCACGAAGAGCCAGGCGTAGACCGTGCCGATGGGATCGACCGGCCGCAGCTCGCGGAACAGCTCGCGGCGGCCGCCCAGGAGGTCGGTCTTGAAGATGCGAGGCGGAAGCGTCTTGTCCCACGACAGCACGGCGGAGCCGTCCGCCATCCATCCGAGCGGCACGTCCTGTCGCGGAGCGCCCGGCACCGGCGCGTTGCCCGCCGAGGAGACGACGTACATGCCCCGCACGGGGTCGCCGACGACCACCTTGGTCCCATCGGGCGAGATGATCGCTCCGGTCGCCCCCTCGGGCGAAGCCTTGCGCGGGACGCCGTCGGCGAGGTCGAGGACCCAGGCGGCACGCTCCTCCCCCTCCTTGCCGCCGACGAACGCGAAGCGCCGTCCGTCCCTCGAGAACTGCACGGGCTGGCCCGCGAGACCACGGTAGCTGACCCCGTCGAGATCCAGCGGGCGCGGCTGCCCGGGGCCGACCGGCAGCAAGGTGAGCCCCCTCGGCGACCCGGCCATGGTCGTCGCGAGAACCGACTTGGCGTCCGGAGTCACCCCGACCGCAAGCCCGGGGCCCAGCCGGACGGGAGGAGACTCGCCGCGTCGGAAAAAGACCGTGTAGTCCCCGTTGACGACCGCGTTGTCCGTTCCCGCGTAGCTGGAGCCGTCGTCTGCGATCCCCGCCACCGTGTCGTTCGACCAGAACGAGTAGATCCGCTCGCTCGCGTCTCCCGCGAGCTGCCCCGCGAGCGTCGCCCAGGTGTCGTCGATCAGCAGGAGGACACGTCCGTCGGCCGCGACATCCTGAACGCGGAGAAGGTACGGCACGCGCGCCATGAGCCGCGGTGCGCCGCCCGGTTCGACCGCGTACACCTGCCCCCCCGCGAAGTCGTCGGCGTTCGAATACCAGACCGTCTTGCCGTCCCGGGACCAGCACAGCCCCTGCGTGTACTGCTGCTCCGGCGCGAGCCGTTCGACCTTGCCGTCGGCTCCGAGCATCTTGATCTCGCCCAGATCGTCCCCCCAGATTCGATGGTCGACGAAGGCGACGCGACGTCCGTCCGGAGCGATCCGTGGTTGGCCGACCCAACCGTGCGTGCGGAAGACCTCCTTTCCGATCGGGTACTGGAGGACCTGCTCGCCGCCGTCGCCGAGGACGACGGCGAACTGGTTCCCATCGGGCGAGATGTCGGCATCGAACGTGTCTTCGAGCAGCTCGCGCGGCGTGCCCCCCGTCAGCGCGACGTGCGCGAGCGTCCCGGTGCGTAGCCAGCTTCCCTCATGGCGACGGCCGATCAGGAGGGCGAGGCGGCTGTCGCGGGAGATCCCCGCGACGTCGGCGCCCGGCACGTCGAGCGGCCGCGATTCGACTCCGTCGGCGCGCATCGAGTAGAGCGCCAGAGGGTGCCCCTCGAACGCGGCGCCGAAGATCACGGTCGCGCCGTCCGGGGTGAATCGCGCCGAGTACACGACGCCGTTCCCCGTGGTCAGCGGGCGAAAGACCGGCGGCCGCGTGTCGATCGCCCTCCGGCCGGCGAGAAGGCCGGCGAGCGCGGCGACGATCGTGACGAGCCCGAGGGCGCCGTAGGTCCACCGCAGCGGTGTCTTCGAGGCGGCGGCCGGAGCGGCCTCGAACGACCGATCGGCGCGCGTGGCTTCTCGAAGCTCGAGCCTCGCGTCGCCGATGTCGCGGAGGCGCTCCTTCGGGTCCTTCCGGAGGCATCGCGCGAGCAGCTCGCGAAGGCGCGGCGACGTCGGGGCCGGGAGGGCGGCCCCGTCGGGCTCGCGCGTCAGGACCGCCGCCATCGTGTCCGAGACCGTCTCGCCGGGGAACGCGAGCTTGCCGGACAGCATCTCGTAGAGAATGCAGCCGAACGCCCAGATGTCGGCACGCTTGTCGACGGTCCGGCCGCGAGCGGCCTCCGGGCTCATGTACGCGGCGGTTCCGAGGATCACCCCCGACACCGTGCCGAGCGAGGTGATCGTGGGCGACGTCGATGCATCGCGCGCGCCGCCCGACGATGCCGCGGCGTCGAGCGCCTTCGCGAGGCCGAAGTCGAGGACCTTGACCTTGCCGTCGGGGGTCAGCTTGACGTTGGCCGGCTTGAGATCGCGATGGACGACCCCCCGCTCGTGCGCCGCCTCGAGCGCCTCGGCGATCTGGAGCGCGACGTCGATAGCCTCGGCAACCGAGAGGCGGCCCGACCTCAACCGCTCGGCCAGGTCGACGCCGGGAACCAGCTCCATCGCGAGAAACCGATGGCCGTCGTGCTCGTGGAAGCCGTAGATCGCAGCGATGCCCGCATGGTTGAGCGACGCCAGCACCTTGGCTTCGCGATCGAACCGCGCCAGCCGCTCGGCATCGTCGGCGAACGACGCCGGGAGGAATTTCAGCGCGACCTCGCGATCGAGCGTCGTGTCCCGCGCCCGCCACACCTCCCCCATCCCGCCGGCACCGAGCGGCGCGAGGATCTCGTAGGGGCCGAGGCGGGTGCCGGGGGCGATCACGAGAGCGGATTATGCGGCCGATTGCACTCTTCCGCGCGACGCCTTTCGGATCAGGGTCCACCGCGCAGGACGTCGTCGGCGGCCGCGAGCGTCTCCAGAATCACGGCCTCGACATCCCCCCGGGTGCTCCGGTGGTTGACGACGCAGGCGCGAAGCGCGAACCGCCCGCGGATCGTCGCGTTCGAGATGTACACGCGCCCCCGTCGGACGATGCGGGCGAGGATGCTCGTGTTCAGCGCGTCGAGGTCGCGTTCGTCCCGCGTGCCGTCGCCCCGGTACCGGAAGCAGACCGCGCTCAGCGGCACCGGCGCGAGCCGCTCGAGCGCGGGCTGCGCGTCGATCCCATCCGCGAGGTGCCTTGCGAGCCCGAGGTCGCCGCGGATCGCGTTCCGGAACGCGTCCATGCCGTGATACCGGAGCGACACCCAGAGCTTGAGCGCCCGGAACCGCCGGGACAGCTCGAGCGACTCATCGAAGAACGCGAAGCTTTCGACCGGGTCGCTCTCGAGCGACTTCGCGTAGTCGCCGGTGTGCGAGAACGCCCGGCAAGCGGCCGCGCGGTCGCGGTAGAGGAGGCACCCGCAGTCGAGTGGCTGGTAGAGCCACTTGTGCGGGTCGATCGAGATCGAATCCGCGCGGGCGAGGCCGCGGAACGCCTCCGGCATCGCGAGCGCGGCGAGCCCGCCGTAGGCGCCGTCCACGTGCAGCCAGAGGCCGTGCCGCTCCACGATGTCCGCGATCGCATCGAGCGGGTCGATGCTCCCGGTGTTCACGGTCCCGGCGGACGCGACGACGGCGATCGGCCGGCGGCCCGCGTCGAGGTCGGCGCGGATCGCGCGGTCGAGCGCGTCCAGGACCATCCGGAATTCCCCATCGACCGGGATCTCGCGGACCGCCGCGTGGCCGAGCCCGAGGAGCGCCGCCCCTTTCGGGATCGACATATGGGCCTCGGCGGAAGCGTACAGGGTTCCCGCCGGGGCGCCGCGCACGTTGGAGTCGACCCCAGCGTCGCGTGCCATCGCGAGCCCCATCAGGTTGGCGGCCGAGCCGCCGCCGGTCAGGCTGCCGCCGAATCCCGGGCAGCCGATCGCCTCCGCGAGCCAACGGACGACGACCCGCTCGATCGTCACCGCGCTCGGCGCGGAGCGCCACGCGGTCACGTTCTGGTTGAGCACGCTCGCAACGAGGTCTGCTGCCGCCGCGACGGGCTCACCGGATCCGAGCACGTACCCGAAGAAGGTCGGGCCGCCCGGCCGCGCGGCCCCGAGCACCTTCTTCAGATCCTCGACGGCTGCGTCGCCGATGCCCCGCTCGGGCAACGTCTCGTCGAACATCGCCGTCGTCTCCGCCCCGGAGGTGTCGGGGAACGCCGGCATCTCCCGCAAGCCGCGGAGGTACTCCGTCGCGACGTCGACGGCCCGCAATGCGATGCGCCGGAACTCGTCCGGCGAGAGTTCGAGACGGCCCTCCGTCATCGCTTCGCGACCGCGAGCGCGGCAAGCAAACGTCGGGACACGACGATCTCCTAGGGCAACCGGCGGATCTCGATGGATTGTACGACGGAGGAAGGTTCCGTGATTCACAACTGCGCCGAGATGGGCCAACCTCAGCGACGGTACCTCGCCGAGGGAGAAGGAGCACACGCGATCGGCAGCACGGCGCGGCGCTCACCGCGGGGCCGGCCCTGGGCAGCGCGATCGACGAGCCCCTTCGAGCCACGCTCCTCCAGATGGCGCGGGAGGATCAAGAGGCCATTCGGATCGCCGCCGCTGATACTACCGGGCCGATGACCGAAGCCGACAGTCGGCGGATCGGGCTCCCGTCTTGGCGCGTTGCGATCGAGAAGCGCAAGTAGGCCTATGTGAGCGGCTACGGTGGGGCGGAGCGAAGGCTCCGTAGGACGCCTGGATCGCCAGAGCGCGCGTCGCACGTTCGAGCGCCGAATCGCCCACACGCCGCACCATTCCGATGCGCGCCAGGCTCCCCCGGGGGATCGGCTCGGACGCGGCGGTGTCTCATCCGTTCGAGCCACCTTTGCGCCGCGGTCTCCAAGTCCGCAGGTCGATCCGACTCGATCACCCCGGAGATATCGACAGTCGCCGCGACGACGTCGGACGACGTCCCGCCGGCCGCGAGCGGGACAGCGGTGACTCTGGACGAGGTGCCGCCCGGCGATAGCCCAGGCGACGCCTCGAGAATTGCGGTGGTGTCCTGCTACTCGTCCACGCAGCGACGGCCGCCACAATTAGGAGGTCCCCCTCCCCCGGGGGTGCAGTCGTAGTGGCAGGCGAGCTGCGCGGCGCATTCGCTCGAGTACGTCGCGCCGTTGGGGCAGTGCACCTGGGTCGTCGCATCGCAGTACGGCGACACGATGCAGGTGGCCCGGACTTCCGTCGTAGACGCAAACTGGACGGCCGCGGTACACGCGACCGCAACAAGCGCCGCGACGAGCATCGCTCGGCGCGCCACCGTTCCTGAAGTCGTTCTCATGGTCTCCTCCTCTTCGAGTGGGCCGGTGCCGCAAGACCGCGGCATCGCGGCTCGACGCACGGCACTGTTCATGAGGTATACCGGAATCAAGCCGCCGGAAGGGCAACGGTGCGTTCGCCTCGACGAACTCGCCGTATACTCTTCAGTACTTTCACGGGGTTGGAGCTCGAGCCGATGAACGACGACAGCAACCGAGTCATCCCCCCGGCACCGCCGCGAGGATCGAGAACGACTGAGACTCTCGATGGATTCGCGGCCACGGAGTACGAAAAGCTACGGGCTCTGGCCCACGGCCTGAGGCGGCGCATCGCCGCTTGGTACGCCGTTCCGGGCACCGACTCGCTCGTCCACGAGACGTACTTGAGCTTGAAGAGCGCCGGACACGAGTCGTGGCAAGACCGGACCCATTTTCTTGCGGTCGCATCGCTGCAGCTGCGTCATTTGCTGGTCGACCACGCGAGGGCATCGCGGGCACGCAAGCGAGGAGGGGACCAGGTTCGCGTGAGCCTCGA
Organism: Acidobacteriota bacterium; assembly: GCA_041500265.1. Lineage (GTDB taxonomy): Bacteria > Acidobacteriota > Polarisedimenticolia > Polarisedimenticolales > DASRJG01 > DASRJG01. Next base: position 989 of record JBGQLU010000077.1, on the reverse strand, counting down.
CGAGGACGCGAACCTCGCGCCGAAACCCGCCATGGACGTCCTGGTCCTCGACGAAGCGCTGAGGCATCTCGCTCGCCACGACACGCGGCAGCACCGCGTCGCCGAGCTTCGGCTCTTCTCCGGCCTTTCCGTGGCGGAGATCGGAGCGGTCCTCGAGGTTTCTGAGAGAACCGTCAAGGAAGACTGGCGGCAGGCCCGAGCGTGGCTTGCGAGGCAGTTGCGGTCCGATTCCGGAGTCAACCCGTGAGCGAGCCGGAAGCGTCGCGTCCGCGCGACTCGTTCCCGCAGATCCTCAGGACCGGTTCGATGTTGAAGCTCGTCACCGAGCTGGTCGAGGACGTGCCGGCGCGACTCGGCCCGTACCGGGTTCTCGAGCGGATCGGCGAAGGCGGGATGGGCGTGGTCTATCTCGCCGAGCAGGACCCGCCGCTCGTGCGCCGCGTGGCGATCAAGCTGGCACGGAATGCCGTTCCGGGCGATCGCGCCCTCGCGCGTTTCGAGTCGGAGCGTCAGACCCTCGCCGTGATGAACCACCCGAACATCGCGCGCGTCTTCGACGCGGGGAGCGCGCCCGACGCGAGGCCGTTCTTCGTCATGGAGTACGTCGCCGGGGAGTCGATCACCGAGTTCTGCGACTCGCGACGGCTCGGTATCGAGCCGCGCCTCGAGCTGCTCCTCCGCGTGTGCGACGGGGTCCAGCACGCCCACTTGAACGCGGTCATCCACCGGGACCTCAAGCCTCCGAACATCCTCGTCACCACGGAAGGCGGCGCGCCGACCCCCAAGATCATCGACTTCGGAGTCGCCAAGGCGCTCCACGACGGAGTGGGGCCGACGAACGGGCTGACTCAGTTCGGTCAGCTCGTCGGAACACCCGAGTACATGAGCCCGGAGCAGGCCGCCCTCGACGGACGTTCGGTGGACTCGCGCACCGACGTGTATTCGCTCGGGGTCGTGCTCTACGAGCTGCTCGTCGGGGGACGGCCCTT
>JBGQLU010000076.1:0-18084 GCA_041500265.1 Acidobacteriota bacterium | reverse complement strand
TCGACGGACTGCGTGTAGGTACCGGGGGAGGTCCCGTAATAGACCCGGTACCCCGCGAGATCGGCGTCTCCCACGGGATCCCAAGCGAGCGATGCGGTCCCGGCGACGGCGGGGCGGCTTGCGGCCGCGAGAATCACGGCGACGGCGACGATGGCGAGACGGGAGAAGTTGCGCATCGGCTGGGATCTCCACGAGCGGTCTCCCCATGGACCGCCGAGAGCGCCTCAAGCGAGCGGCATGCCAAAGTATTGAATTTGAAATTTGGGGGGCTTAGTCGTTGCTACCGCAACGCTTACATTCTTGACTATCGGCGTGAGCGAGCCCGAGAACGATTCACAGTTACAAAATCTTCTTGCACATATTACATCCAAAATTATAGCGATTTGGTGGGGGTTCTGGGAGCCGAAGGGTCAATCCCAGAACTTCCAGACCGACCGCTTCCCGTCGTCCACGGCCTCGAGCACGACGTCGTGCACCGGAAGGTCGGGGAGCGCCAGGGCCACGCTGCCGCGGAATTCGACCGCGTCCGCATCCGGACCGGACGGGTTCATCGGATTGGTCGCGGCGGCCACCAGCCGCAGCGGCCGCACGGCGTGAATGCGGCCGCGCCCCTTGAGCCAGGCCTTGTAGTAGACCGGGGAGACGTTGATCCGGGTGGCGTCGCGCACGACGAGCGTGCAACGCAGCGTCGATCGAACGAGGGGGATCATGAACTCGTCGTTCAGGCCGAAGGGCAGCACCACCGTCGAGATCGGTCCGCCTTCCTCCGTCTTGAGCGCCGGAACCGGATCGTCGAGGCCCGGAGGCATGACGCCGACCTGGCGGCCGCGCGCATCGAGGAGCGCCGTTGCTCCTTTCGAGGAAGTCTCCTCCCACGCGTGGCGCGCGCTTTCGTCGCAGGGAGGGACCGAGAGGGTCTCCACGAGATACCGCGCCGCCGCGGCGGAGCGCTCGGGGGTCGCGGAGTAACCGGCGCCCAGGACCAGGACGATGCTGTCCGTGACCCCGGGAGCCGCGAACGCGCGCCGCTCCCATCCTCCGTCCACCAGGACCATTCCGGCCGACAACTCGGCGAGCCGCCCGAGGATCACCTTCATCGAATCGGCCTCGCCCGGCCCGTGCAGATCGACGTCGCCGGGCTTCGTGACGCGGTAGAGCGAGACCGGACCCATCGCGGTCGTCCAGGCCGTCGCCTCGACCCGTTCGAGCCCGGCTGCGCCTTCGGCGGGCGGCGGCGCCGAGGTGGCGACGAACGCCCCTTCGGGAACCGCGATCCGCGTCACCGGCTGGTGCTCGACCCCTTCCTCTTGCTCGAGGGGCAGCCGGGGAGCGGAGGTCAGCGCGATCGGCCACGACCGCCTGTGGATCTCGCGGACCAGCGCACCCAGCACCGTGCGCGTCCCCGCCTGGGGGTGGAGCCCGAGGATCGCGACGCGCTCCGACCTCGCCTTCACGATGCGGTCGAGGAGCGTCGGGCCCTCGGGTAACTTCGACTTGCGCTCGAACATCAGCTCACGCGACGACGGTTGGAGGCGGCGACCGGATTTGAACCGGTGAATGACGGTTTTGCAGACCGTTGCCTTACCACTTGGCTACGCCGCCGCCGTCCGTTTCGGAGGAAACGAGCTTCCGCGCCGAAAGGACGCGGACTATAGCCGAGCGCCCTCCACGCGGTCAATTCCGACCTCCGCCGGGAACGGCGCCTTGACGGCCCTGGCCCCCTGGCGTACGGTGTCCGCGGTTCCGTTAGGGGTGCCACGCGAGAGCGCGGCTGAGAACAAACCCTTGAACCTGAACTGGGTCATACCAGCGTAGGGAAACGGGACGATGATCGAGGCCGACCTCTCCCGATCTTTCGTCCGCTCCTCCGCTCAGGTTCGTTCGACCCGGCGGGAGGGGCGTCGTGACGAGTCGTATCCTCGGGTTCTCGCTGACCGCCGTGCTCGTGCTGGGGAGCGTGGCTCGAGCCGACGACGAGACTCCCGTTCCCACGGGGGTCGAGGAGCGGGTGGTCGTCTCGGACACCGTGGCCCAGGATCGCAGGGATCCCGCCTCCTTCACCGACATCGGGCCGGAGACGATCGGCTGGAGGAACTCGGGGCAGGATCTTTCGACCTTCCTCGGGGAAACGATCAACGCTTACTCCTACAGCGACGCCGGGAACGGGTACGGATACAGCTATCTCCGGCTCCGGGGTTTCGATCAGACCCGGATCGCGGTCAACGTCAACGGGGTCCCGCTCAACACTCCCGAATCGCACCAGGTCTACACGATCGATCTGGGCGACTTCGCCGGGGGGCTCGATCTCGTACAGATCCAACGCGGGCCGGGAACGGCGCTCTACGGCTCGCCCGCCGTCGGCGGCGTCGTCAACCTGGAAACCGCTCCCCTCTCCACCGCCGCCGGCGGGGCGCTGGACGCCGCCTACGGCTCGTTCGGGACCGCGCGCCTCTCGTTCCGCTACGGCGGTGCGGTCGGCACGACCCACTGGGCGTGGATGGTCCGAGCCGCGCACGTGGAGAGCGACGGCTACCGGACCCCGTCGTGGTCCCGCCAGACGTATCTCCATCTCGCCTTCGAGCGGTTCGATCCCGGGTCCGTGTGGCGCATCCAGGCGTTCGGCGGGCCGGAGAAGACGCAGCTCGCCTACTACGGGGTCCCATTCGCCGATCTCGGCGACCGCACCCTGAGGCGTCAGAACGCGCTTCGCGACGGCGAGACCGACTCGTTCCTCCAACCCCAGCTCCAGGTCATGAACGACCGGCGCGTCGCCCCGGGGGTCTTCCTCCGGAACACCTGGTACGCGATCCTCGGGAACGGCGCCTACCGGCAGTTCGCCGACGCGCTGGCCTACGATCCTCTCGGCCCCGCGCCACCGACCCCGGCCTACCCGGAGGAGACGCTGCAGAGCGCCTGGACGCGGCGCTCGCTCGACAACCGCCAGTTCGGCTGGATCCCCCGGGTCAGCTGGGACCACCGGGGCGGGCAGCTCACCGCGGGGCTCGAGTTGCTCGTGCACCGGGGCCGCCACGAAGGCAAGGTCACCGACGGAGGCGTGTGCTCGGACCCGACGTGCGCCTCGGTGACGCCTCTGGGTCCCTCGCTCACGCTCTACGATTTCACCAACGCGAAGGACACGATGAACGTCTTCGTTCGAGAGGCCGTGCGCGCCGGAGCCGGAGTGACGGTGAACCTCGAGCTCCAGGGCACGCGCCACAGGTTCGCGATGCGAGACGATCGCGTCCGCGGGAATTCGTGGGACGCGGCGTACGCCTTCCTCACGCCGCGCGTCGGCGTGAACTGGAACGTGACGGACCGCTGGAACGCCTACCTGCAGCTCGTTCGAACGGAAAGCGAGCCGCCGTTCAACAACATCTGGGATCCCGAGGACCCGACCGACGATCCCGCGGGGCACTTCCGGTCGTTCGATCCGGCGAAGAATCGCTGGTCGGATCCGCTCGCGCGCCCCGAGCGTCTCCTCTCCGCCGAGATCGGAGCCGGCTACCGCCACGGCTCGACCTTCGTGAAGTTCGACGCCTACCGCATGGATTTCCGCGACGAGCTCGTGTACGCGGGCGGCATCGACGCCGACGGGATTCCGATCACGACGAACGCCGGCCGCTCTCTTCACCAGGGGATCGAGATCGATGCGTCGGGTCGGATCCCCGGACAGGTCGATCTGTCCGGGTACGCGGCGTTCAGCCGCGACGTCCTCCAAGACTCGACGCTGTACTCACCGCTCGCGGGGGGAGGGACCGCGACGATCGACTATTCGGGGAATCGCATCGCCTTGTTCCCCGACAGCATGGTCCGGCTCGCGATCGCGCGCACCTTCGGACCGGTGCGCGTCGAGCTTTCGGGGCGCCGTGTCGGGAGGATCTTCCTCGACAACAGCCAGAACGAGAGGAAGACGCCCGCGAACCGCGAGGTCCCCGGCTACGTCGACAAGACGATCGACCCATTCACGCTCGCCGCCGTCCAGGCCGTCGCCGATCTGTCGCGCTTCGCCAAGGCGAAGGCGGGATCGCTCACCGTCCGGCTTCGCATCGACAACCTGTTCGATGCCACGGTGGCGCAGTTCGGCTACTCGTACCCGGTCGACGCCGCGTACACGCAATTCTCGAGCGAGTTCTTCCCGGCCTCGACGCGCGGTTTTCTCGTCGGCGTCTCCTACGGGTTCTGAGCTGTCCCGGTGGGCCGCCTCGGCGCCCTCGACCTCGCCGTGGTCGGCGCCTATCTCGCCGCCACCTTCGTCCTGGGGGTGCGCGCGTCGAAGCGGACGCCGGGTGCCGACCAGGATTTCCTGTTGGCCGGACGATCGCTGACCCTGCCCGCGTTCGTCGCCACGCTCGTCGCGACCTGGTACGGCGGCGTGCTCGGCGTGGGCGAATACTCCTACGTCCACGGCCTCTCCAACTGGCTCGTGCTCGGCGCTCCCTACTACGTCGGAGCGCTCCTGTTCGCCCTGCTGTTCGCCGAGAAAGCGCGGCGCCGCGGCGACGCGACGCTCCCCGACATCCTCTACGAAACCTACGGCGGGGTCGCCGGCCGGCTCGGGGCGCTGACCGTCCTCGCGCTCTCCCTTCCCGCCGCCTACCTGTTGATGCTGGGCGTCCTGCTGCGCCGCGCGACCGGAATGAGCCAGCCGCTCGCGATCGTCCTGTGCACCGCGTTCTGCCTCCTGTACATCGGCGCGCGGGGATTCCGTTCGGTCGTGCAGACGAAGGGCCTGCAGTTCATCCTCATGTACGGCGGGTTCGCCTTGCTGCTTCCGTTCGCCGTCGGCCGTCTGGGCGGCGTCCACGCCCTGGCGGCCAAGCTCCCCCCCGGCGCGCTCTCGCCGCTGGGAGGCCAGCGCCCGGCGTACGTCGTCGCGTGGTATTTCATAGCGCTCCAGACGCTCGTCGAGCCGACGTTCTTCCAGAGGTGCTTCGCCGCCAAGACCCCCGCGATCGCGCGGCGCGGGCTGTACGTATCGATCCTGTTCTTCGCCCTGTTCGACGGACTGACGACCTTCACCGGCCTCTACGCGCGGGCGATCCTCCCGGACCTTCCGTCCGGGGTCGATGCGTTCCCCGCGCTGGGTGAGCTTCTTCTTCCTGTCGGCCTGCTCGGCGTGTTCTACGCGGGGATGCTGGCGACCGTGATGTCGACCGTGGACGCGTTTCTCTTCAACGTCGGAATCACGCTCTCGCGGGACCTGCTCGCGCGCTCCGGCCGCGTCGCCGCGGCCACGCTCCGCGGCGAACGGCTGGGGCTCGTCGCGGGGTCGATCCTCGCCGCCGGAATCGCGCTGTCGTCGGAGTCCGTCGTGAACCTCTGGTACGGATTCGGCAGCGTTGGGACCTCGGTGCTGCTCGCGCCGATCCTGGGCGCCTTCTTCCCCGCGCTGCGCCCGGCCTCGCGCTTTGCCGCCCTCGGAATGGCGGCGTCGGGGGCGGTCGCCCTGCTCTGGACGCTGTCCTCGTTGCGCGCGGGCGGGCCCTGGCTCGGGGTCGAGCCGATCTACCCGGGCCTGGGCGTCGCGGCCGCCGCCCTCGGGGCGGGGATCTTCGCACGGCGCCACGGAGAGGCTCGCCGAACGACCTGAGCGGGGGCATACTTTCGGTCGATGAGCGAAGAGGGCGATCTCCGGTCGTTGGCCCCCGGATTCCTGATCGCGGTGCCGCAGCTGCTCGACCCGAACTTCCGGCAGTCGGTCGTGCTCCTGCTGCAGCAGCGAGGGGAGGGCGCCCTCGGCCTCGTCATCAACCGCGAATCGGCGTTGACGCTCCGGGACCTCTGCCACGATCACAAGATCCGCTACGCGGGGGATCCGGGGAAGAAGGTTCGCGTCGGCGGGCCGGTGCAGCCGGAGCAGGGGCTCGTGCTGTTCGACGCCGGCTTCGACGACCCGGAAGGCCGCTCGGTCGTCGAGGGGCTGCGCGTGTCCGCCTCGACGCGCACGCTCTCACGCCTGTGCGACCGGACCGACGTCCGGTTCCACTGTTTCTCCGGGTACGCCGGATGGGGTCCCGGCCAGCTCGAGCGCGAGATCCACGACGGCTCTTGGATCGTCACCCCGGCCGACCCGAAGCTGGTCTTGGAGACCTCGCCCGACGACCTGTGGCTCACGGCGCTCACCGGGAACGGGATCGATCCGGCGTCGATCGTCCCCGGGAGCGGCGAGATCAGCTAGCGCTACGGCAGGAACTTCCCGGTCGCCTTGAGCTTCCGCGGAAGGTACTCGTCGATCACGTAATTGAGCCCCCATCGCGCCAGCGCCTGCTGCTCGGCGCGGACCCCCATCTTGATCAGCTGCTCCATCGCCTGGGCCCAGGGTTTGTGGATCTTGAAGAAGGGGTCGTTCTTCAGCGCGTCCTTCGCGCGCTTGACATCGACGTCCTTGAGCGGGTGGGTCGGAAGCTTGTAGTCGACGATGTCCTGGGGCGTCACGCCCAGGAAGCTCGCCTGCGGGACGCAAAAGAAGCGATTGATGTGGGCGGCGTTCCCTGAGCCCACCTTGAGGGTCCGGTAGATGTTCGAGATCCCGTACGGGTCGCAGTCGACGAACGCATAGACCGGGATGCCGCATTGATCGGAGAGGAGCCGCACGAATCGCCGGGTCGCGCGAGTCGGCACGCCGGCCATCGAGACGAGGATGCAGTGGGCCTTCTGCCAGAACTTGTGGCTTTGGAGGCGCTGGAACATGCCGCCGGTCTCGATGCAGAGGATGAACTTGGCCTTCGTCTCGAATCTCATCTGCTCGACGAGCGACGGAATCGAATACGCCCCGGAGCCGAATTTCGTGCAGTCGATTCGCTCGACGCTCCCGGTCGTCAGGTCGGTGTCGTGGACGATCAGCTCGCCGGCGACCGCTCCCCCGTGCTCGTCCGGGATGTAGCGCAGCTGCTCCCGTGACACTCCCTCGACCGAGAACATCGCCTCGATGTCGTCCATCACCATGTCGGACTCGGACTGCTCGTCGAACTTGGCGTCCCCCCAGTTCTTGGACTGATAGTACGCGTCCCGCTTGGTCGCGAAGTCGCTCGTCTCGACGAGCTCCTTCGAGAGCGCCATCATCTTGAGCGTCTGCGCGAACGTTTTCGCCGTGTTGACGGTCAGCGTCCGGGTCGAGGTCCCGCGCCCGATCTCGAACCATCCCTTCTTCGGGTCGTAGCGGACGTTTGACAGCGACCGGACCGGAAACGCGACCTCGGGCTTCCTGTGCGCGTCGATCTTCGAGGCGATCGTCGAGGCTGCCGCGACGATCGCCTTGGTCGTGACCTTGTCCAGCCGGGCCTTTTCGGCCAGCGGGGATTTCATGGGGTCTCTCCGGAGGGCCGGCGCTATGCGAACGCGCGGGCGGGTTTGTGGACCGGGAGCTCGATCCGGAACTTCGTGAACTCCCCGGACACGCTTTCGACCTGCATGACGCCGTCGTGCTCGCGCACGATCCCGTAGCTGATCGACAGGCCCAGGCCGGTCCCCTTGCCGCGCCCCTTGGTCGTGAAAAACGGATCGAAGATGCGCGGGAGGTCCTCCTCCGCGATCCCGACCCCGTCGTCGACGACCTCCAGGACGACCCGCTCCCCCGCCGTGCCGGTCCGCACGGTGATGCTGCCGCTCCCCTCGACCGCGTCCCGGGCGTTCGAGAGGAGGTTCAGCAGGACCTGTTGGAGCTTCCCGCGGTGCCCGCGCACCTCGGGGAGGCCGGCGTCGAGGTCCGAGTGCAGCACGATGCGCCGGCCCCGCAGCTGCGGTTCGAACAGCTTCACCACTTCTTGCACCGCCTCGTTGAGCGCCAGCGCCTCGAACGACGCGCGCTCGGGGCGGGCGAGGTTCAGGAGCGAGTTCGCGATCGTCGAGGCCCTCCGGGTTTGGGCCTCGATCTTGACGAGCGTGTCCCGTCGCGGATCCTCCGGGGAGAGGTCCTCGAGGAGCATCTGGGCGTAGCTCGAGATCCCGGTGAGAGGCGTGTTGACCTCGTGGGCGACGCCCGCGGCGAGGAGGCCGAGCGACGCCAGGCGGTCCTGCTGCAGCACCTGTTCCTCGAGCTTCACTCGATCCGTGATGTCGTCGAAGGTGACCACGCGGGAGCCTTCGCTGCCTTCGGCGGCGGTGGGCGACAGAAAGAGGTTGACGACGATACGGTCGCCGGCGCGGTTGACGAGCGCGTGGCGGTAGATCCGCGCCTCGACGCCCGGACCGACCGCCGCGAGCTCGCGGTCGATGCGGCGCACGGTGTGGAGCGGGAAGACGTCCCTCAGGTGCTTGCCGAGCGCTTGGTCCCGTGGAAGGACGTAGATGTCCTCGAGCGTCCGGTTCCAGGCCAGGATGCGCCCCTCCGGGCCGACGAGGAGGAGGCCGACGCCGCTGGATTCCAAGATGCGCTCCTGGAGGGCCTTCAGCGTCTCGACCTCGGCGGCGTGCTGGCGGACCTCGAGCACCAGCCGCGCCGCCTCGATCGCCGGCGCGGCGTGCGCGCACAGCGTGGCGAGGAGAGCGCGGTCCTCGCTCGAAAGCGGCGGCTCGTACCCTCCGCGGTCGGCGATCGCGAGCGCGGCGCAGAGGCGGCCCTTGACCCGCATGCCGAAGAGGTGCCGGGCCTCCGGCATGCCGGAGAGGGCTCCGGCCTCGAGCGTGGTGTCGGGCGTGCGCTCGAGCTGATCGAGGACGTTGCGATCGAGATCGATGGCGATCCTCGGCCCGGACGAGGCGACGCGCTCGAGGCGCCGTTCCCGGGTCCGCACGAGCACCGCCGCCGAGCCGACCGCGAGGGTCTCCCGGACCCTCGCCTCGAGCTGGGCGAGCAGGGACGGGAGATCGGTCTCGGTGTTCAGCTCCCGGCTCCACTCGAGCAGGGTCGCGCGATCGCTGTAGCGGGCGCGGTAGAACGCGCGATCGACCCCCTCGCGCACCCACGTGCGCAGCTTCGGGTACATAACGGCGGCGATCAGCGCCGCGAGAAATCCGAGCACCGACTCCGGAAGCTCGAGGTCGGCGGCGAGACGCCTCACCGTGGCGAGCGCGGCGGCGTAGACGCCGACGGTCACCGCGGCGAGCACGACCCCGGCCAAGCCGCGGCGCAGGATGAGATCCAGATCGTGCAGCCGGTAACGCGCCATCGCGGCCGTGAAGGCGGCGGGCACGGCGAGCACCGGCAAGACGCCCAGCTCGGCCCACGCGGGCAGCGCCACCCCGGCCGCCCAGGGAATCACGTAGAACGCCGTGAACGGCCCGAATCCGAGCGCCAGCCCCCACAGCATCCAGCGGAGCTGGCTCCGGTGGAGAATCGAGGGCGTGCGGGCGTAGGCGCGTCCCATCGAGAGGGCCGCGACGACGACGGCCGCGGCGAAGAACGCCGCCTCGAGCCTGTCGTGAGCGGTGACCGCGAGGATCGGATCGTCGAATCGATACGCTCCGCCCAGCCCCTCGAGCCAGACGTCGCCCAGGATCAGCAGGGCCGACGGGAGATAGGCCAGCGCCAAGCCGACGCGGCGCGCTCCCGGCGCCGAGCGCGACAGCGTCCAGGCGAGGTGCAGCAGGACCGCCGGGGCCAGGGCGCCGGCCGCGATGTCCAGCCAATGCACGATCCAGTCGAACGTGTCGGCCGCGCCGGTCTGGCTGAAGACCAGGTGAACGAACAGCGCCAGGCCGAGGACCCCGTAGATCGTGGCGCCGCGCACGCTGGGCCAGCGGAAGACGATGAACAGCGCCGAGGCGAGACAGGCGACGCCGATCAGGGAGAGGTAGCCGTAAAGCGGCGGGGTCGCGCGTCGGCGGGCGACCTCGACCATCGCGTCGAAGCTTCGGTCCCCGCGACGCATCGACAGGCGCAAGGCATGCCCGGGCGCCGCCCGCCAGAACGCATCCGCGGCCGCCACGGATCCGGTCACCGCGCGGCCGTCCACCGATTCCACGACGTCTCCGGGGATCAGCCCGGCGCGAGCGCCGGGGCTTACCGGCTCCACCTCGACCGCCGTCGGCCCCGAGGCCGCCTGAACCCAGAGGATGCCGCTCCACGGCTCGCGCTGCGCGATGCGGCGGCCGAACGACAGGAGCCCGAGCGCCGCCAATAGCAGCGCGGCGCTGCCGAACAGCACCCAGGTCGATCGATAGGTTCTACGGTTCACGATCAGGCGCCTCGTCCCTTGCCCCCGGATCGCTCAGAAGGAAAGCGACACGCCCGCGCTGACCCGCTTCTGCAGCGCGGCGAAACGCCTGGCCTCGTCCCCACCGCCTCCCGCCGGCGCCGCGGATACGGCGGGGCCGGGGTTGACGGCGGTGCGCGCCGCGAGCAAGAGCCGGCACGAGGCGCGCCCTCCCCACAGGCGCACGAGGTCTTGCGCGAACTCCATCTCGACCGTACGAAGGGTGCCGATCGTGACCGACTCGCCGGCCGCCGGAGATTCGTCCCGCAGCGCCCGGTACTCGAGCGCGAGCGACGATCCGGTGCGGGCGGAATGCGTCCCGAACCGCGCGGAGTTGTAAACGACCGAGCGGTCGGAGAGCACGACGATCGGGAGCTCGGCGTCGAGCGCCGGAGCCAGCGCTCCCTCCGCGTGCCCGTGCTCGACGCGCACCGAGACCGACGCCGAGGGCGCCGAGCGCTCGAGCGCGATCGCCGCGTTACGGTCGGACGCGCGGCCGTTGGTGAAGAACATACCGTCGAGGCCGCCGGCCACCCCACCCGAAGCCCAGCGGTCGGCCTGCAGGGGAACGAACGAGGCGGATCCGACCAGGCTGACCTCCGGGCTGACCGGAGTCTCGAGCCGGACGTCGTACCCGATCCGCGAGCCCCCCTCCGCCGGCCAGCCCCCGGAGGACTCCTGCCCGGTGAGGCTCGTGGCCGCGAGGTACGAGATTTCCGCATGCGCCTTGAGCTTGGAGACCGACCAGCTCCCACCGACCCTTGGCGTCAGGGTCGTCGGCATCGCGCCCTGAAAGTCCTGGCGTACCGACAGGCCGTAGGTCACGGCCCACGGCGACGAGACCGACCATTGATCCCCGGCGTCGATGAGGACGCTCCAGCCGTCCGCGCCGTCCAGAGGAAACGAGCCCATCGAACGTCCGAGCCGCACCTCGGGTGCGGACAACATCAGGCGCTGGGCCCGGACTCCCAGCTGAACGAGGTGTCCTTCCGCCGCCGCGCTCTCGTAAGACCCTTCCGCCCCGATCGCCCGGTTCGAAGCGTCCCTGGCGCCGTACCACTCCGGACCGGCGACGTCGGTGACGTCGAGGCTGGCATCATGGAATCCGACCTGGAGCGCGACCCGAGACGACGGATCGACCTGCTTCTTCCAGCTCGCGTCGTATCCCCACGAGCGCTGGCCCTGACGAGCGTCGTTCTTCGAGCCGAGGGGGCCCTCGCCGAGCGTCAGGTCCCCGCGGGAGTAGAAGGCGCTCATCGCGAGATTGGCGTCGTCGCCGGTGTCGTAAGAGACGTCCACGTCGACGTCCGAAGCATCCCGGCTCACCCCGCCGGCGGCCGGCCGGGAGGTGGACTCGAAGCTCCCCCGGCGGCCTCGCACCTGGATCGCCCCCCGCTCGCCGAGCGAGCCCGCCAACCGCATGCGGGTTTCCGTTCCTTCGAGCGACGAGCTCGGCCCGTCGCCCCCCGGCCGCCAGGAGCCCATCGCGACGACGTGATCGACCTGGCCGCGGACGACGTCCTGAACGCGATCCGCCATCGAGCGGGCTCCGCCGGTCCCGTGCGTGTCCAGCACGGCGAGCGCTCCCACCTCGCGAAGGATGCTGCGCGGCGGGAGGCGCAGGGTCCACGACAGGTCTTGGGCGACCTTTTCGGCCCCCGGCTCGCCGGGTTTCGGGGCGGGGCGAAGAACCAGATCGACCGACGACCGGAGAAGCGTATTGACCCGCCCGAACGCGGCGATGTACCCGGATTTCACGGCGGCGACCCGGTAGATGCCCGGCTGCAGCGCTCCGACGAGGAACTGTCCGCTCGCGTTCGAGATCGCGTGCTGAACCGCAGCCCCCGCGGTGGGATCCGACAGAACCAGGACCTCGACTCCGGCGAGAGCGTGGCCGGCGGCATCGCGGGTGACCCCGGAGAGCGTGCCTTGGGCCGCGGCGGCGCGGCTCGGGGTCGGCATCGAGCCGAGCACGGCGGCCGAGATCACCAGTAGGGTCGCGGCGCGGGACTGGAGAGTGACCATGGCGCCCCCCTTCGCGTCGAGCGCGCCTTCCCACGGGAGGGAGCGGCCGACCCGACGAGTGTAGGGCTGGGTCTTAAAGCTTGTCAACCTTGGCCCTCTCTATAAGATAGGGGGCGTGGCCTTCCCGTCAACGGACCGGGCCCGACCGAATCGCGGTCTGCTCGCCGCCGGCTGCTTGCTGGCGATCCTCGCACCGGGCGGGGCTTTCGCCATTCCGCCGGTCGTCGTCGAGTCCCACGTCGCCCTGCGCGTGGGGGCTCTCGTCGTCGAAGGGGGGCGGTCGCGGGAGGTCGGCTCGCCGCAGGAAGCCGAGGCCGGGCCGGAGACCCCGGCCAAGCTGACTCTCCGGATTCCATGGGACCCTCCCGGCACCGAGGCGGTCGTATCTCTCGAGGCGGCGCTCGGGGAGACTCTGCCCGACGGCGGCGCGACGCTGCGATGCACCGCCACCGTCACCCCACCGGGCGGCACGGCGGTCCGTGCGCGCCGCGACATCCTGCTCGGAGACGAGGGCTCCGGCCTGTTCGAGGTCTACGGCGACGCCCGCCGGCGGATCCTCTTGACCGTGAAGGGGGAGAAGGTCGAGCGCGCGGTCGTGCGCGCGCTCGCGAACGTCGGGGAGCCGGTGCGCTTCCTCGTCGCGATCGAGCGGCTGGACGGAGAGCGCGCCGTCGCGCTCGAGACGAACGAGCTCCACACGTTCGTCGGCCAGTCGGTCGAGTACAGCTTCCACCGCGGGAGGGACGCCTTGCTCGAGTCCGTCCGTCTGACGATCCTCCCGGTCGCGATCACGGACGACCTGGTGACCCTGCAGATCGAAGTCGGCGGCGCGCTGCCGGGGGCCGACGGGCCGAGCCTGATCTCGCACCACGAACGAATCGTGGCGTCGCGGCGCGCGACGTCGACCGTCACGGCCGCACCCGGAACGCCCCCGGCGGGCTACCGGTTCCAGGTGACCCCTGATTTCTAGGTTGGTCCCCGCGCTCCTCGCCGCGGCCGCGGCCGTAGCGCCGCCCCCCGCCCCGAGCGAGGTCCTGACGCTCAGCCGGGACCTCCGGGTCCGCCTGGAATCGGGCCGCGAGCTCGTCCTCGAAGCGCGCCCCTGGCCGGGAGAGTCCCACAAGGCGTTCGCCCTGCGCCTGGCCGCGACCCCCGTCAAGGCCGACCTGCTCACCGCGGCGCTCGACGATCCGGGAGCGCTCACGGAAGACGGGTATCTGCGGGTGAAGCTCGCCCAACTCTCCGACGACGTCCGCGCGGTCGTGCTTCGAAACGTGTTCCCCCAGGACGGTCCGGACGGCGCCGATTGGGTGCACGTCGCGCGCGTCGGCGCGCTCCCCGTCTACGACGAAGGGCTGTGGCAGGTCGCGCTGTGGTTCACCGGGTCGGGAGAGCACTTCCAGGAGATAGAAGCTGCCAATGGGCTCGATTCCCCCGAGCTGTCGGCGGGGCAGCGCGTGCGGATTCCGGCCGCGCTCCTCGATCCGGCGCTGCGGTCCGCACCGACCTCGGACGACGGCTCGCTCGAGTACGGCAGCGACGCCCGCGGCGAATTCGCGGGGTACCGCCTCAAGTCGGGCGAGGCGCTGTACTCCGCCGTGGTCCTCCGATTCACGGGACGGACCGCGCCGGACGACGTCGAAGCGCTCGCCCGCACGATCGCGGCGCGCAGCGCGGTGAAGGATCTGACCGACATCCCGGTCGGCTGGCTCGTGAAGATCCCGCGCGACGTCCTGGAGCCGGAGTTCCTCCCGCGGTCCGACTCACGGCGGAAGAGCATCGACAAGGAGGCCGCGGCGATGGAGCGCGAGCTCGCCGAACGCCCGCCGCCCGAGCCGAAGCGAGGGCTCGAGGGGGTCGTCGTGATCGTGGATCCGGGTCACGGCGGCCTCGATCCGGGGACGATGAATCACGGCGTCTGGGAGCACGACTACGTGTTCGACGTCGCGACCCGGCTTAAGCGCGAGCTCCTGTCCAAGACCCGAGCGACCGTCTACCTCACCCTCGACGACGCGACGGGGGGAGACGTCCCGTCGAGCACGGACGCGCTCGCGCCGAATCACAGGCGGACGGTCATGACGACGCCGCCGTTCCTCGCGGATGCCGGGAACGAGACCGCCGTCGCGGTCAACCTGAGATGGTATCTGGCGAATTCCCTCTACCGGAAGGCCCAACGGAGCGGCATCGATCCCGATCGTGTCGTCTTCGTCTCGTTGCACGCCGATGCGCGCCATCCGTCGTCGAGGGGGGTGATGGTCTACGTCCCCGGCGCCCGCTACCGCGAGGGCACGCTCGGATCCGACTCGGCGAGCTACCGTCGATTCAAGGAGGTCCGCGAGCAGCCGCAGATCAGCTTCCCGCGCCGGGACCGCCTGCGCTCGGAAGGCGTCTCGCGGAAGCTCGCCGATGCGATCGTGCGGGAATTCCGGCGCGAGGATCTTCCCGTCCAGCCATACCAGCCGGTCCGCGAGAAGGTGATCCGCGGCCGGGGGGTCTGGCTTCCGGCGGTCCTCAAGGGGAATTCGGTCCCGGCCAAGGTCCTGGTGGAGATGGTGAATCTGAACAACACCGACGACGCCGCCTTGTTGGGCCGCGCCGCTGACAGGGAGCGCCTGGCTGAGGCCTTGGCCTCGGGGCTGTCGGGCTATTTCGGCAGAAAACCGCCCTCCGGCGCCTCCCGCGCCGGGGCCGCGACCCGCCTCGAGCGAGGCAAGGCCGAACGCCGCGTTCCTTGACAGCCCCGGAACCGGATTCCACAATCCTCCGCGCACCGAGCCGACGAAGGGAATCGTCCATGCCCATCTATGAATACCGCTGCACCAAGTGCGGCCGTACGCAGGAGGCCATCCAAAAGGTCGACGACAAGCCGTTGACCAAGTGCACCGAGTGTTCCGGGCGCCTCGAAAAGCTGATCTCGCGGGCAGCCTTCCACCTCAAAGGAGGCGGCTGGTTCTCGGAAGGGTACGGCAAGGACTCCGGGTCCTCGAGCAAGAAGGAATCGCCCGGCTCCGCCGACTCCGCGGGAGCGTCCGGGGACAAGAAGGATGGCGCCGGGGGCGGCAAGAAAGCCGCCGCCGGTGGCTGCGGCTCCGGCGCCTGCGGCTGCCACTGATCGCGCGGCGCGATGAGGGTCCTGCTGATCGGGAGCGGAGGACGTGAATCCGCTCTGGCGTGGGCCCTCGGCCGCTCTCCCCTCCTGACCGACCTCACCTGCGCCCCGGGAAACCCCGGGATCGCGCGCCACGCGCGCCGCGTCGCGATCGGCGCGGAGGAGGTCGGCGCGCTCGCGGCGCATGCGATCGCCGAGCGCTACGACCTCGTGGTCGTCGGCCCTGAGGCTCCGCTCGTCGCGGGGCTCGCCGACCGCCTCCGCGACGCGGGCCGGCCGGTCTTCGGCCCCTCGGCCGCCGCCGCCGCGGTCGAAGGGAGCAAGGCGTTCTCGAAGGCGTTCATGGCGCGGCACGGGATTCCCACCGCCGCGTTCCGCATCTTCGACGACCTCGAGGAGGCCCGGCGGTACCTGCGGTCGCCGGAGACCGCCTACCCCCTGGTCGTGAAGGCCGACGGACTGGCGGCCGGGAAAGGGGTCGTCATCGCCGGTGAGCCGGAGACGGCGCAGGACGCCGCGACCGAGATGCTCTCGGGCCGGGCGTTCGGGGACGCGGGGCGATCGATCGTCGTCGAGGAGAGGCTCGTCGGGCGGGAGATGTCCTATTTCGTTCTCGCGGATGGCGAGGCGTTCGTGGAACTGGCTCCGTGCCGGGACTACAAGCGCGTGGGCGACGGCGACCTCGGCCCCAACACCGGAGGGATGGGGACGTTTTCCCCCGCCCCCGGCCTCGATCGGCCCTCGCGCGAGCGCCTGCGCGAGACGATCGTGAGGCCCACCATTCGTGGTCTCGCCGCCGAGGGTCGAGCGTTCCAAGGGGTGCTCTTCATCGGCCTCATGCTCACCGAGAGCGGCCCGAGGGTGCTCGAGTACAACGCCCGCTTCGGCGACCCGGAGACCCAGGTCCTCGTTCCTCGGCTGGACGGCGACTGGCTCCCGCTCCTCCTCGCCTGCGCCGAAGGGCGACTCGGCCGGCAGCCGGCGCCCGCGTTCCGGGAGGATGCGGCGGTGTGCGTGGTGATGGCATCCGGCGGCTACCCCGGCGCCACCACCAAGGGCCGCCCGATCCATGGAATCGAAGCCGCCGAGGCGATCCCCGGGGTCGTGGTGTTCCACGCCGGGACCGAAATCGACGTGTCGGGCCGGCTCGTCACCGCGGGCGGCCGTGTGCTCGGCGTCACCGCGACCGGCCACGATCTCCCGGCGGCGCGGGAAACGGCCTATCGGGCCGTCGCCGAGATTCACTGGGACGGGGAGCACCACCGCAGCGACATCGCCGCTCCGGTCAGCGCGGCGGAGGATCGGGGCGGGGCGTGATCAGGACGGCCCCCAGCGGAGGATCGCCCGCGGCCACGCGCTTGAAGACCGCTTCCCCCTCCTGACCGGTGCGGCGGGCGGTGACCTCGAAGAAGTCCTTGAAGACCGCAGGCAGCCCGCTCACGTGCGGGTCGGCGGCGTCGGGGCGGTCCATCACCTGGATGTGGACGTGCGGCAGGATCGTGTTCCCGCTGTTCCCCGCCTTGCCGACCGGGGTTCCGACGCGGACCTGGTCGCCGGCGTGGACGGAGATCGATCCTCGCTTTAGGTGGCCCAGGAGGACGAAGGCCTCGCCGTCACGAATGACCACGTGGTTGCCGAAGATCCACTTCGGATTCCGCACCGTTTCGATGAGGCTCTTCCTCGGGTAGTCGGTCATCAGGTCATTGTCGGGAACGCCGTCCGAGGTCGCGACCACGGCGCCGTCCACCGGTGAAAGGACGTCCCTTCCGTAGGTCGCGCTGTCGGAAATCCGGTGCGAGCCTTCGTACCCCGGATTCCCGCTGCGGCCGCTCTCGTTGATCGCGACGAGATCCCACGCATATTCGCCGCCGAGCCGGCCTCGCCGGTGCTGCGAATCGCAAGTGTGACCCTGGGTGACCCGCCACGTTCCCCGGACCGGAAGAGTGAGCGACTCCGGGGAGGCCGGCGCGCGCAGCGGCACCTCGACCACCTGGGACGAGCGGGTGGAGCGAAGGCCGCGACGCTGGACCAAGCTCAACGTGAGCCGCGCGAGATCGACGTTCGCCGCGGGCGGCTCCAGGCACAAACCGCTCCATGTGGTCGGCTCGCCCGGCTCGACGCGAGGGTCCGAGAACAGGCCGGCGCCGGTGAACACGGCGGTCGCCGGATCGAGCGTGCCGACCACGGAGCCGTTCGAGAGGAACTCGATCTTGAGCCGCTCGACTCTCACCGGGCGGTCGGTGGTGTTCCGGACGTCGAGCGACACCAGGGCGTCGCGGTGAGATCCGGATTCGAGGAGGTACGGTGTTTCGGGCCTTGCGCCTGCGGCGAGCCAAGGATCCCCGGCCCCGATGGAGCCGGGGATCACGAGAGCGCCCGTGACGACGAACGCCCTCACGCTCGCCGCGAACGTCAAGCCGCGCGCGGGTCGGGCGCCGATGGTTGCGTCTCCGCCGCTACTTCTTCTTGATCAGGTCCTTGAGGGCCTTGGCCACGGTGAAGCGGACGACCGTCTTGGCGGCGATCTTGATCGCTTCGCCGGTCGCGGGGTTGCGGCCCATCCGCGCCTTTCGCTTCACGACCTTGAACTTGCCCAGGCCCTTCAGCGGGACGTCGCCGCCCTTCTTGACCTGCTTCTCGACGATGCCCGTCAGCCCCTCGAGAAACGCTTTCGCGCTCTTGCGATCGGAGCCCGCGGCATCCGCCAACGCTTGGATCAGCTCGGTCTTGGTCATCGAATTTCCTCCAGAAAGTGGGGTCGAACGTCCGTCAGTATGCGGATTCTCTAGAAAAAATCAACGGCAAAGCGTACGCCAT
>JBGQLU010000075.1:0-18098 GCA_041500265.1 Acidobacteriota bacterium | reverse complement strand
GTGTCGATCGCGATCATCGCGAGCTTCGACAGCGCCACTTCCTGGAGTCCGAGACTCCCCTGTTCGGCGGCCTCGGCGCGGACGCTTTCGAGGATCGCCGCGGCCTCGTCGTACCGGCCGGAACGGGCCTGGATCACCGCGAGACCGACCCGCGCCTTGAGATCCTGGCCGTCCCGAGGGGGAGATCCCTCCGCGGCCAGCCGGCGATAGAGCTCGATCGCTTCGAGGAAGTCGCTTTCGGCGCGCTCCTCCCCGAGTCGCGCCCGGCAGGCCGCCAGGACGTGGACCGCGTCCGCTTCGCCTCGCACGTCCCCCAACCCGCGATAGAGCCCCCGCGCCTCCTCCAGGAGCGGGACGGCCTCGTTCTCGCGTCCGAGCCTCCCGAGCCCGATCCCGGCGACCTTCCTCGCCGGCGCGAGCCGGGCCGCGTCTCCCGCCGCGGCGGCCGGCCGCGCCACCCGCTCCGCGATCTCGAGAGCGAGCCGGAACCGTCCGGCCTGGGCGAGGGCCAGCGCCTGCAGTCCCAGCGCCTCGGCGCGGGCGCCGTCGTCCGCCGCCAGGCGCACGGCTGCGCCGCAGGCCCGCGCGGCGGCGGCATGCAGGCCGGCCCGCATCAGCGCGTCGGCTTGCTTGCGCCGCAGCTCGTGACGCGCCGAGCGCGCGCGCCCGACGAGGCGAAGCGCGTCTCCGTAACGCGCCGCGGCGCCGGCCGGGTCCCCGGCTCGTTCGAGCGCGCTCGCCGCGCGAACGGCCCACGCCACGGCGCGGTCGAGCTCGCCGGCGCCCGCCCAGAGGGTCGCTGCCAGCGAAGGATCGGGGTCGCCGCCGGCCTGCGTTTCGAGCAGCTCGGCTGCCGTCCTGTGCATCTCCCTCCGGCGGCCCGGATCGATGCGCGAAAGTAGCGGCTCGATGAGTGCGGCGGATTCGAGGAACCAGCGTCCTCGCCTCCGGTAGGCGAGACCCGCCGCGGCGGCCTCCTCCGACGCCACGCGGGCCGCTCCGGGGTCGAGGCCCGAGAGTGCGGCGGCGTGCTCGTCCCGCACGGCTTTGCGGAGCACGGCCACGCTCTCGAGCCAGCTACGCCCGGAGGTCGAAAGCAGCTCCAAGCGCCCCCAGGGGACCGCGGCGCCGTCGGCGGCGACCACGTGTCGCCCACCTCTCTCCCAGATCCCTTCGACGAGAAGGGTCTCGGCGACTGACGGCGAGCCCTCGCAGGCGTCGAGCAGCCACGTGACCCGCTCGTCGGAAACGAAACCGCCTGTCGCCCTGGAGGCCATCGCGCGGACGCCGCCGGCGTCGAGCGGGCCGAGGTCGACCCGGCGCAGAGTGGGCACCGTTCCGGTGGCATCGACCAGGGTCCGGAGCGCCGGGCGCTCGATCGCGTCGGGCCGCAGCGTGGCGACCACCCTCAACGGCGGCGCGTCCCCTTCCCGCGCGACCCGCTCCAGCAGGTCGAGCGTGGCGCCTCCGGCGGCGTGCACCTCGTCGAGCAGCAGAAGCGTCGGCCTCGTGCCGGCAGACGCCCTCAACTCGGCGAGGCTCGGGCGCAGGCGCTCGGGCGGCGCCAGGACGTGCCAGCCACGCAGGATCGCCTCCGCCTCGAGCCAGCGGAGGATCCGCGACTTCCCCGCTCCCGCCCCGCCGCACAGCCAGACCACGCGCGAACCGGGCGACAGGTCGAGTCCCCGCCAGATCTCATCCACGCTCGCTTCACGCCCGGCGGGAGGCCCGGAGAGGAGCCGGGCGCTCCTGCTCGCGGGCGTCTCCGCGGGATGGCGCGTTCCGCAGGCTTCGTTCAGGCGCGCGAGCGCTTCCGCCGCCCCCGCGGGCCGCGACTCCGGCTCGGGCGCCAGCAGCTCGGCGATCCACCGGTCGAGGCCGGCGGGATATCCCGGGGGGAGCTCGGGCAGGTCGGGTGCGTCGCGCTCGAGGTCCCGAACGGCTCGGCCCAAGCTCGTGTCCCGCGAAGAGGAAGGTGGACTTCCGTAGACGGCTTCGTGGAGCACCGCGCCGAGTCCGTAAAGATCGGTGCGGCGGTTCGCCGCCCTGTTGGCGAGGAGCTCCGGCGCCACATAGGGAAGGGTCCCCCCCAAGCGCACCCCTTCACCCGAGCGATCCTTACCCTGGAGAGCCAGCCCGAAATCGACGATCACGAGGCGGCAACCCAGTTTGGGCTTGTCCCGGACGAGCAGATTCGCCGGTTTCAGGTCGCGGTGAATGAGATCGAAGTCGTGGAGGAACGCCAGCGCGCGGAGGGACTCCGCCGCGAGGTCGATGAGGACGGACGGCCCCTCGTGCCGCACCGCTTCGACGAGGTCTCGTCCTTCGATGAACTCGAGCGTGAAGCGCGGGAGCCCGGATACAGGGGAAGTGTCGAACTCCTCCACCTCGACCAGGTTCGGGTGGTGGAGGCACGCGAGCGTGGCGAACTCCCTCCGGAACGCCTCCTCGTGTTGCGGGGACCCCGCCGCCGCCAATTCCTTGAGCGCGAGCGAGTGACCTGGACGGCTCCGATCCTCGACGAGCCAGACGCGTCCCGCGCCTCCCTCGCCGAGCATGCGCTTCCGCAGATAGCGGTCACCGGCGGCGTCGGCGGAGCTCACGCCGGCATTCTAAGGAATTCGGAGCCGACTCGAGAAGAAATATCGGCGATTTGTATCGATAGCGAGACATTACCTTCCGATACTTACTCTGAACTCTCAACTCTTTACTATTCAAGCTCTTATGACCAATATTCTAAAGTAAGTGTCTCAGTATCGATACACCTGCACCGACCTGCCTGCCATCTCTCGCGCCGTCGGAATCCCTGAGAAACTCAGCGTATTGACCCGCGGAAGACCGGGACCGGCACGGCCGGTCCGGAACTTGCCTTACCTCACCGCGCCGGCCGGACGTGGGCACCCACGCACGGGTCGCGGGCGAGCCGGACGAAGAGGTGGGCGATGACGAGAGGGATGGTCGCGGTCGCCGCGCTCGTACTTTCACTGCCCGCGTGGCGGCCGGCCGTGGCCGCCGCCTCGGGAACCTGCGTGACCGCGCAGGTGGATGCGCCGTTCCGGCTTCCCGACGGTGTCGTCCGTCCCGCCGGGGCGCTGACGCTATGCGATACGAGGACGTTCTCGCCGGTCGCGGACCAGCACGTGATCCTCGTGGACGGCGGATCGGTCGGGATGTTCCTCAGCGCCAAGCGGAGCACCGAGGCGAGCGGGAGGATCTCCCCCGAAATCGTGTTCGAGCGGAACACGGCAGGGTACCTCGATCTGGTGGGCTACATCCTCCCGGCCCCGGGACGGAGCATCGCCTTCCGGCTGAGGGGGCGGAGCGAGACCTGGCCTGCGGCCGATCACGACCGGCTTCCGGCCGGTCCCGTGGCGCCGGTCGCCGCCATCATCGCCGCCGGAATCCGCTGACTCTTTGGCCAGGATGAGTCGGGTTCGCCTCGAAGTGGGGGCGGCAGCGCGCCGCGTTCGAGCTCGACTCTTGATGGGGGCATCTCGTCCGCGACCTCTCCCCGTCGCGGGCGGGGTGCCCCTCTCATTGTTGACAGACCGTCCGCGCCGGCGTACTGTATCGGTCATCTAGTACACAGGTACACGGGGCCGCGGGGCCCGGCGCGGAGACGCGATGATTCGAGGCCTGAGGGTCGATCCGGCCGACGCGATGCCGATCTGGCGTCAGATCGAGGACGGTCTCCGGCGGCTGGTCGCCTCGGCGGCGATCGAGCCCGGCGCGGCCATCCCGTCGGTGCGCGACATGGCCCGGTCGCTGCGCGTCAACCCGGCGACGGTCGCCAAGGCGTATCAGCGGCTGGCCGACTCCGGCGTGCTCGCGGTGCGCCGGGGCGAGGGGACCTTCGTCGCCTCGGCGCCACCGGCGATGCGGGCCTCGGATCGCGCCCGCGAGCTCGCCGAGTTTGCGGCGCGCTACGTCGCCGTGGCGAGCACCATGGGCTCGAGCCTCGACGAGGCGCTCGCAGCCGTGCAGCGCGGGTGGGCTGGGGAGAAACGACGGTCCGACGAGGGAGGACGGCGATGATCGAGAGTGCCTGCACCTCACCGGTCGTGGCCATCGACGGCCTGACCGTGCGTTACGGCGGACGGGCGGCGGTCGACGGCGTGAGCTTCCGCGTCCAGCGCGGATCGGTCTACGCCCTTCTGGGGCGTAACGGCGCCGGCAAGTCGTCGCTCGTTCGCTGCCTGCTCGGCCTCCGGCGCGCGGACGCGGGGCGTGTGGCGCTTTTCGGCCTCGACGCCTGGCGGCGTCGAGCGGAGGCCATGCTTCGCACCGGCGTCGTCCCGGAGGATCCGGACGCCCCGCCCGGATTGACCGCCTCCGAGCTGTCCCGCTTCTGCGGTCGATTCTACCCGGCCTGGAACGCGCACGAAGTCGATGAGCGGCTGAACCGAGCGGGCGTCCCGCGGGACGTGCAGTTCGGCCGGCTCTCCAAGGGCCAGAGGAAGCTCGTCTCGCTGGCCCTGGCGCTCGGACACGCCCCGGAGCTGCTGGTGCTCGACGATCCCACGCTCGGCCTCGACGTCCCGGCGCGGCGCTCTTTGTTCGAGGAGCTCGTCGGCGATCTCGCCGACCGGCAGACGACCGTGCTCTTGACGACGCACGATCTCGCGAGCGTCGAAGGGGTCGCCGACCGGGTCGGGATACTCCTCGACGGCCGCCTCGTCGTCGACGACACGATGGAGGCGCTCAAGGCGCAGCACGCTTCCCACCCCGCGCTCGAGGAAATCTTCTTGGCCGTCACGGGACGGCGGTCGGAGGTGGCGTGATGCGCGGAGCGTTGCTGATCGCGATGCGCGAGGTGCGGGGTCGCCGCGCGGTCCTCGGGGCGGCTTTGGTGGCGGGGCTCGTGCCGCTCCTGAGCCCGCTGCTTCCGGGTGTCGCCGCCGGGGGTGCGGCCGAGGCGCGCGAGGTGATGGCCGGGATCCTCTCCCTTTCGCTCGGTCTGCTCATGGCGCTGGTGCTCGGCGCGAGCGCCTTGTCCTCCGACCTCGCCGAGAATCGGCTCGGGTTCGACTTCGCTCGGCCGGTCGGGGCGCTCTCCATCTGGACGGGCCGCCTCGCGGCCGCCGTGGGCGTGACGGCGCTCGCGATGGTGATCGTATTGATCCCGGTGACGCTCGTCCGCGGCCGCCTGCCGTCCGGGCTCGGCGCCGGCGCCCCGCCCGCGCAGTGGCTCGCGTTCGGTGCCGCGCTGCTCCTGGCGGTCGGCCTCGCCCACGTGGCGGGGGTTGCGATCCGTTCGCGCTCGCGCTGGCTCGCGCTCGACCTCGCAGGCCTCGTCGTCGTCACGCTTCTGGTCGCGAGCGCAGTGCGCCGGTTCCACGAGGCGTTCGCCCTCCAGACGGCGAACGCGGCGATACTCGTCGCAGCTCTCGCCGCGATCCCCGCGCTCTGGATGGCCTCGGCGATTCAGGTCGTGCGCGGGCGGACCGACATCGTCCTCGGCCACCGGGCGCAGTCGATCGCGCTCTGGTCGATGATGGGCGCCTTGGGGCTCGGACTCTCCGGATACAGCATCTGGTTCGTTGCGGTCGGCGTGAACGATCTCGCCTACGTGTGGCCCCCCACTCCGGCGCTTGCCGGCCCGTGGCTCACCCTCGCCGGTCGAGCGGCCGGGCGGCCGGGCCTGGTCGCACAGTTCCTGTTCGATCCGGAGTCGGGGAGGTCCTTGCGGGTCGGGCCGACCGATTTCGGCAGGCAGGCGAACGAATTGGTCTTCTCGAGGGACGGCCGCCGCGCCGTCTGGTATCACCGCGAGCACGCGTCCGACCCGACGATCAGCGTCACGATCGTCGATCTCGATGGGCCCGTGCCGAAGCTCGGCGCGACGTCGATCGAGCTCGAGCTCCTGATGACCGTGCGACCGGCTCTCTCCCCCTCGGGGGCGCGGCTTGCGACACTGCAGGGCCACAGCCTCTCGGTCCACGATCTGGCGTCCGGCCAGATCCTCGCCGCGGTCACGCTCGGCGACGTCGAGCAGGACTGGGTGCACCGATACGTCACCTTCGTCGACGAGAACCGCGTGCGCGTGTATAGCCTCAAGAAGCGGTTGACGGAGTACGAACTCGAGATCGACCGGCGTGCGTTGACCTCATGGACCGGCCCGGAGTTCGGCAACGGGTCCTTCTCGATCCGGTGGCGCGCCGACCACGAGCGGGTCATTCTCCACGAATCGAATGCGGCGGGCGTCGTCCTGCTCGACGGCCGGACCGGAGCGACGATCGCGCGTCTCGGCCCGCCGGACGAGATGTCCCCGACCCGCGCCGGATTCCTTGCGGACGGCCGCATCGTCAAGGTGGCCGAATCCTCCCCCGGCAGCGCGACGCTCGAGGTGTTGTCACCGGACGGCGTGCGGCAGAAGTCGGTCCCCCTCGCGCGTGGGACCGTCGACCCGTCGATCGTCTACTTCGTCGGCGGGGAGGCGACGCCGGGGACCGTCGTCGTCTCCCGGACGAGCAAGCGCAACTCCTCCGTCCTCTCCGAGGACCGCCTGATGCTCGTCGACGTCGAGACCGGAAAGATTCGCGACGTGGACGGCACAGGGTGGCCGGTCGCTGCCTTGAACTGGATCGTCAGCGAGCCGCCTCTCCCGGGCAGCCCGGCCTCGCGAATGGTTGCGCGCGATGGCGCCGTCTGGCTGATCGACCCGGAGACGGCGAAGCTCAAGCTCATCGCCGGACGTACCGGCTGACCCGGCGCCTACTCGATGGCGTAGAGCGTCCCGTCCATGCTGCCGAAATAGACCGTCTTGCGGTCCACCACGGGGGACGACATGATCGCCCCGATCGAGATGAACCGGGAAAAGTCGAGGTACATGTCCTCGAAGTCGCCGAACACCGGCGCGAACGCCGCCTGATTGAGACTTCCGTCGGCGTTCAGCACCTTCAGTGGGTCCGCCTTGGACGCCTCCGTGCGGAACTCCCAAGCGAGCTTCCCCGACTTGGCGTCGATCGCATAGAGCTTCCCATTGTGATCGCCGACGTAGACGAGGTCCCCTGCAATGGCGGCGGAGGAGAAGATATACGCCTTGGCGTCGAAGTTGAATCGAAGCCGTCCCGTCTTCGCGTCGAGCGCCATGAAGCGGGCGCTGTCCGAGGTTCCCACGTACACCGTGCCGTCCCGGACCGCGGGCGTCCCGATCACCCAGGACTTGCTGGTGGGATAGTCCCATTTCTTCCGCCCGGTCGCGGCGTCGATCGCATACACGTGGGCGTCGCGGCAACCCACGTAGACGGTCCCATCGACGACCGCGGGAGAGGACTGGAACCCGACCTGATTGTGGATGGCCGGATCTTCTCCCGTCTTGAACGACCACTTCTCTTGGCCGCTGTCCGCGTCTATCGCGTACAGGTAACTGTCCCAGCTTCCGACGTAGACGGTGTTTCCGGAGACGGCCGGAGAGGCGTGAACGACGTCCTTCGTCGGGAACTTCCACTGCAGAAGACCGCTTTGCGCGTCGATCGCGTACACGTTCCCGTCGCCGCTCCCGAAGTAGACCTTGCCGTTCGATACCGCCGGCGACGACAGGAAGATGTCCCAGGCGTCGGGGATCGTCTGGGCGGCGGAGGGGTACCCGTGGAGGTGCTTCGCCTCGAACTTTCTCTCGTACTCCGCGGCGAAGACCCACTTGGGCTTCCCGGTGGCAACGTCGATCGCCACGAGCGCCCCGACGGACGACACGAAGTAAAGCGTCCCGGGCACCACCGTCGGGGACGATGCGATCGGCAGCGAAGACTTGAAGTTCCACTTCTCCTTGCCGGTTTCCTGATCGACGGCGTAGAGATGCCCGTCCATGCTCGCGATGTACACCACACCGTCCGCTATCGCGGGCGAGGTCACGATCGGCCCCCCCGCCTTGAAGGCCCACTTCACTCCGCCGAGGCGCGCCGGACCGGGGGACTCGTAGGCCCCGGAGCGGGCGACGTTGCCGTGAAAGGTGGACTGGGCGTGCGAGGGTGCGGCGGCCAGAAGGAACAGGACGGCGGTCGCGATGCGTTTCATGCGCTCTCTCCCGGTTGAATTTCGGGATGGTCTACGCGAGTCCGGCCAGGAAGTTGCGGCCTTGCGGTCCTCGCCGCTGCGACGATCCCGTATGATCCCCGGGGACACCGAGGAGGGTGCGCATGAGCAGGAACCCGCGGGACGACCGCGCGACGCTGTCCGCGATCGCGCGAAAGGCGATGATCGATCGCGGCTTGGAACCCGATTTTTCGCCGGCGGTGAAGGACGAGCTCGGACACATCGCCGGGCCCGCGGGGGCGAGCGATGGCGCGCGCGACCTGCGCGGCCTGCTCTGGGCGTCCATCGACAACGACGACTCGCGCGATCTGGACCAGCTCACGGTCGCGGAGTCGCTGGCGCATGGGCGGGTCAAGATTCTGGTGGCGATCGCCGACGTGGACGCCCTCGTCACGAAAGGCTCGGCCATCGACGGCCATGCGTCCCGCAACACGACCTCCGTCTACACCCCCGCGGCGATCTTCCCGATGCTCCCGGAGGTGCTCTCCACCGGGCTCACCTCGCTCAACGAGAACGAGGACCGGGACGCGGTGGTGGTCGAGATGGTGTTCGAGGCCGACGGCGCGCTCGCGGCCTCCGACCTCTACCGTGCCAGCGTGCGGAACCGCGCGAAGCTGGCGTACCGCAGCGTGGCCGCATGGCTCGATGGCGCGGGGCCCGCGCCTCCCCGGATCGACGAGGTGCCGGGCCTCGCCGACAACCTCCGCGTTCAGGACGCCGTCGCGCAGACGCTCGCCGGGCTTCGCCACCGCCATGGCGCGCTGAGCCTCGAGAGCATCGAGCCCAAAGCGGTGTTCGACGGCGACGCCGTCGCCGACCTCGTTCAGGATCGCAAGGACCGCGCGAAGCAGATCATCGAGGACTTCATGATCGCGGCCAACGGCGTGACCGTGACATTCCTCGATGGGAAGGGTTTCCCCTCGCTACGGCGGGTGTTGCGCTCGCCGGAGCGGTGGGACCGCATCGTGGAGCTCTCGTCGCGCTTCGGCGAGAGCCTCCCCGCAATGCCGGACGCCGTGGCGCTCGAGGCCTTCCTCGCGAAGCGGCGCGCGGCCGACCCGGGGACGTTTCCCGACGTCTCCCTGTCCGTGATCAAGCTGATCGGCCGTGGGGAATATGCGGTCGATCGTCCCGGGGCCGACCCACCCGGCCACTTCGGCCTCGCCGTCAGGGACTATACCCATTCCACGGCGCCGAACCGGCGCTTTCCGGATCTGATCACGCAGCGGCTCCTCAAAATGGCGATGTCGGGGGCGTCGCTACCCTATCCGATTCCCCAGCTCGAGGAGCTTGCAGCACACTGCACCAGCCAGGAAGACGCGGCGACCAAGGTTGAGCGGCGGGTCGTGAAGTCGGCCGCGGCTCTGCTGCTCTCCGGGAGGATCGGCGAATCGTTCGACTCCGTCGTCACCGGCGCGTCGCCGAGCGGGACGTGGGTGCGGCTCGTCACGCCGACGGTGGAGGGGAGGCTCGAGCGGGGGGCCGCCGGGCTCGACGTCGGCGATCCCGTCCGGGTGAAGCTGATCCACACCGACGTCGAGCGCGGATTCATCGACTTCGCCCGCGCCTGAGACGATCCCACGGCCGGGGCTTCTCCCGTCGGATTTCGCCGTATGATGGGGCGGATCGCCTCGTCTCAACAAAGGAGAACCGAAGATGAGAATCGCCAGGATCGCGGGAAGGCTCCTCGTTGCAACCGTCGTGTTCGGCGCGTTGACGATCGGGTCGGTGTCCCTCTTCACCGAAGCCCGGGCGTCGATCGGAGGGGGCTGCATCTGTCCGCAGATCTATGCCCCGGTCAAGTGCAGCAACGGCAGGACCTACACGAACGGCTGCTACGCGAGTTGCGCGCACGCCACCGGATGCGTTCCGGTCGGTCCGGGACCGATCGAGCTCTGAGCGCAGTCGTTTCGCCACGGCCGGCGGTCGTCTGACCGCCGGCGCGTGAGTTGCCGCGATGCCTGGCTTCGGCGAACGCCTCAAGCAAGAACGGGAATCCCACAACACGACGATCGAAGAGATCGCCGCCGCATCCGGCATCGGGCAGAGCTATCTCGAGGCTCTCGAGCAGGACGACTTTCCCTCGCTTCCCGGCCCGGCATTCGGCAAGCTGTACATTCGCGCCTATGCGGAAGTCCTCGGTTTCGATCCGCAGCCCTGGATCGACGACTACGATCGCGAGCGTCGCGCGGCCATCGCGGCGTCCGCGGAGCCGACCTCCACGGAGCCGGCCAGGACCGGGCCCGTAGGAGCCGCACTCGCGGAATGGCGCGAAGCCAGAATCCGGGAGCGCGACGCGCCTCCGGCCGAGGCAGCGCCACTCGAGGCTGCGCCACTCGAGGCTGCGCCAGCCGAGGCCGGGCCGGCGAAAGTCGCGCCGGGAGAGCTCGCGCCAAGCGAGATCCCCACGGACGAGCCCGCTCCCGCGGCTCGCGCGAGCGTACCGGTATCGGCGACCGCGCTGCGGTCGCGCCGGCCCATCGCACTCTATGCGGTCGCCGGCGTGCTCGTCGGCGCGGCGGTGATCTACGTCGCGGTGTTCAGGGGAGCCCCTGAGAGGAGCGCGCCGGTTCGCGCGGTCACGCCGACTCCCCCGCTCGTCGACCCAGCGCCCGTCTCGCCGCCCGCAGGCGCGGTGAGGCCGCCGTCGACCCCGAGGCCCGAGAAGCCGGTCACTCGCGCCGCGACGGCGCCGCCGCCCGCGATGGTCATAACCGAATCCGGCGTGGGCCGGCGGATCGTGAATCTCCGGCTCGAGGGGGAAGCCGACACGTTCCCTGAAGGGAGCCGGGTCTGCTTTGCGTCGCGCGTGATCGGCGGACGCAGCGGGGCGATCGTCCGTCATGTCTGGATCCGCGACGGCAGGATCGAGCAATCGATCCCGCTTCGGTTGGGCGGCCCGGACTGGAGGACTCACAGCGCCAAGACGCTGGGACGTCCCGGGGCGTGGACCGTCGAGGCTCGCGACGAGGAAGGCCGCGTGCTGGCGAGCGCGAGCTTTGCTTGCGTGCCCGCCGGGCGGTAAAGGGTCTTCGGCCCGGTTCAAGACCCGACGAGCAGGTCCAAGGGAAAAATCTCGGCGATCGTCCGGAAGTCACCGTCGTCCTCGAGGAGCGATGCGCGCTCCTCCATGACGCAAGCGGCGATGAGGCAATCCCCGGCGCTGCCAATCGTCCTGCCCTTCTTCCTTAGGGTGCGATAGATCTCCGCCGATCGAATGAAATGTGATTGCCGAGTCTCGATGTAGGTGAAGTCGCTCAAGAGCAGGTCGCGCACTCGACGAAACTGAGCATCGCTCTTCAAGCCGCGCAGTATCTCTTCGAGAACGGTCCCGGGAACCCCGATGTCCTCCGGCCCCTCGATGAGCTCCCGGGCCAGCGCGGCCTTGGGATGATCGACACCGTTCAGGAGGGAAATCCAGACACTGGTGTCGATGACGATCAAGCCATCCGCCGTCCGCGGCGCATCTCCGCGAGGTCGCCCTCCCACTTCACCCTCCCGGCTACGCGCAAGATGCGTTGGCGGCGAAGATTGCGGACGAGCCGCCGCAGAGCCAGGTCGACGACGTCCTTGGTGAAACGCACCCCCGAGAGAGACTTCGCGGTCTCCACGAGCTCTTCGTCCAGCAGGAGATTCGTTTTCTTGGCGCGCACGGCCGCCTCCTTCTGGACACATTTTACGGCGTTTTGTGTGGCTCGGCAAGGTCGCCGATTCACCGGGCGGAATCGGGACCGATGCAATCCGCTTCCGTTCCTCGGGTTCGGCCTACCTTGGCGGTGGGGACGGAGGGCCGGCAAGGTGTCGTCGCGGACGTTCGTTGCGATCGCGTTCGGCGCGGTGCGGGTGACGGCGCTCGGGACGATGGCGTGCCACGAGGTGAGCGACGGCGGCCCGACCGCGCCACCGCCGCGCCCGCCGTGCGCCGGGGTCTACCGTTCGGCGGTCGACTCCTGCGTCGCCGCCAGCGGGTGCATCGGGATCGAATGCTTCTACGTTTGGGACCAGTGCAGCGCCGACGCCAAGCGGGGCCCTCTCCTGGATTGCTGCGCCGCCCACTTCACGACGGCCGAGGAGATCCAGGCGTGCGTCGACGGCCTCGGCCAGGGGCCTTGAGCGCTGCCCGGTCCCCCGGAAAACCGCGCACGATCGGCCTCGCCCACTTTATGATCGTCGGCCACGTCGGGGGTGAACGTTGAGCCTCGAATCCGGCCGGATGTTGTTGCACTACCGCCTCGTCGAGCGCGTCGGCGAGGGAGGGATGGGCGTCGTCTGGAGGGCGCTGGACACGACGCTCGACCGAGAGGTCGCGATCAAGATCCTGCCGGAGGCCTTCGCTTCCGACCCGGAGAGGTTGGCGCGATTCGAGCGCGAGGCGAAAGTTCTCGCTTCCCTCAACCACCCGAACGTCGCCGCCGTCTACGGTCTGCACGAGGACCGCGGCGTTCGCTTCTTGGCGATGGAATTGGTGCGGGGACGATCGCTCGCCGTCGAGATCGCCCGCGGCCTCGCCCCGACGCGCGTGGTCGAGCTTGCGGCGGCGATCGCCGACGGACTCGCGGCGGCGCACCGGCAGCATGTGACCCACCGCGATCTGAAGCCGGACAACATCATGATCGGCGACGACGGCCGCCCGAGAATCCTGGACTTCGGCCTGGCCAGGCTCGGCGGCGATGCGCTGTCGTCCGTCGCATCGCCCGACGCGCCGACGCTCGTTCGCGAGGCGACGACGACGCGCTCGGGCAGCCTTCTCGGCACCGTTGCCTACATGTCGCCGGAGCAGGCGCAAGGCAAGCCCGTGGACCCGCGCTCCGACGTCTTCTCCTTCGGCATCGTCCTGTACGAGATGACGACGGGACGCCGTCCGTTCGGCGGGGACAACAGCGTTTCGACCCTCACTGCGATCCTGCGCGACACGCCGGCGCCGGTCACGGAGGTTCAACCCGCCGCTCCCCCGCCCCTCGGCCGGATCATCCGCCGCTGCCTCGAGAAGGCTCCCGAGGCGCGCTACGCCGACGCGTCGGAGCTCTGCTCCGACCTTCGCACCCTGCAAGGGGAGCTGGTCTCGAACCCCGGAGGGCTCGGCGTCCGTCCCCGGCCGGCGCGCGGCCGCTGGGTTGCGGCGGGTGCGTCGGCCGCGATCCTGCTCGGTCTGGCCGGCGTTGTCTGGTACCGGCACGATGCGCGGGTGCGGTGGGTCCGCAACGTGGCGCTGCCGCAGCTGACGGGGATCGTGGACCGCATCCAGGGGCTCCAGGAGGGACGGGAGAGCTGGGATGCGTTCGTCCTGGCCCGGACGATCGAAGCCGCCGCTCCTGGCGACCCGTTGCTCGAGCGGCTCCGGCCGAAGTTCACGAGGGAGATCACGATCACCTCCGATCCGCCCGGCGCCGAGGTCACCGCGCGGTACTACGACGAGCCCGATGCGGAGCCGGTGGTCATCGGCAAGACGCCGCTCTCCCACGTTGCCTATCCCCTCGGCTTCACCCGGATCCGTCTGACGGTCCCAGGCAAGCCGGCGGTCGACGACGTGATCTGGAACTTCAGCCTCGTCGGCGACACGTGGAGCTATCGATTCCCGGCCAAGGGCGAGGTCCCCGACGACATGTCGTGGATCCCGGGGGGAGCGTTCGAGCTCTACCTCCCCGGCCTCGATCACCTGAAGGCCGAGCCGATGACCGCCTTTCTGATGGACCGTCACGAAGTGACCAATCGCGACTTCAAGCGATTCGTCGATGCCGGCGGCTACGCCGATCCGAAGTCCTGGCGGCAACCGTTCGTCGACGGTGGCCACGAGCTCGCCTTCAGGGACGCGATCGCCCGATTCACCGACAAGACCGGCCGTCCCGGACCGGCGACCTGGGAGGTCGGCACGTATCCCAAGGGGAACGACGACTTTCCGGTGTCAGGGGTGAGCTGGTACGAGGCCGCGGCGTACGCCGAGTGGGCCGGGAAAGCGCTGCCGTCGGTTTTCCATTGGAATCGCGTCGCCTTCACGGTGGCCAGCTCCAGGATCGTCCCGATGTCGAATCTCGCCGGGAACGGGCCGATCTCGGTCGGAGGCACGAAGAGCATGAACCGCTTCGGCGTCACCGACCTCGCCGGAAACGTGCGCGAGTGGGCCTGGAACGCGAGCGACGGCGGCCGGGGGCACTTCATTCTGGGTGGGGGTTGGAGCGACCCGGACTACGCCTTCGCCGACGCGTACGCCCAGCCCGCCTTCGACCGCTCTCCCACCAACGGCTTCCGCTGCATCCGCATTCTCGGGGAGGAGCCCAACGTGGCCGCGCTGCAGCGGGCGATGGACAGGCCGCACCGCGATTTCCTCTCGGAGAAGCCTGTCCCCGATTCGGTCTTCGCCCAGTACCTCCGCCAGTTTGCCTACGACAAGACGCCGCTCGACCCCAAGATCGAGGAAGAGAAATCAACCCCGGCCGGAGTGAGGCAGAAGATCACGTTCAATGCCGCCTACGGCGGCGAGCGGATGATGGCGTACCTGTTCCTGCCCCCCGCGGGGAAGCCTCCTTTCCAGGTCGTGGTGGAGTTCCCGGGATCGGGGGCGATCAGCACTCGATCCAGCGCGAACCTGGATCTGGGACGCTTGGATTTTCTGCCCACGAGCGGGCGCGCCGTCATCTTCCCGATTTACAAGGGGACCTATGAGCGAGGAGGCGAGCTTCATTCGGACTACGCCGAAGCCACCGCCGCTTACAAGGATTACGTGATCATGTGGGGGAAGGACCTGGCCCGCTCGATCGACTACCTCGAGACGCGGAAGGACCTCGACGCCGGCCGCGTGGCGTACTACGGCCTGAGCTGGGGCGGTGGACTCGGCGCCATCCTGCCGGCGGTGGAGCCCCGCATCAAGGCGAACGTGCTCTACGTGGCCGGGCTCGGCCTCCAGCACGCGCTTCCCGAGGTGGACGAGATCAACTACATCGGCCGGGTGAAGCAGCCCACGCTGATACTGAACGGAGAGCTGGACTTCTTCTTCCCGACCGAGACGTCGCAGCGCCCGATGTTCGAGCTGCTCGGGACTTCCGCGGAGCACAAGAAACGGCTCGTGTTCCCCGGGGGGCACTCGGTGCCCCGAACCGAGATGATCAAGGAATCACTGCAGTGGCTCGACCGCTATCTCGGTCCGGTGGGCCCTCAATCGACGCCGTGATCGTGCAGCTTGACGATCTGCTCGACCGACAGATCCCCGAACCCTGCCGACTCGATGCGGGCGACGTACGTCGGATCGACCCCGTGATCGTGCATCTCGATCATCTCCTCGATCCTCGCCCGTCGGCCACTTACGAGCGGGAGGTCCCGGATGAACGACGAACCGATGCCGTGATCGTGGAGCTGCAGAACGCCATCGGCGGTCAGGTCGGGGACACCAGCGGCGCCGAGGTCTCGCAGGAACGCGAGCTCGATGCCGTGCTCGTGGAAGCGGACCAAGTCGCCGGTGCCGGCATCCTTGATGCCCGATCGCTTGATCTCGGCGGCGTACGCGAGCGAGATGTCCTCGAGGGCCATCATGAGCTGGTCGTCCACGCCGACGGGATCGTACCCGAGCGCCACGAGGCTCGATGAGAAGGACGGATCCGGAAAGAACTGAAAGTCACCGCCGCCGAAGCCGAGCGTGAGCGTCCCTTCGAAGGCCAGGGTGCCGGCGTCCCGGGGCATGACGAACTTCACCGGGGTTCGCAATGCGTGCAGCTGCTCGCGGGTGAGCCCTCGAACGTCGGCGAGGCTTTGATCCCAGCGGATGGTGAGCGAGCGGTGTTTCATCCCCAGGCGGACCGAATCGCCGGTGGTCCAGGCGTTCAAGGTCCACTCCCCCCGCGAAGGGCCCGGGCTCTCGGAGGCGCCCACGGCCAGGAATGTCGCTGCGGCGAGAGCGAACACGCCGGCTTTCACGTAGCTCCGTGTCATCGCGACCTCCGTCAGATGATGCCCGCGCGGCAGAGCTTGACGATCTGCTCCAGGCTGAGGTTTCCGAACCCTTGCTGCTTCATGGCGCCTATCCGCGCGGCCGTGACGCCGTTGTCGCGGAGCGTGACGACCTGGTCGGAGCTGTACGGACCGAACCCCAGCTTCCGGATGCGAGCGAGGTCGTCCGCGTCGATTCCGTGCTCGTGAAGCCGAACGGCGTTCGACACGTCGAGATCGCTCACGAGCCCCGACGCCGCGACTCCGGCGACGAACACGGGCTGGACGCCGTGTTCGTTCAGCAGGATCAGCTGACTCACGTCGAGCGGGCCCAGACCGGCGGCGAGCATCGCCTTGACGAAGCGCGGCTCGACGCCGTGCTCCTTCAGCGCGATGACCTCGTCCACGGAGATGTTGGTGTAGCCGGCCTCGGCGAGACCGGCGAGGAATCCTCCCTCCCGCGCCGGCGGCTCCGCCGCGGCGGGGCCGGCGGTCGTCGGCGGTGTCGCGGAGAAGACGACGGCGAGGATCACGGGGACCGGCAAGAGCGCGACGAACCAGGCCGGAGGGGCGTACCGCCGCGTCCGCTCGAGTCCGAGCAACCGCTGGATGCGCGCGAGCAGCGACCCGCCGTCCGCGGCGACGGCGAAAGCCGGGCGGCGCCCTGCGGTCCCTTCGAGCGCGGTCAGCGCGCGGGCGTAGCCGAGCGCGTCGCCGCAGGCTTCGACGGCGAGATCGTCGCAGCAGTGCTCGCGCTCGGCGCGGATCCGCCCGCTCAGCCACCAGACGGCGGGATGGTAGAAGAGCGTGTTCTCGAGGGCGGTCTGCACGAGGTTGACCAGGTAGTCGTGCCGGCGGATGTGCGCCAGCTCGTGGGCGAGCACCATCTCGATTTGATCGGGACTCAGCGAGGTGAGCGCGGTAACCGGCAGCAGGACGACCGGACGGAGCCAGCCGATCGCCAAAGGCACGTCGGCGGCCGCGGACGCGAGGATGCCGACCGCGCGCGTCATCCCCAGCCGCGCGCGCAGCCGCGCGGCGGCTTGCCGGATCGCCTCCGGAGCAGGGGTCGTCCTCGACCGCTTGAGGCGTTGCGCCAGAATCCAGCCGCCCAGCGAGCGCAGGCTCAAGACCGCCACGCCGGCCAGCCAGCCTCGAACGATCCAGGGAAGCCAGCGGACGGGGGCCGGCGCGTCCTCCCGGAATGCCGCCGCGGCCGGCGAGGAAACGACGCTCGCCTCTCCGGGCGCCGCCGTGGTCACCGGCCTCTCCCCGCGCAGCGCCGCGAAGGTGACGAGCGGCGCCAGCGCCATTGATAGCATCGCGATGCAGAAGACCGCGTACCGTGCCCGAGGCGCCGCGCCGCGAAGAGCCGCAGCGACGAGGCCGGCGGCGAGCGCGATGACCGCGCCCTGCCAGACGAAGTGAATCAGGGCCCAAGCGAAGGGTTCCATGACGGCGCGGCTCATTTCCGTTTCCCCTCCAGCCCGTCGAGCGTGCGCCGGATTTCCGCGAGCTCCGCGGCGCTCGACCGTTTGCTCGACAGCGCGTGCATCACCAGGCGAGACGCCGAGCCGCCGAAGGCCTTGTCGACGAGATCGCGGACCAGCTGCGATTGGGCTTGTTCTCTCGGTATGCGGGCTTCGTAGACGTGCGCGCGCTGGCGCTCGTCCCGGCGGACCAGACCCTTGTCCGCCATGATCTGGAGCAGCTTGAGCGTCGTGGTGTACCCGGTGGGCTTACCGGCGGCCAGTCCCTCGTGGACGTCACGAACGGTCGAGGGGCCCCGGGTCCACAGGACGTCGAGGATTTCGAGCTCGGATGCGGTCGGGCGCTTCTTCATGCCCCGAGTATGTACGAATCACTTCGTAGTTGTCAAGCCCCCCCGCGCTGGCCCGCGCGACGGGGCCGCGCCGGCGTCACTGCAGCGTGATCGTGGAGCGCTTGAACTTGGAGTACGCCCGCGTGGCCTCGGCGTCGGTCATCCGCGTTCTCCGGACCGCCCGAACCGCCTCGTTGTGGGCATCGACCCACCGCGTCTGCGTCGCCGGCCCCTTGGCCGCCTTGTACGCCGCCCGGAGGCGCTCCGCTTCTTCGAGGGCCTCCGCGGCGACGAACCGGGTCGTCTCGGCATACGAATCGCGTGC
>JBGQLU010000074.1:0-18157 GCA_041500265.1 Acidobacteriota bacterium | reverse complement strand
CATCCGCTCTCCGCCGATCGACACTTCGCCCGACTACGGCCCCCGGGCGGGGGCGTTACAGAATGTTCATTCCCGGGTGCCGCCGGTCAAGTTTCCTTGACGGACCCCCGAAAAGGCGGTATCCGAACGCCGCAACGCTATGAAGACCGCCATGCTCGCCTTCCTGCTCCTGGCCGCCCCGGCCGCGGCTCCCGGTCCCGTGCCTCCGGAGGGGATGCAGGGCGTCTCGTTCGAGGGGATCGACGGCCCGAAGAAGGAGCACGCGGTCTCGATCCTGAACGAGCGGGGGTGCGACTGCGGCTGCGGCATGAAGGTCGCCGTCTGCCGGCGGGACGACGCCAAGTGCTCGCGAAGCCTGGCGCTCAGCACGCAGGTCGTCGGCCTGGTCAAGGACGGCAAGACCCACGATCAGATCGTCGAAGCGGTCTTCAGCCCGCCCTCGAAGTTCGTTCAGTTCGCGATCGACCCGGGGGATGCCCCCTCCGTCGGCCCGAAGGACGCGAAGGTGACGATCGTCCACTACGTGGACTACCAGTGCCCGTTCTGCGCGCGCGTGGCCCCGACGATCGACCAGATCCTCAAAGACTATCCGGGCCAAGTGCGGGTCGTCTTCAAGATGCACCCGTTGCCGTTCCACCCGAACGCGCTCCCCGCGGCGGAGGCCGCGATGGCGGCGAAGGCGCAGGGGAAGTTCCTCGAGATGCACCGCAAGCTGTTCGAGAGCCAATCGAGCCTGACGCGTGAGCGGATTCTCGCGATCGCGGGGGAGATCGGCCTCGA
Organism: Acidobacteriota bacterium; assembly: GCA_041500265.1. Lineage (GTDB taxonomy): Bacteria > Acidobacteriota > Polarisedimenticolia > Polarisedimenticolales > DASRJG01 > DASRJG01. Next base: position 17,377 of record JBGQLU010000074.1, on the reverse strand, counting down.
CCTCCCCAGGTTCGCCAAGGACCTGGACTCGCACGCGGCCCAGCCGGCGATCGCGAGCGAGACCCGCGAGGTCGAGGCGATCGGGGCGGCGGGGACGCCGGCGTCGTTCGTCAATGGCCGCTTCGTCAACGGCGCGAAGCCTTACGTCTACTTCAAGGAGATCATCGACGAGGAGCTGGGCTGGTCGAAGGCGGGGAACCGGCCGAAGTTCGCCGCCGGAACGAACGTCAGCCAGGCCGCGGCCCCGCAAGCGAAGGCGCCGGGGCCCGATCCCGGCAAGGTGTACGACCTGCCGGCCGGGAGCTCGCCCTCGCGCGGTCCGGCGGACGCCAAGGTGACGGTCCTCCACTACCTCGATTTCCAATGCCCGGTCTGCAGGGTGGTCGCGCCCACGATCGACCGGATCGTCGAGGCCTATCCGGCCGACGTCCGCGTCGTCTTCAAGATGCACCCGCTCTCGATCCACCCGCAGGCGATGCTCGCGGCCGAGGCGGCGCTCTCGGCGCACGCCCAGGGGAAGTTCTTCGAGATGCACGACAAGCTCTACCTCAGTCAGTCCGATCTGTCGCGCGAGCGGATCGTCGCCCTCGCCAAGGAGATCGGCCTGGACGTCCCGCGGTTCACGAACGACCTCGACACGCACGCCTTCCGCGGAGCGATCGAGGCCGAGACGAAGGACGTCGTCGCGATCGGATCGACCGCGACCCCGACGACGTTCGTCAACGGACGCTACCTCGTCGGCGCGCAGCCGTTCGAGATCTTCAAGAAAGTTGTCGACGAGGAGCTCGCCAAGGCGAAGCCCAAGACCGTCGCTGCGAACTGAGGGGACACCAACCGAATTTCGTCGGCGAAATTCGGTTGCTGTCCCGTTCTACGGACAGCTGCCGCCGTTGTTCCTCGCGGTGTTGCCGCACTTCCCCGAGGCGGCCGAGCCGCCGCGGGGAGCGCCGGTGCCGTCGGTCCCCCACGACCCCTCCGTTCCCGCGCCGTCCGCCCCCACGATGACGAACCACAGGTCTCCCGCGGGGACGTTCGACCAGGTGGCGTGCCCGGTGACGCCGATCGAGCAGACGCCGCCGTCGATTGTGTAGGACGAAACGTTGGCGAGGCTTCCGTAGAGGAGCTCCTGATCGGTCGAGACGCACGTGGCGACGTCCCAGGCGACGTCGATCGTGGAGCCTGGCGGGTCGGTCCGCGACGCCGTGATCGGCACTCCGAACGAGCCGTCCGGCACCGGCTTCGGCGCGGGCGGTGGCACGGTACCGCAGACGGTCATCGCGCACCCCGCCGGGGCCGTCGTGTCCACCCGCACGTTGTCCACCTGCCACCACCACTCGTACGACGCGTTGTAGTAGTGGAAGCGGACCTGCGCGTCCGCGGCGCCGGCCGCCTGCCCCGTGATGTCGACCGACCGGTGGTCGGGGTCGGAGGTGGACGCCCCGGAGAGCCGCAGGACGTTGACCCAGGCTCCGCCGGTCTTCGACGACTTGACGTCCACGTCGCCGATCTCGTTCTGGCCGGCGCTGTACCAGCGGAAGTACTGGTCCCACTGGAGGGTCGCGGTGACCGCTCCCTGCAGATCGAGGACCGGCGTGACGATCTGCTCGTCCTGCGTCGCGCCCACGCCGGCCCAGTCGCTGTCGATGATGGCGACCGGGCTCTGCAGCGGGGCCGTCATCGGCCGCGAGCCGGGGTTCGACGTGGTCCAGGTCGCGGCGCTCCCGCCTCCCGAGCCGCCGTCCCCGATCGTCCACGTTCCCGGGATCCCCGACGTGAACGTCTCGTAGAGCGGCGTCTGGTTCCCCGGCAGGATGCGGCCGACCTTGTGGGTGAAGGAACCCGTCCACGATCCCTCGGCGGCGTCGATCCGGAGCTGGAACGCCACGTCGCTCCCGCAGGGCAGATTCGTCGGCAGCTCCGCGGTGAAGAAGGGAGCCTGCGATCCGGACGAGGCGCCCGATGGGATGTCGGGGTAGCTCGCCGAGGAATCCAGCAGGACGACGCCCGCCGTCGTCGCGGTGAGCGTCGCCGTCACGCCGGTGAGCGCCTGCGTGCCGTCGTTGGCCACGCGGACGTCGAATTGCACGCGCTCGCCGGCGTCCCACGTTCCGTCGCCGCCGGCTCCTCCGGTGTCGCAGACGTCCTGCACCGCCGCGTTGCTGTCGTAGGAGGCGTGGGGTCCGCACTGTTGGGATGCGAAGGTCAGGGTGAGGGTCCAGCTCTCGATGCGCCCGGTATCGACGTTCGCGCTGTCCACGACCTTGAGCTTCCAGGCGCCGTTCGCCGGGATCCCGTCGGCCGCCGACAGCGGTGTCTCGGGGCGGAACGATCCCGTGAACGGGGCCCCGCCGGAGCCGATCGCGACCGCCGCCTCGTCGTCGAAGACGGTGGCGGTGAAGTTGTCCCCGCTCCCGCCGCGCTTGTTCGACAGCGTGATCTGCGTCCCGTTCGGCGCGATCAGGGTGAGCGTCAGGTCGCCGTCGAAGGTGTGGGTGACGTTGACGGTCGCGTTGACGTCCAGGACCGTCTTCGTGTCGGCGACGACGATCGTGCTCGTCGCCCCGGTCGCGTTGTTGTCCGGGATCGCGATCGGCGTGTCGCCGCTCGAGTAGGACGGCGCGTTGTTCTTCCCGGTCGTGAAGGCGTAGTAGGCGCCGGAGGCGTCGTCGGTCGAAGCGTTACCGGGGGCGTCCGCGGAGGTGACCGAAAAGACATACGGGGTGCACTCCGCCAGGCCGGCCAGCGGAACGCTGTGCGCGGATGGGAGGCCGGCGGTCGAGGCGGTCGAGGCCGGGGGCGCGGAGGGCCCGTAGTGCACGAGGCTCGATGCCGGCTCGTCGGTGGCCCAGGTGATCCGGGCCGAATTGCCGGTGACGTCCTGCGCCTGCACGCCCGAGATCGCCGGCGGCAGGCAGTCGGCGGATGCGGTCGCCTGCCGGGGAACGTTCGTCCCGCCGGTTCCGTCGTCGGCGTCGAGGTAGTCCGCCGTGATCGCATCGCCGTTCGCGACCGAAAGGAGTCCGTCCGCGGCGGCAGCCCCTGCCGTCGCCGCGATCGTGCCCGAGTAGGTCGCCGATCCCGGCGAGACCTGGGAGAGCACCACGATCTCGCCGCCCGGCTCCGTGGTGGAGCGGACGGTGACGGAGGCGGTGGGCCCGCCGACGTTCCCGTCCGTGACCGTGATCCCGATCGCCGACGCGCAGGCGTAGATCGCCCGGTCGAGCGCGACCGTTCCCGCGAACGGCTGCGGCGTCGCCGTCTTGCACGGGGAGACCGTGCCGTCGCACGACCCGTTCGCGCCGGCCGCCTGCACGCGGTAGTAGAGCCCGAATCCGTTCGCGAGCCCGGTGTCCGTGAACGAGGTCGTCGGAGCGGTCACGTTGGCGACGATGGTCGCGGAGTACCCGCATCCCATGTCGTTCCGGAGGACACGGTAGCTCGCCGCCGCCGGGACGGCGGTCCATGCGAGGGCCACCGAGCTGGTCCCCGCCGTCGCCGTGACCGAGGGGGCGGAGAGCGCGGGGCAGGTCGAGGCGCTCTGGTTCGACGCATCCGCCGCGGTGCCGCAGGCGATCTTGTGCCTGTTGAACGCCGCGAAGATCGCGGCCGCGTGCGGGGTGCCGTTGGCGAGGTTGCCGTCGTCGTCGTCGATCGCGCGGAGCTTCGAGAACCAGGAGGTGGAGGCGCAACCGTCGGAGCTGGGGAGGGCGCACGTGTAGGCGTTCCCTCCCGATCCGGCCCGCGACTGGTACCAGAGGCGGTCCACGACTTGCCAAGCGGTCGCGGCGTCGAGCCCGGACGCCGGGAGGTCCCGGGCGGCCAGATCCCACAACGACTCGCCACCGACGTACCCCTCGCAGTGGACCTCGCGCCCGCACGGCCCCGAGCCCGAGCCGCACGCGCTCGAGACGAACCCGGACGGCGTCGCCGGCTGGTGGTTGGCGTGCTGATCCCAGTCCATGTCGCGGATGCCGGTGCAGGCGAGGCAGGCATCCCCGTACCCGCTGCACGTCCCCGACTGGAGGAACCCGCGGCCGATGCACGAGGTGTGATCGGTCAGCAGCTCCGTGATGTCCGCGTACGCCTCGGAGGGGTTGTCGAATCCGCCGCCGTCGTTTTCGTCCATCCCGTGGCCCCATTCGTGCTGGACCACGCCCGGGATCTCGCCGGAGTTGTTGCAGCCGCCCCCCGACTTGTACATGTTGAGCGTGCCGCTCCCCCAGCTCGCGTTGCACGTGGCGTTGATGTTCACGTTGACCGTCGTCTGCTGCGTGAGCCAGAGGTTCGAGGGGAGCCACGCGCGGGCGTGCTCCTTCAGCCGGTTGACGTGGTAGAAGTCGGTTCGCGCCGATCTCGTGTCGCCGGCGGAGGCCCCGGCCGGCACCGAGCAGTCGGACCCCGCGCTCAGGCCGAGATCGAGATCGGCGTCGCACGTCACCGACCGGCTCACCGCCCCGCAGTTGTCGCTGATCCGCGCGTACGGTCCCGCGAGCGTGGTCGTCGCCGTCGATCCTCCCGGGGCGCACGTGAACAGCCCCATCGGCCCGGCGGTGGACGCCGAGGCGCCGATCGTGAGGTTCGCGTAGGGCATCGGGAAACCGGGCTGCTCGCAACCGCTCGGACAGATCCCGTCCACGCTTTCCGGCTGCGCCCCTCCCTTGACCTGCGCGTAGCGGTCGTCGTCCCAGAACCCACGGATCCGGCCGTCGTGCGCGTCGACGAGCGCGACCCATGTCCCCGGCTCGCCGAAGACGGCGACGGCGAGACGCCAGACCAGGGCCGACGCGTACCCGTGCCCGATCTCGCCCGCGTAGGGGCCGGCGGCTCCTGCGTCTCCCCGGGAGGGGAGAGGGACGAACGCGAGGCTCGCGGGCAGGACGATCTTCGCCGTATCGTCCGGCTCGAGACGCATGTACTGCGCGAGCCTCCGGAAGGCCTCGGAGGCGTCGATCGCGGGCGCTGGATCGGTATCGATCGGTGTCCAGCGGGAGGCTCCGAAGGCGATCAGATTGCCGTGTCCGAAGGTGAAGACGTAGCGGTCCCCCGCCACGGGGACGCCGCCGACCACCCGATCGAAGACGACCTGCCGGACATCCGACGCCTCTGGGCCCGACGCCGCGCGATCGAGCGTGAGCTCGGCGTCGTTGGCCAGCAGAATCGATCGGTTCTCGGCCAGAAAGGCGCGCAGTGACGTCTCGATCTCGTCGATTTCGAGGCGGCCGCCCCACCGGATGCCGGGGCCTTCGACGAGCAGCGGGGCACCCGAGCGGCGATCCAGCACGACCCGCCAGGCTGCGCCGCGCGCCAACTTGAAATTCTGCCAGGCGATTCGCTCGGGAGTGCCCGGGGAAAGGGATTCGACCGGGGTGGTCGCGACGGCCGTCGTCAACGATGGGTCGGCGACGACCAGCGCGTCGAACCGGCTCTTGTCCTGGCGGACCTGGAACGCGAGCGCCGGGGTCGAGGCCGCGAGGGTGAGGCCGAGGCCGAGGCCGAGGCCGAGCGGAAGCGCTCTCTTATGGAGCCACAGCATGACGTATGTCTCCCCGAGGACACGAATACGCCGACGGGTTCGGCCGAATCGGGCCCAATTTACGACGAGTCCGACCGGCGAAGTCCGGAATTCCCCGGAAGAAAGTGATTGACGATATGACGGCCTTCACCGTATTGTCACTATCCTAAGTTCCTATCCCTTTGATTCCCCCCCAACAAAGGGTTTCGGACTTCGTCAGGCATCGTCCGGTCAGAGCGCGGTTCGCCGCGAATGGGAGGCTCTATGACCGTCTTCACGCCGGGGAACGAGTGTTGTACTCGTGTCCCCAGGCTAGTCGTCTCGTCCATCCTTTCGATCTTCTTCACGTGCACGTTCCTCGTCGCACAGTCGGGGCCCGCCCCGGACGGGTCGTACGACATCGTCTGGGAGTCCGGATCCGGCTTGCAGAGCGGAACGGGGTTCTACCTGGGCAGCAACGCCGCCCAACACATCAAGGCCTATTTCCCTGAGACCGGCCTGCGCCTCAACCCCCAGGATCCTTCCGCTGGGTGGGCGTTCGAGCTGGCGCTGACCGGATACGGCCACCCGGGCCAGATCCAGTCGATCGGGACGGCCGTCCAGGCCGTGAGCGGGAACCAAGTCACTTTCAACCGGACCGGGGCGTTGACCGAGTGGTACGTCAATTCCCCCGCCGGCATCCAGCAGTGGTTCGGGATCGCCTCCGCTCCGCCGGACGCTTCCGGTGAAGCTCGCAGCGTCGTCTTCCAGCTGTCGCTCTCGAGCGGCCTGGCGGCGCACGTGAGCAGCGGGATGGTGCTCGACGCGGCGACCGCGGACGGCCAGGTGGCCGCGCAGTACCGCGTTTGGCAAGCGATCTCCGCGACCGGAAAGCCCCTCGATGCGACGCTCGCGCTCGTTACCGACGCGAACGGCGTCACCACCGGCCTCACGATCGAAGTGGCCGCGACCGCGTCGGACTACCCGCTGACGGTCGCCCTGGCGGCCGGCGCCCCGAAGACCTTGGCGCTCTCCGCAAACAGCGACGCCGCGTTCTCGGCTCTGCAGCCGAGCGCGCCGATCGTGCCGCTCGTGGCTCCCGCGAACGACACCTGCCCCGGCGCCCAGTCGATTCCCGGCGCGGGACCGTTCCCCTATCTGACCACGACGGTCGATCTCGCGGACGGAACCGACGCCGGTGATCCGGCCCCGAGCTGCGCGTTCAGCAACGTCTTCTCCCGCGGCGCGTGGTACTCCTTCACGCCGACCGCGACGCAGAACTACACGATCTCCGACTGCGGCACGGTCGCGGCCGGAACGACCCGCACGGACACCGTCCTGGCGGTCTTCACCTCCTCGACGGGAACTTGCGGCGGGACCTACACCCAGATCGCCTGCAACGACGACGACAGCGGGTGCGGCGCCTCGGGTCTTGAATCGACGCTCACGGCGACGATGACCGCGGGGACCACCTACTTCATCCTCGCCTACAGCTGGGACACGCCGGCTCCGCCGGCCGGGCAGTCCTCGGTTCAGCTCCGCGTCACGAAGCAAGCAGCGCCGCTGAACGACACCTGCGCGGGCGCACAGGCCCTGACGGTCCCCTCGATCGTCACGGGCACGAACGCCTCGGCCAACAACGACTACAGCCTGTCGGGAACCGCCTGCTACTCGGGGCTCGGCAACATCACCTCCTGCACGGCGGCGGGGCGCGACACCGTCTACTCGTTCACCGCTCCGGCGGCCGGGCAGTACTCGTTCAAGGCCACGAACTTCGATATCTCGGCGGGCGGCAACCTCGTGCTCTACACGTCGCCGACCTGTCCGTCTCCGGGAGCGATCACCTGCGCGGCGCCGGTCGTGGCCAACAACCGGAACTCCAACACGACCCAGACGACCGCCTCGGAAGAGATCGCCTGCCAGCCGATGACGGCCGGGCAGACGCTCTACCTGTTCGTCGATGAGTGCACGGCGACGACGATCAACGGCCTGTACACCCTCGACGTTTCGGTGTGCCACCCGGAGACCGAGCCGAACGGCACCACCGCGACGGCCCAGCCGTACGGGTTCAACGCCACCTGTCCGCTGACCGGTTCGATCGGCACGGCCGGTGACGTCGACTTCTTCAGCCTCGGCACGCCTCCCGCGGGGAGCCGCGTGTTCTTCTTCGCCGACGGCGTTCCGATGAACGACAACGACCTGCAGATGCGGGTCACGACCGACACCGATACTCTCGAGTTCGACGACGACGACAACACGTCGCTCGCCGGTGCATTGTCCCCGAACATCTCGGGGCGTGCGCTCACGGGCGTCCCCGCCTACGTGCGGATCAACGCCTTCAGCGCCACCTCCCTGACCGAACCGTACCGGCTCCTCGGCGTGATCCAGCCGCCCGGCTCCGGACTCTACGGAACCTCGGCCCAGGACGAGGCCAACGAGGGGGTCAACAACACCCTCGGTGGCGCCGAAGTTGCCGGGAACATGTATTTCTCCGCAACCTCCCTCTTCGCGGGGGACCTCGACGCCTTCCGGTTCTGCGCGGCGGCCGGGGACCTCATCGAGATGCAGATCGATGCGGATCCGAGGCGGCTCAACGCCAACACCCAGGCGACCCACCGGTTGAACCCGGCCCTCTTCCTGTTCAACGACCAGGGGCAGCAGCTCCTCGGGGTCAGCGACGGGCAGATCGCCTCGAGCAACACCTCGGGCGCCGGATCGCTGACGGCCGTGACGCCCAACTCGCCCGGTGAGATCTCGTCGTGGCGTGCCCGTTACACCGGCACCTACTTCGCCGGCGAAAACTCGCAGACCCCGAGCATCGGCTTCCCGCTCGAGTACCTCCTCTCCCTCGCGGTCAACTGCCAGACGGGTGCCGAGCAGTCGGTCGACCTCCACATAACCAAGTCGGCCACGCCGGAGCCGGTCCAGAACAACGGGACCCTCACCTACTCGATCACGTTCTCGAACAACGGTCCGAACATCGCGCTCGACGCGTCCATCTTCGACGGGATTCCCGTCGGGACGACCTTCGTCAGCATCGACGGGTCCGGGACCGGCGGCGACTGGTTCTGCCCGCAGCTGCCGGCGCCGGGAGAAAACGGCGCGATCGCCTGCGTCAACAACTGCTTCACGCCGGGCGGCTCGTTCACGTTCGTCATCACCGTCCAGGTCGATCCGTGCCTCGCGGCCGGGACGATCCTGGAGAACACCGTCTTCGCCGACTCGCTCACCAACAAGGCGGACACCTCGGTTCTGACCGCGACGTTCGACTCGACCGTGACCGATCGGTGCGACGACGGCAACCCCTGCACGATCGACACGTGCGACCCGACGGCGGGTTGCGCCAACACGCCGGACACGGGCGCCACCTGCAACGACGGCAGCGCCTGCACCACGTCCGACACCTGCGATGCGACCGGCGCCTGCGTGGGCGGCCCGGCTCCCAACTGCGACGACGGCAACCCCTGCACCGACGACTCGTGCGATACGGTTCTCGGTTGCGTCCACACCGACAACACGGCTCCGTGCTCCGACAGCAACGCCTGCACCGTGGGCGACACCTGCGGCGGCGGAACGTGTCATCCGGGAGCCCTCCCGCTCGTCTGCGACGACGGGAACGGTTGCACCGACGACTCCTGCAGTCCGGCCACCGGCTGCGTCTTCACCGACAACACCGCGCCGTGCAGCGACGGCAACTTCTGCACGACGAACGACACCTGCGGCGGCGGAACCTGCAACCCCGGCGCTCCGCTGGTCTGCAACGACGGGAACGGCTGCACGGACGACTCGTGCAACCCGACCTCCGGTTGCGTCTTCACCGACAACACGGCGCCCTGCTCCGACGGGAGCGCCTGCACCGTGGGTGACACCTGCGGCGGCGGAACCTGCCACCCCGGCGCTCCGCTGGTCTGCAACGACGGGAACGGTTGCACGGACGACTCGTGCAGCCCGGCCACCGGTTGCGTCTACACCAACAACACGGCGCCGTGCGACGACGGTAACGCCTGCACCACCGGCGACACCTGCGGCGGCGGCACCTGCCACAGCGGCGGCCCGACGAACTGCGACGACGGGAACTGCTGCACGATCGATTCGTGCAACCCGTCCTCGGGCTGCTTCTACACCGCCAACACGACACCTCCTGTGTTCGTCCAGCAGCCTTCGCTGGGCTCGTGCCCGACTCTGTGGCCCCCGAACCACAAGTACGCTGACTTCACCGTCAGCCAGATGGGTGCCACCGCTTCGAGCGCTTGCGGCATCGCCTCGATCCAGGTCGCGAGCTGCAGCTCGAGCCAAGCCGAGAACGCCACGGACACGGGCGACGGCAACACCACCCGTGACTGCGTCTTCGCGGGCGGCACGGTGTCCGTGAGGGCGGAACGCGACGGCGCGTGCAGCCCGACCGGCCGCGTCTACGAGACCACGTTGGTCGCCGTCGACGTTTGCGGCAACACGGCCACCTCCAACCCGGTTGACATCGCCGTCTGGCACGACCGTGGCCACGCCCCCGCGGGTGGCACGGTCTACGCCGGAACGAGCGACGCCGACCACAGCACCGCCACCAACGGCACGTACGGTGCCGGATGCGGCGCCGGCAGCGCGTGCGCCAACGGCACGACCCACGACGACTCCGATGCCGACCCCGAGATGGAAATCTCGCAGAACGCATCGGTCAGCGTCACCACCCTGCAACTCGCCCGGGCGAGCGGCGGCAACGTCAAGCTCTCCTGGGAGTCGCCGGTTCCGAATGGCCAGGTCACCCGGTACCACATCTATCGTTTGGACCCGGTCACCTTCGATTGGACGATGATCGCCGAGGTCAGCAAGCTGACCACGTCGTTCCAGGACCCGGTTCTCAGCGATGGACACAACTACCAGTACAAGGTTGCGGCGGTAATCAAGTAGACCGCGTCCGAATCGGCTACCTCTGGTAACTCACCAGCCCGGGACGGTGCCTCAGGCACCGTCCCGGTTTTTTTTCTGCGATCGCGCCACGGTGGCCGCGAGGTTGTTGGTTCTTTGATCGGTGGAAGTGTCCGTGCCTGTCCGATTGGACGAGCAGCGGACAATGAAACCCAAGCGTTCCGCTGATCCTTGTCGGGCCCGCGGGTTGCTCTCCAACGTTTCATGCGCTGGCCCATCCACCCCGTCGATCATGTGCGTCCTTCCCGCTTCTTTCCGCCCTTCTGCCCCTGGCCCGAGTGCCGCGCCCACCGGAAGCGCGGTTCCGGCTTCCACCGCCATGGCTACTACCGGAAGCGGAGCCATCCGGCTCGCATTCCTCGCTTCCGCTGCCTCGACTGCGAGCGCACCTGCTCCCGCCAGACCTTCTCCACCACGTACTACCTCAAAAGGCCCGAGCTTCCCGTCGCGATCGCCTCCGGCCTCGTCGCCTGCTCCGCTCACCGCCAGATCGCCCGTTCCTGCCATTGCGCCAAGACCACCGTCACCCGGGCCGCCGAGCGCCTCGGACGGCATGCCCTCCTCTTCCACGCCCGGGTGTTGTCTCAACTCCCCGATTTGCCCGAGCCCATCGTCCACGACCACTTCGAGACCTTCATCGGCCGGCAGGACCACGCCTTGGGGATCGGGACCGCGGTGGGAGCTTCGTCGTGGTTCGTGTACGACCTGGATCCGGCTCCCCACCGGGGGAGTGGGCGCCGTCCCGACCGGAAGTCCGCAACGGTCATGAAAGCCACCGCCAGCCGTCCATACGTGTCGAGCATTAGGCGCTCGATTCGAGCCCTGATCTCTCAGGTTTCCCCGCCGGAGCCGCTCGTCCTCAAGGTGGATGGACGACTCGACTACCGGGTCGCCCTCCGGAAAGAAGGTCTCGGCGCACGGATCGAGATGCAGATCTACCCCAATCCCGTGAGGGGCCCGAAGGGATCGCCGCGGTCGGCCGAAGCGATCGCACGAGATCTCGCGATGTTTCCCGTGGACCAGTTGCACCAGCTCTTCCGTCACAGCTGTGCCGATCAGAAGAGGGAGACGATCGCGTTCGGGCGCAGGCTCGAGTCGATCGTGGGCCGAGCCCAGGTCATGGCGGTCTGGAAGAACTTCATCAAGAGGCGGACGGAGCGGGCTCCCGACCGATCCACCCCGGCGATGCGGCTGAAGCTGACCGATGCACCATGGCGCTGGGAGAGGATCCTGTCGAGGAGACTATTCCCCGCGAGGGAGCCGCTGCCGGAGTCCGCGCTGCGCCTCTACACGAAGCGCTGGACCCGCGGACTCCCCGATCTGCAGCTCAAGCACGCCGCCTAGATCGAGTCCAACACCCAAGAGAGGAAGAAAGACGATTCGTTCGAGGCCGCTCGTCCCGCCCGTCAACCAACAACCTCGCGGCCACGGTGGAATGGTCGTAGGAGAGCTCGTCGCACGCAGATCAGAAGACGGGGACGGCAGCCACAAGGCGGGCGTGGACCGAGCTGGCTGCCGTCCCCGGGGGTCAGAAGCGGACGCCGACAGCCAGCACCGCTTCCGGGTCGTCGGCGACCGTCACCTTGCCCTGCACGTACGGCGTCACCTTCTGCGTCTTCCAGCCGATGCCGCCCACGAGGTTCAGGCCCAGTTCCGTCCGGTGGTCGCCGGGGAGGATCTCCCTGACGATCACCGCCGGCCCCGCGCCGGCCCAGACGTAATAGGGCCGGTCGAGGATGAAGTCGTAGTGAAAGTCGCCGTTGACCGTGACCACGTCACGGTCGTTGTTGGTGAAGGCGTATTCGAGATTGGGGTTGAAAAACCAGGCCTGGGCGATGGACGTCACCGCTTCCGCGCCCACGAAGCCCGCGCCGGCGTCCGTGTAGACGCCGGTGCGGACGCCGAAGACGGTGCTGGCCCGGGCCGGAGCGGCGATCGCCGCGGGCGCCAGAACCAGCGCGGCCAGCAGCCATCGCCGTAGGATCGATCGTCTGCCGTTCACGTTCGCCTCCTCACGCCGCGTGGCGCTGTTGCTTGGCGGTGTCGACTTCCTTCTGGATCTGCTGAGCCGAGGAGATCGCCGCTTGGGCCTTCGTCTTTGCGCCGAGGAAGTCCCCGGCGTCGAACGCCTTCTGCGCGTCCTGGATCGTCCCGTCGATGCTCGTGGCGTCCGTCTTCAGGCTCGCGAGGTCGGCCTCGGTTCCCTTTCCGTGCGGTGCGGTGCCCACGGCCTTTTGCGCCTTGTCGTATTCGTCGTGAGCCTGCGCGATGAGGCCCGAAGCCTCGGACTTGGCTTTCTCCTTGGCCGCCGAGGCGTCCTGCGCGGCCCGTTCGGCGGTGTCCTTCAGATCGGCCGCGAGCGTTTGAGCCTTGGCATAGGAGCGTAGCGGCGACCAGCGGTCGTCCTGGGCCTTCAGCTCGGCGTCGAGCTTGGATTGAGCGTCGTTCGTGGCGTTCCACGATTCCGGAGCGTAGTCGGGTGCCTGTGCGGACTTGGCCGAATCCACGGCCTGCTTGGCGGCGTCGATCTGCGCCGTCGGAGCCTGCGCGCACGCCGCGAGCGCGAGCGCGACCACCGCGATCGAAGTGAGGCGAATCCGTTTCATCGCGTTCCTCCTTTGAGAGAACGCGGACCCCGTCACGCTTGCCACGTGTGGGGGAAACGACGCGTGCCGGAAGGGGGTTGGGGCCCTTCCATCGTCGGTGACACAGCGTGACGGGGTCCGCACGCCGGATCGGAAGCGCAAGCACGATGCCACGACGCGCCACGCGATTGCGGCACGAAAAGAGGCCCAATTCGGGGGCCTGGATCGCTGGGAATGGGGACAATTCGAAGAAAACCGGTGTCGTCGAGGAGGTGGATTCCTTACACGACTGGAGCTTTTTTCACGATGGCGCCTAGGGACGGGCGTAAAGGTCGATGACCCTCTCGATCGCGCGGCGGCACACCTTGCAGAACCCGACCTCGTCCCGCGTGTACATGATGCAATCGCTCTGGGGCCGGAAGAGCCCCTTCCCCTGATAGGCGGCCCCCTCGAACGCGCCGACCTGTCCCGAGTACTTCATTCCGCTCAGGAGCGGAGTGTCGGAAAGCTGCTGCTCGCGGAAGAGCGCGTCGAATTCCCCCTCGGGCGCGTTCCTCTGGATGAGCGCCAGGCGGCGCCTGAGAAACTCCTTCGCTTTGACCTCCCAAGCGTCCTTGTCCCACGGGGTCGGAAGCGGCGTTCCGCTCGCTACGAGGTCCTTCCACTTGAGGTGCTCGGGATCGCGGAGAGCCGTGACGTTCGGCTCCCAAGGCTCGGGGGCGTTCGCGGGGAAGGTGGTCTGGACCGCCGGGGACATGTAGTACTCGTCGGCGAGCCCGGCGAAGTGATGCCCGAACTCGTGGACGAAGACGTAGTCGGCATAGGCGGTGTCCACGGCGGCGGTCGCCTGGAAGTTGTAGATCCCGCCGCCGCCGTACTGCTTCTCGTTCACGAGGATCTCGATGAACTCGTAGGGAGCCTGCGAGAGCACGTCGCGCAGCCGGCGGTTGTCGTACGTCAGCAGGTACCGCTCGGAGCCGAAGATGTTGTATTCCGCCGAGACCGGCGTGCGACGGTAACGGCCGACGTGCGGGCGGTTCACCCCGGAGACCGCGGAAGGAAGGTCGATCGCGCGCACGTTGAAGTCCGATCGCCGCGACTTGAACGGCTCGGTCGCGAACAGCTTGTCGGTCAGCTTCTTGACGTCCGCATGGAATTTCGGAATCTCCGCCTGCGTGTAACCCTCGCCGAGGATCAGGATGTCGACCTTCTCGGTCGCGGGGCCGCTCTCGAACACCGTCCAGACGGTCCCCGCCGGCGGGGCGTCGGCCGCGTTGACATCCGCCGAGGCCGGATCGACGGCGGTGGACCAGATCTCGTGGAAGAGGTTGTCGGCCCCGCGCCTTTGCAGCACGATCTGGACGGGGCCTTTCGGCCAGGGGAACCGCAGCGATTCGTGAAAGGTCTTCGCGGCGGCCTTGGCCTCGTCGGTCGTCTCCCACTCCCCGTAGAGGGAAGCGAACCCCCGGGAGTAGAGGACGCGGCGCGTCGCGGGGTCGCGGACCTCGAAGGCGTAGGTGCCGAGGTTGAGGTCGTCTTGGAGACGGGTCAGGCTCCCCGCCCAGGCTCCGTCCGAGACGATCCGGTCGAGCGTGACGATCTCCCGGCCGTGGTCCCCGGTGTGGAAGTAATCGAGGCGCATGGTCTTGCGCTCGAACGTGCTCTCGAATCCCGGGGTCGAAACGGCGGCGAGCAGCCAGGCGAGCAGTGCGATCGTGCGGATCATCGACATCCTCCCGGGGCGAGCCCCCGGACAGCGTATACCGGTATCCTCTCTTCCATGACGACGCTGATCGTGCCCGGCCGCGCTTTCCCGCACCCGCGGGAGGCGGACGAGCACGGATTGCTCGCCGTCACGACCGAGCTGACCGCGGACCGGATCGTCGAGGCTTATACGCGGGGGATCTTCCCCTGGTTCGAAAGGCGCGGACTGGTGGCCTGGTTTTCGCCCGACCCGCGCATGGTCCTCCTGCCGGAGGATCTCCACGTGGCCCGCACGCTCAGGAAGACCCTGGCCCGCGGCACCTTCGAGATCCGGCTCGACACCGCGTTCGCCTCGGTGGTGAAGGCGTGCGCGGCGACGCCGCGGAAGCACGAGCGGGGGACCTGGATCGGCCCGCGCTTCCGCGACGCCTACACCGAGCTCCACGAGCGAGGGCTCGCCCATTCGGCCGAAGCGTGGCGCGGCGGAAAGCTGGTGGGAGGGCTGTACGGGGTCTCGTTGGGGGGCGTCTTCTTCGGCGAGTCGATGTTCGCCAAGGAGGCCGATGCGTCGAAGGCGGCCTTCGCTACCCTCGGCGCTCAGCTGCGGGCGTGGGGGTTCCGGATGATCGACTGCCAGGTCTACACCGAGCACCTCCTGAGCCTGGGCGCGCGGGAGTGGCCGCGGGACCGGTTCCTGCACGTGCTCGCCGAGGCGGTTCGGGAGCCCGGGCGTCCCGGCCCGTGGATCCTCGACTCCGGGGTCGCCGCATGACCGACACGAAGCGCGAAGGCGGCTCGGAGATCCTCGAAAAGCCCAAACATCGCGAGAAAACCGAGGATCTCTGGAAGGTCGTCCTGCACAACGACGACTACACGCCCATGGACTTCGTCATCGAGGTCCTGGAAGAGATCTTCGACAAGTCGCCGGCCGACGCGTATCGCGTCATGATGATGGTGCACGTCCTAGGCCGCGGGATCGCGGGGACCTACACCCACGAGGTCGCGGAGACGAAGGCCGGAACGACGGTGGATCTCGCGCGGGAGGCCGGGTACCCCTTGCTCGCGAGCATCGAGGAGGCCTGACATGTTGAGCGCGGCGGTGGAGCGGATCCTGTCGATTGCGTACCGGGAAGCGGTGTCCCGCCGCCATGCCCACCTGACCGTCGAGCACGTTCTCTACGTGCTGGCCCTGGACCTCGAGGGGGAGAAGATCCTGACCGCCTGCGGGGTCGATCTGGCCACGCTCCGCCGGGACCTGGAACGCCATCTGGACGACCAGGTCGATCAGATCCCGAAGGCGAAGAACCGCGAGCCGGAGCAGACGCTCGCGTTCCGCCGCGTTCTTCAGGGGGCGGTGCTTCACGTGCAGAGCGCCGGGAAGGACGAGGTCAAGGAAGGGGACCTCCTCGCGGCGATCCTGCAGGAATCCCGGACCGACGCGGCCCGGCTCCTGACCGGCCAGGGCGTGACCCGCCTCGACGTCCTCAACTGGATCTCGCACGGGATCTCCAAGGTCCCCATGGCGCCCTCGCAGGGCGCGCCCGCCGAGGGCCGCGCGCCCGCGGGGGAGGGGGAGGAAGCCCCGTCGCTCGCCCGGGATCCCTTGGGCGCCTACACGACGAACCTGACCGCGCGCGCCTCGGCGGGGCTCCTCGATCCGCTGATCGGAAGGCAGAACGAGCTGAGACGAACGCTCGAGATCCTCTGCCGCCGCCGCAAGAACAACCCCGTCTTCGTCGGGGAGGCCGGTGTCGGGAAGACGGCGCTCGCCGAGGGGCTGGCCCAGCGCCTCCTCGGAAAGGACCAGCCGGTGCCGAAGCCGCTCGTGGGCGCCGAGATCTTCTCCCTCGACACCGCCGCGCTCTTGGCGGGGACCCGCTATCGCGGCGACTTCGAAGAGAGGCTCAAGGCGGTCCTGACGGCCCTGGAGCGGAAGGCCAAGGCGATCCTCTTCATCGACGAGATCCACGCGACCGTCGGCGCGGGTGCCACGACCGGCGGGACGCTCGACCTCGCGACGTTGATCAAGCCGATCCTGACGGAAGGAACGCTTCGGGTCATCGGCTCGTCCACCTTCGAGGACTTCAAGCACTTGGAAAAGGACCGCGCGATGTCGCGGCGGCTCCAGAAGATCGTCATCGACGAGCCGTCGGTCCGCGAGACGGTCGAGATCCTGAAGGGGCTTCGCTCGCGCTACGCCGACCACCACGAGGCCGACTACACCGACGCGGCGCTCGAGGCGGCGGCCCGCCTCGCGAAACGCCACATGCGGGAGCAAAAGCTCCCCGACAGCGCGATCGACTTGCTGGACGAGGCCGGAGCGGCGGCGCGGATGGCGGCGGAGCTCTCGGACGCCAAGCTCCCGGAAGGGACGCGCGTGTCGGTGGACGCCCCGGAGATCGAGAAGATCGCCGCGCGGATCGCGCACATCCCCGAGTCCCAAGCCACCGCCTCCGACCGCGAGCGCCTCAGGTCGCTCGAAGAGGCTTTGGGCCGCGTGGTCTTCGGACAGGACGAGGCGGTCCGGCTGGTCGCGCGCGCGATCAAGCGCGCACGGGCGGGGCTGGGGCAACCGGACCGTCCTTCGGGCTGCTTTCTCTTCACGGGGCCGACGGGGGTCGGGAAGACCGAGCTGGCCAAGCAGCTCGCGATCCATCTCGGGAACGAGTTCGTG
>JBGQLU010000073.1:0-18218 GCA_041500265.1 Acidobacteriota bacterium | reverse complement strand
GCGGGGTCCGGCTCGGACGCCTTCGCCCTGCAGTGCCGGGCCTTCCCGAAGGCGGACGGCTACGTCCTGGACGGGCACAAGCTCTGGATCACGAGCGCGGCGGAGGCCGGCCTCTTTCTCGTGTTCGCCACCGTGGACCCCGCCGCGGGGTACAAGGGGATCACCGCCTTCATCGTCGACAAGGACGACCCCGGGTTCGCGCTGGGCAAACGCGAGGACAAGCTCGGCATCCGGGCCTCGTCCACGTGCGAGATCGTGTTCGACGGGTGCACGATCCCGGCCGACCGGGTCCTCGGGCAAGTCGGCCGCGGGTACAAGATCGCGATCGAGACGCTGAACGAGGGACGGATCGGCATCGGCGCCCAGATGGTCGGTGTCGGGCAGGCGGCGCTCGACGCTTCGGTGCGGTACGCCAAGGAGCGGATCCAGTTCGGCAAGCGCCTCGCGGAGTTCCAGGCGATGCGCTTCCAGCTGGCGGACGCGGCCGCTCGGCTCGAAGCGTCGCGCCTGCTCGTCTACAACGCGGCGCGGCTCCGGGACGCGGCGCTCCCCTTCGTCACCGAGGCGGCGATGGCCAAGCTGATCGCCAGCGAGACCGCCGAGCGGATCTGCTCGATGGCGATCGAGGTCCTGGGAGGGAACGGCTACACGACCGAGTACCCCGTCGAGAAGCTCTACCGGGACGTGAAGATCGGGAAGATCTACGAGGGGACGACGTTCATGCAGCTCTCGACGATCGCCAAGTCGCTCCTGGATGACTAGCCCGGTGAGCGAGCCCTCCGATCTGTTCCTGCGGGCCTGCCTCGGATTGCCCGTCCCCCGCCCTCCCGTCTGGCTGATGCGGCAAGCGGGCCGGTACCTCCCAGAGTACCGCGAGGTCCGCCGCCAGGTCGATTTCCTGACGCTCTGCACGACCCCCGAGCTCGCGGCGAAGGTGACCTTGCAGCCGATCGACCGGCTCGGCGTCGACGCCGCCATTCTCTTCTCCGACCTCCTGGTGACGGCGCCGGGGATGGGCCTGAAGCTCGCCTTCAACCCGGGGCCGGTGATCGACCCGCCGGTGCGATCGCGCGAGGACGTGTCCCGCCTGCGCGTGCCGGAGCCCGAGGCGGGAACGCCTTACCTGTACGAGACGATCCGCATCCTTCGGCGCGAGCTCGCCGGCCGGGTGCCGCTGATCGGGTTCGGGGGCGCCCCGTTCACGATGGCCGCGTATTTGGTCGAAGGCGAAGGCTCGCGCACCTTCGAGCAGTGGAAGCGGATGATCTTCGCCGACCCCGGCTTGGCCCACGCCCTCCTCGACACCGTCGCGGTGACCCAGTCACGCTTCCTCGTCGCGCAAGTGGAAGCCGGGGCGCAGGCGATCCAGGTGTTCGATACGTGGGCGGGGCTGCTTCCGGCCGGAGACTTCCGCGAGTTCGCTCTCGAGCCGGCGCGGCGGGTGATCGACGCGGTGCGCGCGACCGGAGTGCCGGTCGTCTACTTCGCGCTGGACGCCGCCCATGCGTGGAGCACGATTCGGGACTGCGGCGCCCACGTGGTCGGAGTCGATTGGCGCTCGTCGCTTCCCGACGCCGGCGCGGCGCTTTCCGGCGGGTTCGCCCTGCAGGGCAACCTCGACCCGTGCGCGCTCCTCGCCGACGCGGAGACGGTCCGGCGCCGCACGGTCGCGATGCTCGAGTCGGCGCGCGGACTTCGAGGCCACGTCGCCAACCTCGGCCACGGCATCCTTCCGGGGACGCCGGTCGAGAGCGCCATGGCCTTCGTCGAGGCGGTCAAGGGGTGGAAGCCCTCGGCGTGAGTCGGGAGGCCACCGCAAGCATCACCCCTGGCACGACGAAGATCAGGAAGAACAGCTCGAAGTTGCTGGCGACGAGCGCGGCCACGCCGAAGGCGACGTAGAGAACCGCGACGACGGCGGCGGGCCACGTGGCAAGGTCGTTACCGCGAAGGCGGGCCGCGAAGATCGCGAGCACGATCACGCCGAAGGCGAGCATCGACGCCCCGGCGAAGTGCCAGCCGATGGCGAGACCCCGGAGCAGATCCTCCGGCGTCTGCGCCGCGACGAGCGCGGTCCGGAGCGAGGGCCAGCCGAGGAAGGAATGCGCGCCGCTGCTCAAGACGAGGATCGCCCCGGCGATCGCTCCAAGGACGTCTTTCACCCGAGTCATGCCGCCTCCCGCTTCGAGGTCACGAACAGTGCTTCGCCGCCAGCCTCGCGATCGTGTTGGCGCCTCGAAACGTGATCGGGACTCCGACCGTCTTCTCGAAGCGCACGTTCGAGAATTTCGACTCGCTCTGCTTCAGCTTGCAGATCCAGTAGATCTCGCGCCCGTGAACGTGAAACCCGTCGATCTCGGTCCGGAGCGTGGACAGGGCCTTCTTCGCGGCCGCGGCGAGCGGCTCGGCGACGAAACCGACGCACAGGGCTCCCGTGGACCGGACCGCTGCTTCCGGAAACGGCTGGTAACGGGCGATCTCCCCGACCTCCGACGCCGTGCGGACGAAGGTCTTCACCTCGTACCCGAGCGACTTGTGGAGGTGAGACTCTATCTTCCGCTCGAGGGCGGGCACATCTTTGGCGTTCGCGGAGAAGATCACGTTCCCGCTCGCAATGAAGGTCTCGACGTCCTCGAGCCCGACGGACTCGAAGTGCCGGCGCAACTCCGCCATCGTGACCGTGTGGCCGCCGACATTGATCGCCCTCAGGAAGGCGAAGAGCTTCGAGGGGCTCACCTACCCTCCTTCCCCGACGACCGCGATCGCAAATCCGTCGTATCCCTTGCTACCGACGGTCTGGATGACGGTCGCTTCGACGCGCGGCTCGGCGGCGAGCCGTTCGTTGAAGCGACGCGCCCCGGAAACCCTGGCATCGGCGCTCCCCTCGTCGATCACCGCGCCGTTCCGGACGACGTTGTCGGCGACGATGAGGGTCCCGGGACGCGCAAGGTCGAGCGCGCGGGCCAGATAGTCCGGATACGACGGCTTGTCCGCGTCAATGAAGATCATGTCGAAGGCCGGCGCGCGCTCCGCGACCAGCGCGGCGAGACTGCCCTGAGCCGGGCCGAGCCGGATCTCGACGACCGCGGCCAGCCCCGCGCGCGCGACGTTGGCCCGCGCGACCTCTCCGTGCTTCGGCTCCAACTCGAGGGTGACCAGGTTCCCTCCCGGAGGTAGCGCGCGGGCCAGCCAGATCGTGCTGTAGCCGCCCAGGGTGCCGATTTCGAGAATCCTGCGCGCGCCGCGAATCCGGGCCAACAGGTAGAGGAGCTTTCCCAGGGGAGGAGTGACCTGGATCGAAGGAAGTCCGGCCGTCTCGCTCGCCCGAATCGCGGCGTCGAGCGCGGTGTCCGCGGGATGGAACAAGTCCCCGATGTAACGATCGACGGCGGTCCACTGCACTTGGTTCATCGCGCCGCCTTCTTGACCAGAAGCGTTCCCGGATTGAGAGAGCCGAAGGTCAGAAGCGTCAGGAACACCGCGAGCGACTTCGATCCGATCGTCTGGGCGTCGCAACCGTGCTTCTCGAACGTCGCGGCGTACTCCCGGAGATGCCGGATGTCGTCGATGACGGCTTGCCCGCCGGGCTTCAACACGCGGGCCACCTCGGCGATCGCCTGAGCCCGGTCGCCGGCGGCGTACAGGTTGTGGATCGCGGCGCTCGACACCGCGACGTCGAAGGTGTCGTCCGGAAACGGGATCTTCCGCATGTCGGCCGTCTTCACTTCGACGCGATCCGCGACCCCTTCGCGGCGGGCGTTGTCGAGCGTCGCCTCGGGCTTGTTGCCCGACAGGTCCTCCGCCTGCCAGATGTCGATCCCGGTCGCGCGGCCCGTGGTGAGGCGCTTCGCCGCGCCGATCAGCATCAGTCCCCGCCCGCAGCCGACGTCGAGGACGCGCTCGCCTCCGGTCCACGCGAGCCGCCCGAGAAGCCGTTCGCGCCGCTTGAGCTTCCCGATCTTGCTCTCCCAGACCATCCAGATCGCCATGAGCGCGCAGCCGAGGCCGGTCCAAAGACCGGTCTGCGAAAAGACGATGCGGACCCCGGAGAATTCGAGCCGTCCCGACCAGAAGCCGAGCGCGGCGCTTCCCCAAAAAAGGAATCCGGCGCCGGCCGCGAGAGCCAGGTTGCGAACGACGCCGGGAGCGTCGAGCCCGTAGTCCGGGCGTTCGGTGCCTTCGCTCGCTTCGCTCATCGCGACGGGCCTCCCACGGGCGGCATTCTATGCGGGACTAGACGAGTCCCGGAATCAAGCGCTTGGTGCGCTCCGCGTAGGCCGTGTACGACGGGCCGAACGTCCGGAGGAGCGCTCCCTCTTCCTTCCGGATGCGGTTCCAGACGCCGATCGTCGTCGGCACCAGGATGGCGGCGATGCTGAGCCCGTTTCCGAAGTACACGCCGACGCCCAGGAACGCCACGATCAGGCCGGTGTACGACGGATGGCGCACGAATCGGTAGAGCCCCGTCTCCACGAGCCGGTGCCCCTGGTGAATGGCCACGTCCACGGTGAACATCCGCCCCAGTGTGAGGATCGCGGCCCAGCGGATCGCCATGCCGGCGAGGATCAGCGCGATCGCCAGTGCCGAGCGAGTCTCGGCGCCGATCGGAAGACGCAGGACGCCGGCCGACTGCACGGCGACCGCCGCCACGACGCCCGCGCTGATCACGACCCACAGCACCCTGAAGGAACCGGCGTCCTGGACCTCGGCGGCGCCTCGGTCCGCTCGTCGGAACGCTACGAGCGCGATCTCCGAGAGGGGGAAGAGCGTTAGCACCGCGAGAACGCCGGTCCGGAGGCTCACGGCCCGGCCGCGATCACGATCGAGTCCATCGCCGCGAACATCCGGTCGAGGTACGCGGCCACCGGCGATGTGAAATCCTCGTCGGTCCAGTAGGCGCCGTGGGCCGCGGGGTTCCAGTTCGCGAGGGCGCCGCCGACGTTGATCTCGTGGTCCTCGATCCGTTGGACCGTGCGCTTCTGCGCCTCGTCGAGGTCCCCGAGGTTCTTCGCGTACAGTGGCCGGAGCGGCCATCCGAGCACGTCGTCGCGATCGAGGAAGTTGAGCCAGCGCGAGACGGCGACGAGCTTCGGATTCGTGATCCCCGTGTCCGGCAGCATGATCGGCTTCGCCACGGGGTACGACAGGCTGAAGAGCGGGATGTTGCAGCCGAAGGTGATCATGGCGGCGAGCGTCGGGATCGCCTCGAGCGTGCCGGCGGCGGCCGCGGCGCCGTGCTGACGGTCCCAAAGGTAGTTCGACATCATGTGGCCACCGAGCGAGTGGGCCATCACGACGATCGGCGCTTGGGGGTCGGCGAGCGCCACGGCGAGGGCGCGAACCGAATTGCTGATCACCGTGTGGACGTCGTTGTAGGCGCTCGCCGACTGGTCGCGGTGATAGGCGATCGCATCGCCGAAGTTGTGCACGACGAACTCGCGGATCGTTCGCCAGTCCAGGGGGATCGGCGACCCGTCCGGCTCCTGCGCCTTGCGCATCCAGGTCCAGAGCTCGGTCTCGCGAGGCTCCAGGACATCGGCCCAGTAGATCTCCTCCCAGGCGACACGGGCGGGGTCGCTCCCGAGAAATCCGGACACCGCCTCCCGCATCCCGGCGGAGAACCCGCGCTTCTGGGCGCCCATCCCGTGAATGACCAAGACCCCGATCTTTCCAGCCATCTCGATTACCTCGGGGCCGCGGCCCCGCCGCGCGATGCGACGAGCCGCTTCGGAGCGTAGCGCCGCCACGCCGCCTCCAAGAGATCGCGAAGCTCGTCGGCGCGAACCTTGGACAGACGCACGAGCACCGCCGGATAGTCGCGATAGTGATCGGTGATGAAGAACGCCTTCGGATTCGCTTCGAGAAGGATATTCCGGACTTCCGGTTCGACCATCATCACCAAGTCCCCGTCCTCGCGGAGCCGGACGAGGAGCTTGCCGCGGACCTTCAACGCGGGCGTGCCGTACGAGGTCCCCTCCTCGACGCCGGGGAACTCCCGCCCGAGCCGGATCACCTCCGCGTAGGGAACGCCAGGCATCAGCGACGGCGGGCGGAGAGCGCCTCCGCGATTCCGGCAACGGCCCACAGGCTGCTCTGCTTGTTCATGCCTCCCTCGAGCCCTCCGGCGCCGGGTCCCCGGGCAATTTGAATTGGAGCGCGCCGGAGGGGCAGCGCGCGACCTGGGCCGCCACCTCTTCCGGGGTCGCCAGCTCGGGCCTCACCCAGCGATGTCGGTCGATGTCGAAGACCGCCGGAAGGCCGCGAATGCATTTCCCCGAGTGGACGCAGGCGTTCGGGTCGAACGTGACCGTGATCCCGGGCGTCTCGTAGACCTGAAATCGCTGGGGCATGAGTTCCTCCGAGGGTCCTGCAATGCCCGATCATAACGCCGGAACTCTCGCGAAGCGCCTACCGATCCATCACGCGGACCCGCGTGAGCACCTTGGTCGAGGTCTTCGGGTCGGTCACGTAGTTGACCTCGACTTGCGCGCAGCTCGCTTCGGCCAGCTGGAGGGCCAGTTGGAGGTTGGGCTGCTTCGCGACCAGCTGAACCTCTTGGCGGACGTCGGAGTGCGACGTGTCGCGGAGCACGCGGTTGCAACGAGGCGGCTGGACCTCGCCGACGAAGACGAGCACGTCGCCCACCTTTTCCTTGTTGGCGAAAGCGTCGAACCCTGTCACGTATCCGACGACGCGATCCGGCTGTGGCGGAGACGGCTCGTTCGCCGGAGCGGCGGTGACGGCGGTCCCTACGAGAGTCAACGCGGCTCCGCACAGAACGGCGTAACGTGGGCGCATGGCTCATCCTCCCGGTGGATATCGCGGCCGTGCGAGGTTAAGCGGAGTCGGTCCGATTCACCAGGCCTTGCGCCACTCCGGCGAGCGCGCCTGCGTCAGACGGCATGGGGCGGGTGCGGCGAGCGTCGCCTCGCGTGCATCACGTAGGCGACGGTGAGCGCGACCGTCACGGGGAGCCACACGACCAGGAACAGGTCGGAGACCTGGGCGTCGAGCCCCGCTTCTCCGTCCAGACGAAGGAACTGCTCGAGGATCGGCGGCTTCGGCGGGTACCACCAGCCGCGGTCCATCGCGCCCTGCCAGAACCAGAGGGAGATCAGCAGGAAGCAGATCGAGGTCAGGGCGCCGTAGACCGCCCAGGCGAGCTGCGCGCGAGGCCGCCGCAACGCCATCGCGACGACGACGAAGAGCACGCTCGAGATGGCGAAGATTTCCACGTCGTGGGCGTAGGGGTGCGGCTCGATCGCGGCGATGGCCAAGCCGAAGAGGGCCCCCACGATGATCATTCCGAGAGCTTGAAGGATGCGTCTCACGGCGGCACCTCGACGACCATCCCGTACGCCAGAGCGTACTCCCCCGCTCGGGGCTCTCGCCCGGGACAAAAGGACACGATCGGGCCGGTAGAAGCGCGCCGCTCGGGTGCGCGCGGTGTGCGGTTTACGCGCTCCCGATCAATATCCCAGCCAGAAACACCAGCACCCCCCCGACCACGACCTGAAACGCGGCGGCGAGGAACGGCGTGTCCATGTAGCGGTTGCGGATCCAGGCGATCAGGAGCAGCTCGACGGCGACGACGGCGGAGGCGATGGCGGTCGCGACGATGAAGCTGGGGATCAGGTACGGGAGGGCGTGGCCGACGCCGCCGAGGAACGTCATGGCGCCGCAGACGAGGCCGCGGAGGAGGGGCTTGCCGCGGCCGGTGAGGCTGCCGTCGTCGGAGAGCGCCTCGGCGAACCCCATGCTGATGCCGGCGCCGACGGCGGCGGCCATGCCGACCAGGAACGCGTCCCACGAATTGCGGGTGGCGAAGGCCGAGGCGAACAGCGGAGCGAGAGTCGAGACGGAACCGTCCATGAGGCCGGCGAGGCCGGGCTGGACGACCTGGAGCACGAACAGCTGTCTCGACGTCCGGGCTTCTTCCTCGCGGATGTGCTCGGGGAGGTGCGCGGGATCGAAGGTGGACGAGGTCTCCTCGTGTTTCCTCTCTTCGGCGGCGAGGTCGCCCAGGAGCTGGCGCATCTCGGCGTCCTTGGCGACTCGCGCGCTCGTCTCGTAGAAGCGGGCGGTCTCGAGCTCCATGAGCGCGACCGAGCGGCGGATCTGGTCGACGTTGCCGCCGGTGACCGAATGGACGGGATCGCGGCGGACGAATCCGCGCACGTCTTGGCGGCGGACGAGCGGGATCTCCTCGCCGAATTTCTTCCTGAAGAGATCGATCAGTCGGTGCCGGTGCGCATCCTCCTGCAGGCACATCGCATCGAGCGATTCGGCCGCCTTCGGGAAGTTCGTCCGGAGCTGCCGAGCGAACTCGCGGAAGATGCGGGCGTCCTCTTCCTCGAGAGAGATCGCGAGTGCCAACACTTCCGGTGCGGTGAGGGCCTTGAAATTCCGGCGCATCGGTCCCCCGGGCGAGCAAGGGCCGAAAGGTTAGCACCGGTCGTCTATCCTGCCCCCCATGGCCGGGCGCGTCGTCATCGTCGGAGGAGGAATCGCGGGCCTCGCGATCGCCTCGGAGATCGATGCTCTCGGGAGGAACGGCGGGCCGGCCGCCGACGTCCTGGTGCTCGAGGCTTCCTCCCGCCCCGGCGGGAACATCCGTTCGGCACGCGAAGAAGGCTACTTGTACGAGTGGGGGCCGACCGGCTTCCTGGACAACGTGCCGGAGACGGTCGCGCTCTGCCGCCGGGCCGGACTCGGGGACCGGCTCACCCGCGCCAACGCCGCGGCCGAGCGGCGCTTCGTCGTGCGCGGTGGACGGTTCCGCGAGCTCCCGCACGGCGTGGCGGGGTTCTACCTGTCGGGCCTCCTTTCGGTGCCGGGGCGATTGAGGGTCCTGGGAGAGCCGTTCGTCCCCGCCAGGCGCGATCCCTCCGACGAATCGGTCCTCTCGTTCGCCACGCGCCGGATCGGGCGCGAGGCCGCCTCGGTCCTGGTCGATGCGCTCGTCACCGGCATCTGGGCCGGGGACTCGGAGAAGCTCTCGGTCGTCTCCGCCTTCCCGAAGCTCGTTGCGTTGGAGCGCGAGCACGGCGGATTGGTGCGCGGCATGATCGCCTCGAAGCGAAAGGCCGCCGGCAGCGGACCGGCCGGCCCGGGAGGGAAGCTCACCTCGTTCCCCGACGGCCTCGACGAGCTCCCGCGGGCGTTGGCCGCCGGGTTGGGGTCGAGGTTCCGGCTCGAATGCCGAATCTCGGGAATCGAGCGGGTCGCCTCAGGCTGGCGAGTTTTCGTTTCGGGATCGTCACCGATCGATGCCGACGTTCTCGTGCTCGCCGCTCCGTCGTGGTCGGTGGCGCCCTTCTTCCGCAAGATCGACCGCGACCTGTCGGCGTCGCTCGCCGGCGTACCCGAGGTCCCGGTCGCCGTGGTTCATCTCGGGTTTTCCGTTTCGGAGGCCGGCGCCCTGCTCCCCGGATTCGGCGCCCTGGCCCCGCGCGGCGAGACCAAGAGCCTGCTCGGCGTCCTCGTTCCCTCGAACATCTTCCCGGGACGGGCGCCCGACGGTTGCTTGCTCGCGACCGCGATGCTCGGCGGCGCGAGGAACCCCGCGATCGCGGATCGGGACGATTCGGCGATCGTGGACGCGGCGGTCGGAGAGATCCGGGCGATCACGGGCCTTGCCGCCACGCCGCGGTTCGTCCGCGTGCTGAGACACCCGCACGGCATTCCCCAGTACAACGTCGGGCACGCCGCTCGCCTTCAGGCGATCGACTCCGCCCTTCGCGCCCATCCGAAGTTGTTCCTCGCCGGGAACTCGTACCGGGGTGTCGCGATCAATGCCTGCGCGGCGGATGCGCCGAAAGTGGCGGCAGCGATCTTGGGGAATTGGGGACAGTAACCGAATTGCGCGTCGCGCAATTCGGTTACTGTCCCCAATTCCTTAATTCGGTTGCTGTCCCCGACTTACGAGTTCCCGTCGAGGATTCTCCCCAGCCCGCCCAGGATCGATCCTTCCTCGCGGGCGTGGCCGCCGCCCTGCGGCGCCGCCGCGTAGATGCGCTGCGCCATCCTCGACAGCGGGAGCGACTGCAGCCACACCTTTCCGGGCCCACGCAAGGTCGCGAAGAACAGCCCTTCGCCGCCGAACAGCACCGACTTCACGCCGCGCACCATCTCGATGTCGTAGTCGATCGACGGCACGAAGCCGACGATGCAGCCGGTGTCCACGCGGATGATCTCGCCGGGAGCGAGCACGCGCTCCTTGATCGTTCCCCCGGCGTTCATGAAGCACCAGCCGTCACCCTGGAGCCGCTCCATGATGAACCCTTCACCACCGAAGAACCCGACGCCGAGCCGCTTCTGGAAAGCGATGCCCAGGCTCACCCCCTTTGCCGCGCACAGGAACGCGTCCTTCTGGGCGATCAGCTCCCCGCCCATCTGGGCGAGGTTCACCGGGATGATCTTCCCCGGATAGGGGGCCGCGAAGGCCACCCGCTTCTTCCCGCTGCCGCGGTTCAGGAAGATCGTCATGAACATCGATTCGCCGGTCAGCAGCCGCTTCCCCGCTCCGACGAGGGCGTCCAGGAATCCGGCGGAGGCTTTCGACCCGTCGCCGAAGATCGTCTCCATCTCGATTCCGTCGTCCATGTACATCATCCCGCCGGCTTCCCCCAGGGCCGCCTCGCCCGGGTCGAGCTCGACCTCGACGTACTGCATGTCGTCGCCGAAGATTTCGTAGTCCACCTCGTGCATCTGGGACATCGCGGGCTTCTCCTCGTGCGCGCGTCAATTCAGCGCGGCGCCGGATTCTACGGCGTCCGGATCGGTTGGGTTCCCCGGGACCTATTTGCAGACGCTCTGGCTGCGGTCGATCTCGATCCCCCCGGTTCGCATCCCGGCGGGAGATTCCACGTCGTCGACGTGCGAGGTGACCAGTATGTAGCTGTCCACCCCCGGCTGCTGGGCGGGCGGAACCAGGATCTCGAGGCGCCCTCCACCCGCGCTCTGGGTGGCCGCCGCGCACTCCGCCGGGGCCGGCGCCGAGCGGCCGTGGTCGTAGGCGCCGCTCCGGAGCGTCGCGAGACGGCCGAAGTAGAGGTTGGTCCGTTGCGCCGACGGGAGCGGGTCGAACGACACCTCGAGGGTCCCGTTCGACTGCTTGCCCACCCTCAGGTTCTGCACTTCGCCCGGGCGCGCCTTCTGCCAGCCGTAGACGTCGAGCCAGGCCGCGTCGAGCTCGACCGTGTAGGCGTCGCCCGCCGTGTGCGCCACCGGAGCCGAAGCCACCCGCACGACCGTGGTCGCCAGGTCGTCGTGGGTGAGCGCCGGCCAGTCGTATTCCCCCGCCCCCGGGGCCAGCACCGGATTCTTGGTCAGCGTGGCCGATACCTCGCGCAGGGACGCGACGTTCGGAAGAGCCAGCAGCTTCTCGGTCGGGAAATCGGAGTTCGACGCAGGAGCGTTCGGTCCTCCCCCTCCCACGATCGGCGTGTAGAAGTTCCAGTTCGTGGTTGTGTAGGCGTAACCCCCCGGCGCGCGGAAGGTTCCCGTCGGCGAGGCCTCGAGGCGGTAAAAGTCATCGGTGACCGTTCCCGCCGTCCGATAGCGAACGCCCGCGATGACCTTGATGATCTGATCCTCGTCGAACCAATCCGGAAACCCGGAGAGACGGAACTCCTCTTGGCCGACCCCGAGCGTGATCGACGCCGTGGCGCCCCCGTCGGCATCGTCGGTTGCCGCGGCCGCGTTCGCTGCCGTCGCGCCGCTGGCGGTCGCGGTCGCCGTCGGGAGCAGTCGGCGAACCTTTTTCAGGTACCCCGCGTCGGCCCCGGAGATCGAGGTCCGGGACAGCGCGTCCTTCGGACCCAGGTTCGCGCCGCCGAGGGCCTCCCAGACCTTCTCCCGCACGATCGTGTAGCCGTTGTTGTTCGGGTGGATGTCGTCCAGGTTGAAGATGTCGCGGCAGATCATCTGATCGAACCCTTCGCACTGCACGTTCTGGTCCTCGTGCGCGAAGTCGGCTGCGACCTCGTTGATCGACGCCCGCCGCGTCTGCCCCCACGCGAGCTCGCGCAGGACCCGGTCGACGATCGGGAGCCACTGCCGGTGGAATGCCGTCGAATCCCCCGAGTAACAGTTGTAGGCGAGGTTGTCATAGAGAGTGTTGAGTGCGATGTCCGTCCCCGGAATCTGCGAGGTGAGCACCGAGATCGCCTCTTGGAGGTTCTGGCGCGAATCGAGGATCTCGTCCACCGCCCGGTTGATCTGGTCCTGCGTCGGGGTCCCGGAGGGATCCACGTCGCGGAGATCGTTCCCGATCATCGAGATCGTGATCAGCTTCGGAGACGGGTTCAAGGCGATGACGCGGAAGACGTTGTTCAGATCGGCGTTGTCGTCCACCAGCAGGTCGTCGGTGCGCTGGCCGGAGACGGCGGCCTGATCGAGCGTGACCGACGCCGCCGGGGCGACGCACTGGAGCCGGCTCTGGATCTGCTTGCTGTACCAGAACGACGTTGGCGCCGCGCAGATGTTGAAGTTCGCCGCGATCGAATCCCCCATCGCCGTGTACCGGTACCCGCCCGTCTTCAAGCCGTCGATCCCCTGATCGATCTTCGCGAAACGAGGGAAGCCGATCGGGAAGGTGTACCCGGGCGTCGTGTCGATGACGGCGTCGAACCGCGCCAGCGACTGGCGATACCCCGCCGGATCCGTCGCGCGGATCAGAAAGCAGCCGTTCCCCGGGGACAGCACGAAGGTCCCGTCCGCCGCCGACGTCACCGCCTGGTCGAACGCGCCGCCGGCGTCGCGGGTCCCGTACGCCTCGACCGAAACTCCGGCGATCGCCGGTTCCCCCGGGTCCCGGAGGCCGTTCCCGTTCCTGTCTTCGTACGCCGTGCCCGAAACGCTCTGCGCCGACGCTTTCACGGCGACGAGCAAGGCGGCCACGGCCAGAATGCGCGCTCTCATCGAAGTGTCCCCCGGTATCCGGCGTTTATACGCCGCGACCGAGCCTCGCGCTACTCTGAGGACGGCAACCGAATGACGCCGAGCGTAATTCGGTTGCTGTCCCCGTTGTCCCGTTCTAGTCTCAGAGGACCCCAGCCCAGGAGCGTCCGCATGCCCCGTCTCGACAATCAGGTCGTCTTCATCACCGGAGCCTCGAGCGGCATCGGCGCCGCGTGCGCCCGTGCCTTCGCGGCCGAAGGGGCCCGGCTGCTGCTGGCCGCCCGCCGGGCCGACCTGATCGAGGCGATGATCCCCGACCTTCTGCATCGCGGGGCGGCGGACGTCCGCGCGATCGCGCTCGACGTCCGCGACGCCCGCGCCGTCTTCGCCGCCGTGGACGCGCTCCCCGAAGCCTGGCGCGGCGTCGAGGTCCTGGTCGCGAACGCCGGCCTCTCGCGCGGTCTCGACAAGCTTCATGAAGGGCATGTCGAGGACTGGGCCGAGATGATCGACACCAACGTCAAGGGGCTGCTGTACGTGGACCGCGCGATCGTGCCCGGCATGGTGTCCCGCCGCCGCGGAACCGTGATCCACTTGGGCTCGATCGCCGGCCGCCAGGTCTACCCCGGGGGAAACGTGTACTGCGCCAGCAAGCACGCGGTTCGGGCGCTGACCGACGGCCTCCGCATGGACGTGCTCGGATCCGGGGTCCGGGTCGCGACCGTCGATCCCGGGCTGGTCGCCGGAACCGAGTTCAGCACCGTGCGGTTCCACGGCGACGCGGGGCGGGCGGCGGCCGTTTACAAGGGCCTGACCCCGTTGAGCCCCGAGGACGTCGCGGAAGCCATCGTCTGGGTCGCGACCCGCCCCCAGCACGTCGTCGTCGGCGATCTGGTCCTCTACCCGACCGACCAGGCTTCCGCGATCCACGTCCACCGCGCGAGCGACCCTTCGTGACCGGGACGAGATTCCTGGCGGCGCTGGTGGCCTCCGCGCTCGTCTCCGCGTCGATTCCGGCGGCCCCCGAAAGCGAGAAGCCCCAGGACGTCGGGCTGATGGAGCGCACCTCGGCCCGCTTGGCCCAGCTCGACGTCACCGTGTCCGGCCCGAGGAGCGCGATCGTCGGGCTCACCGCCGCCGACTTCGAAGTCAAGCTGAACGAGCGCCTCGTTCCGAACGTCATCGTGGACGCGCTGTGCGGAACCTCGCCGAGCACGACCGCCGAGGTTCCCGCGACCTCGGCCGCACCGGTCGCTGAGAACGCCCCCCCGCCGATCTCGCCGCCGGCGGCCCCGCCCGCGAAGGCCGCGCCGGTCACCTACCTCATCTACTTCGACCATCCGCACCTGACCCAGGCCGGGCGCCGGTCGTCGATCGACGCGGCGCGCGAAATGCTCCCGAAGCTGATGGCGGGCGGAAACCGCGCGATGCTGATCTCGAACGCGAAGGACCTCCGGACGCTCGTCCCCCTGACCACCGACGAACCGAAGATCGACGCCGCGCTCGCCGCCATGATCGACGACAACCGCGACTTCGATCCGTACGCCGCGACCGAAGAGAACCGCATGGCGGAGGTGACCACCGAGATCGGGAAGAGCGACCTCGACAGGGCGGTCCGCCTCGCCAAGCAGTACGCCCAAGAAGAGCGCT
The DNA here is from genome assembly GCA_041500265.1 of Acidobacteriota bacterium. GTDB lineage: Bacteria > Acidobacteriota > Polarisedimenticolia > Polarisedimenticolales > DASRJG01 > DASRJG01. The sequence goes on along the minus strand of JBGQLU010000073.1, from coordinate 3,665 downwards.
CGAGACAGGAACGGGACCTCGGACGGCTGCGGATCGTGCTCGGGCGGCTCGCCGATCTCGACCCGCCGAAGGCCGTCCTCTATTTCGCCGACACGATGCGCCAGAACGCGGGCGAGCACTACATGTCGTTCTTCAGCGCGGCGGTGACCCAGGACAGGAACGGCACCCCGACCGCGGACGCGGGCGATGCCCAGCTCGCGGCATCCACGGGCGGCCTCGTCTTGGACCGTGTCGTCAACGAGGCCGCTGCCTACGGCATCCGCTTTTACACCGTCGAGGGGCAGGGGCTGTCGGGCCCTACCACCCTGATCCAGGCCGGAAACTCGCCGTTCACGATGTCGGGTGGCAACCACTCCTCGAATCAGGCGATGCCGCAGTACAACACGCAGCACACCAAGGACTCGCAGGGGACGCTCGTCGCGATGGCGGTCGAGACGGGGGGGCGCGCGTTCCTGAACGGCGTCCAGCCGGCGAAGATGGCGGCGCAAATCCTGGACGACCTGTCCTGCGTCTATCTCTTGAGCTTCGACCCGCGCGGCTTCCCCGAGGACAAGCCGCTCGCGGTCAGCGTCAAGGTCTCCCGTCCGAAGGTCAAGACGTCGGTGCGGGGACGCCTCGTGATCCAGGGCGACTCGGCGCGGCTGACCTCCCGTCTCCTGTCGGCCTACGCGGCGCCGTCGGCGAAGGAGGCCACCGTGGCCCTTCGCGTCGGGCTGATCCCCGTCTCGTACAAGAACGGCCGCTACCAGGCCCGGGTCCAGGTCTCGGTCCCCCCCTCCTCGATCCCGGGAACCACGTGGGATCTCGGCGCCTCGGTCGTCACCCGCGGGACGGTCGGACAGGAAGGCTCGGGGCGGATCAGCGTGGCGAACCCCGGTGTTCCCGTCGCCTGGGAAAAGGACATGGAATTCGCCCCCGGCGACTACGACTTGATCGCGGTCGGACACGAGACGACCACCGACGAGCTGACCTCGAAAGAGGTCCACGGAACGTGGCCCAATTTGGACGACGCGGTGGCGACCGTCGGCCCGATCGCGATCAGCCAACCGTCCAAGGGGGGCTTCCTCCGCGACGGGACCTCGCGCACCTCGGGCGCCGTGGTCCTGGACGAGAACGATCCGCTGCGCGCGGATGTCCCGACCGCCGTGATCACGCTCGTCTGCCGGGCGAAGGACCAGAAAAAGCCCCTGACGGTCGTGCGCACGCTGATCGGGGACTCCGAAACGCCGGTCGGTAAGACCGCGGTGGACATGGGCGACGACCGGTGCGCGCAGATCTTGGACTTCATTCGCCCGAAGACTCTGGGCGCCGGGTCGTACCGGTTCGTGGTGTCGGTCGCTCGCGGCGGAGAGGAGCTCGCGCACGGTGAGCGGAAGCTGTTCGTGCCGGACGCACCTCAAGCCTCGCGTTGAGATCGGAGACCGCTGCCGCCGCGACGTTGATCGCCGTCCTCGTGCTACCGTGCGCGGCCTCTCCTCCGCCACCGAAGAGCGAGCGTCTCGTGACAGCGACCCCGAACCGCCGGCCCAACCACCTGGCAGGGCAGACGAGCCCGTACCTCCTCCAGCACCTCTACAACCCGGTGGACTGGTACCCGTGGGGCGCCGAGGCGCTCGCCAAGGCCAAGCGGGAGAACAAGCCGATCTTCGTGTCGATCGGCTACGCCGCCTGCCACTGGTGCCACGTGATGGAGCACGAGTCGTTCGAGAACGACGCGATCGCCGCCCTGCTCAACGCCTCGTTCGTCCCGATCAAGGTGGACCGCGAGGAGCGCCCCGACCTCGACGAGATCTACATGACCGCCGTGCAGCTGATGACGGGACAAGGCGGCTGGCCGCTCAACGTCTTCCTGACCCCCGACGGCAAGCCGTTCTTCGGCGGAACCTACTTCCCCCCCGAGGATCGAGCCGGCCGGCGCGGCTTCCCGGGAATTCTCGAGGCGGTGCGCGACGCGTGGGCGTCGCGGCGCGACGAGATCGCGGGATCGGCGGACGGCCTCGCCGCGCACATCCTCGAGGCGACCCAGGTCCCCGCGGCGAGCGGCGGATCCCCCGTCGGCAGCGCCGAGGACGCGCAGGCCGCCGCCGAGCTCGCCCGACGGTACGATCCTCATTGGGGAGGGTTCGGTCCGGCGCCCAAGTTCCCACCGCACGGCGCGATCGGGCTGCTCCTGCGCCATCACGCCGCGACCGGCGACGCCGCCTCGCTCGCGATGGCGGCGGGCACGCTCGACCGCATGGCCCGAGGAGGCATGTACGACCAGATCGGCGGAGGCTTCGCCCGCTACTCGGTGGACGAGCGCTGGCTCGTCCCCCACTTCGAGAAGATGCTCTACGACCAGGCGCTCCTGGTGCCGGTCTACACGGACGGCTGGCTGGCGACGGGAAAGCCGGCCTACCGCCGCGTCGTGCTGGAGACGCTCGACTTCGTGCGTCGCGAGCTGACCGACCCCGAAGGCGGGTTCTGGTCGTCGCTCGACGCCGACAGCGAAGGCCACGAAGGGCGCTTCTACGTCTGGAGCCCCGCCGAGGTCGAAGCGGCGCTCGGAACCGGAGACGGAACGTTCGTCTGCTCCACGTACGGGATCGACGCGCGCGGGAACTTCGAGGGGAAGAGCATCCCGAACCGCCTCGACGGGGAGATCGACGACGCCCTGGCCGCGCGCCTGCGTCCGCTGCGGGCCAAGCTGCTCGCCGCTCGCAAGACGCGGGTGCGGCCGGCCACCGACGACAAGGTCTTGACCGCCTGGAACGGCCTCATGATCTCCGCGTTCGCGCGCGCCTACCAGGCGTTCGGGCGCGAGGAGGACCTGACGTCGGCGCGGCGCGCCGCCGATTTCGTCCGCCGAGCGCTCTGGAAGGACGGCCGGCTCCTGGTGGCATGGCGTCGCGGGACCGCGCAGCTCCCCGCCTACCTCGACGACTACGCCTTCTTCGCGCGGGGGCTCGTCGATCTCTACGAGGCCGACTTCGACCGGCGGGATCTGGACGACGCGGCCGCGATCGCGCGGGCGCTGGTCGCCCATTTCGGGGACGGCGCGGGCGGGTTCCACTTCACCGCGGACGACCACGAGGCGCTGCTCGCCCGCACGAAGAGCACCTGGGACGGCGCCCTTCCGGCCGGCTCGGGGGTCGCCACGGAAGCGCTCCTGCGCATCGGGCTCCACACCGGCGACAAGGCGCTCTCGGACGCGGCGGGGCGCACGCTCGTCGCGATGCGCCCCTCGGTCGCGCGCTCGCCATCCGCCTTCGCGGCCCTCCTCGCGGCCGCCGCGTACGGCTCGGCACGGGTGCCTGAGATCGTGATCGTGGGCCCGCGGCACGACCCCGCGACCGCCTCACTGCTCAGCATGGCGCGCTCGGTCTATCTCCCGGCGCGAGCGATCGCGCTCTGCGACCGATCCGCCGGAGCGTCCGATCTCCCCCTCCTCGAAGGGAAGACGCTTCTCTCCGGCCGCCCGGCGGCCTACGTCTGCCGCAGCTCCGTCTGCGACGCGCCGGTTTCGACGCCCGACGCGCTGGGCGCCGCCCTTCGCCGCTGATCCCGCCTCCCCCGCGTGTTAGCATTCCCGCCGTCTTCGCCATCCAGGAGGCGTCTACCCTGCCCCGCCCATCCCGCAAGGTCCCGTGGGAGAAGCTCTCCGACGACGACCTCTTGCACCTCCG
>JBGQLU010000072.1:0-18266 GCA_041500265.1 Acidobacteriota bacterium | reverse complement strand
GTTCGGGGGCGACCTCGAGCGCTATTGGGGCGGCCGGAAGTACCTGACCTACTGGTTCGTCTGCGGGATCGGGGCGGGTGTCGCGGTCACGCTCGCCGGGGCGTGGCGTCCGCTGGGGGCGAACGTCCCGACGATCGGCGCTTCCGGGGCGATCTACGGTTTGATCCTCGCCTACGGCACGATCTTCGCCGAGCGGCGCATCCTCTGGAGCTTCCTGTTCCCGATCAAGGCGAAGACGATGGCGTGGATCTTGTTCGCGATCGCGTTCGTCTCGAGCCTCTCCGAGTCCGGAGACGGGATCAGTCACCTCGCCCACCTCGGCGGAATGGCCGTGGGGTGGCTCTACCTGCGCCGCGCCTGGCGGACCGGCGACCTCTGGCGCGAGCTGCGCTGGGCGACGAAGCGGCGGCGGTTCAAGGTCATGCCGCCGGAGGACCGGGACCGGTTCATCCACTAGAGCCCGCGCGGCGCGCCCTACTGCGGCCCCGTTCGCTTGTTGAGGTCGTGGATCTCCGCCCGCGCGTCGGCCGCGGTCGTCGGGGCGTTCAGCTCGATCACGCGCATGCTCGACCATCCCGTCGAGGTGAGCACCGTGTAATACGCCTTCGAGCCGCTCACGAACCAGAGGGTGAAGCGACCTCCGATGAAGCCGGCCTCCGCCGAGCTCACGCTCAGGACCTCGGGCGGGAGCGAGAAGATCTGGTGGTAGCCGATCGGGAGCGGCTCGTCCCGGACCCCCCAGACGACCGTCCGGCTCGGGTCGCCGGGAAGGGCCCCGGGAACGGTCCCGCAGAAGTAGGTGAAGTTCATCGCCGGAGCCGTGCCGGAGGTCGTCGTACCGCTCGGGGGCACCGGACTCAGGTCGTCGGTGGGAACCCGCTCGGGGCCGTACGTCGGCGCCCAGGACGGCGCGTCGAAGCTCGACCGGAAGAACGCGATCGACCCCGAGGGGTCCTGCTGCCGCCACGCGACGTGCAGGTACCGGTCGTCGTAGCGGATCTGAGGCAGGAGGTCGTCCCCGGCGCCGTGCACGAGCAGACGGGGGGCGGTCCACGCGCCGTTCTCGAGCCGCGAGACGAACAGGTCGAATCCCGTCCCCTCGTTTCGCGACCAGACCAGAACGGGCCGTCCGGAGGAGGGCTCGATGTCGAGGACGGGGTCCCGGTCGGCGGCGATGTCGTCGGTTCCGGGGACCCAGGACGTGTCTCGCCCTCCGGCGGGCTTCTGCCGCGTGTAACGGATGCCGGTTCCGGTCCCCTTCGCCGACGTGGTCACGTCGACGTCCACCCGGTGCACGGTCCCGTCGGCGGTGATCTTCTGAACGTCCGCGCGCGCGGGGGCGGCCGCAAGGCCGGCGGCCCCCAAGGCGAGCGCGACGCTCAGCGCTTGAGCGTGATGAAGTCGGTGACGTCGACGGTGCATAGGAACTCCTGCAGGAACGGAACCTCGGGGTGAAGCCTCTCGAGCTCCGCGAAGTGGTGGTCGCGCATCTCGGCACGCCCCGTGCGCGTCCCGAGCTCTCCCAAGAGGTAGTGGCAGTTCTCCGCGATGTCCTTGAATCCGGACCGCTGCGCCTCCAGGAAGGCGGCGCGCCCCTCCGCGATCGCGTCCTCGTGGGCCCCTCCGAGAAGATGACCGTAGCAGAGATCCTGGAGGCATTCGGCGCGGCAACGCCGGTCGCCGACCTCGTCCGCGAGGGCGAGCGCGGCGCGCAGCCACTCGGTCCCCGAGGCGATCTCCTTCTTGAGGAGCAGGCAGTAGCCGATGTTCTCCTGGAGGATCGCGCGCGAGAAGCGTGTGTCGCCGGCCTGGGCGAGGCGCAGAGCGAGCGAGGTCCGATACTGCGCCAGCGCCTCGTCGAGGTACGTCTGGCTGAGCAGGATGTTGCCGTGCAGGTTGTGGACCGGGGCCAGGTACTCGGGCGCATCGAGCGCGAGCGCGCGCTCCATGGCACGCTTGGCGTACGACAGCGCCCGCTCGTAGCGCCCCTGCTTTCTCAGGCTCGAGGCCAGATCGTAGGCCGCGTGGAAGGCGATCTTCGCGTCGGTGGCGCGAAGGAGGATCTCGCGGAGCCCCTCCTCGCCCCCCTTGGCGTCGCCCATCTGGAGCCGGCAGGTGGCGAGGTTGAGGTCGGCGCGGTCGCGCTCGAGGTCGTCGCCCGCCAGCCCGCGCGCCCGTTCGTAGGCTTCCAGGGCCTGGCCGAAGTCACCGCGCCGCAGAGCCGCTTCGCCGCGCTCGGTCCAGAACCGGTACGGCGGCAGATCGCCGCCGACTGGGGGGGTGACGCTCACGCCTCCGCCCGGCGCCCGGCTTTGTAGCGGATGAAGTCGAGCACCTCCCGGCGGCCGGCGTCGTCGAGCCGGTGGATCAGGCGGAGCAGCTCCTGGTCGGCATCGGTCGGTACCGATCCCGCGAACTCGTCCCGGAAGAAGTCGCCGATCTCCATGCCGAACACGGCGAGGATGCGGAAGAGCGTATCCAGCGAAACCTTGTACTCGCCGTTTTCCATCCGGCAGAGGTCCGACTGCTGCACGCCGATGCGTTGCGCGAGCTCGGCTTGCGTGAGGTCCCGCTCCTTCCGCAGCGAGCGGATCTTGCTCCCCACGAAAATCGTCTGTCGCCGGCGTGTCACGCGCGCGCTCATGGGCGCTCCTTGCTAATTCGGAATAGGCCGAAAACCCTTGTCGGCACTGGGTTCCTTACGAATCTACCCCTTGACACCCTTTCCATGGTCCCATAAACTCTCTCGCATCGGGGAACAGCACGAAGCACCGGTGATTTGCACCGCCGAAACGGGGTGCCGCGCCGGCTTCGTCGCGGAGGCAGGGTTGACGGCCAGAAGCGCTGACGCGCCCGGGCGGTTCGAATCTCTCATGACAGTCGCCCTTTCCGCTTGGGCTCTTTTCCACCAAAAAGTCCCGGAAAAGCGTCATAAAGCTACGATGACATGGCGAGCGCGTCAAGGATTTCGTCATCGGCCGTCCGGTCTGTCGGTCCGCCCTGAGGAGTCCTAGATGGAATCGACGGTCAAGGATCGAAGTTCCGTCCTCTCCCGGTACTTCTCGGAGATCCGCGAATACCCCCTGCTGACCAAAGACGAAGAGATGGCGCTCGCCGAAGGGGTCAAGCGAGGCGATCGTGCCGCCTTGAACGAGTTGATCGAATCGAATCTCAGCTTCGTCGTGAAGGTCTCGAGCGAGTACCGCAATCTGGGCCTCCCGTTCGAGGACCTGCTGAACGAGGGGAACATCGGCCTCATCGAAGCGGCCCACCGGTACGACTCGGGGAAGGGGACGAAGTTCATCACCTACGCGATCTGGTGGATCCGGAAGTCGATCCTGAAGGCGCTCTCCGAGCACTCGAACCTGGTCCGCGTCCCCAATTACCAGATGAAGAAGGTCCGCGAGATCCGTGACGCCGAAGCGTCGTTGCGCCGCTCGCTGGGCCGGGCGCCCGAGCGCGAGGAGATCTCCCGACGGCTGTCAAAGAGCGTGACCAAGATCGACCAGGTCCTCCAGTTCTCGATGCGCGAGATCTCGCTCGACGACAAGATCGGGAAGGACCGCGACAAGCCGATCTCGGATTACCTGGTCGACCCCGCGAGCGCGTCGCCCGAGGACGATCTGATCCACCGCGAATCGAATTCGCTGGTCGGGGAGGCGATGGCCCACCTGACCGAGCAGGAGCGAATCGTCGTCGGCTTCCGATTCGGGCTGGCCGGCGGGCCGCCGCTCACGCTCAAGGAGATCGGCGAGAAGATGGGGATCAGCCGCGAGCGCGTGCGGCAGATCGAATGCCAGGCCAAGCTCCGGTTGAAGAAGCTGTTCGCCAAGCGGCGGATGGTGAAGTCCCCCTCGAAGGGGCATCTCCCGGTGCGGCCGGTCGCCAAATCCCGCGCGGGAATCGAGCACTGAGCCGCGGGTCCCTTCGTCCGGCTCATCGCTGCTAGACTCTTCCCACTGACGCGGCTCCGAACGGCCTCCTCCGCGCGTCCGAGGTGATCCATGCGCCCCGAGGACGAATCGGCGTCGTTCTGGACGCGGCTCTTTCGCTGCGCGTCCGAAGAAGCGGTCCGGGATATCGCGCTCGCCGACGCGGCCGCGGCGTCGGTCGCCCCCGCGGACGCGCTTTCGGCCTGGCGGGCCCACCGCGGCGCGATCGCGCGCGCCGAAGCCCGGCTCGCCGTCCGCATGCGCGACGTCGATGCGCTCCAGGCGCTCGCGCGCTCGCTGGCCGAGGCGCGGAGTCCGGAGGAGGTCCTGAGCCGGACGGCCGAATGCCTCCAGGAGACTCTCGAGGCGGATGCGGTGGCGTTCGCCCTCCCCGACCCCGGGGGGGTCGAGATCGTCCTGGCGAGGCCGATCGGCGAGGACGCCGAGGATCGCCTGCGGCGCATCACCGCGCGGGGCTTCCTCGCCGAGGGGGAGATCGCCGGCCCCACGAGGCGGGCCCGCGCGTTCGACGAGTTCCAGGGCTCGCGCGAGGCCTGGCTCGACGAGGAGGTTCTGGTCGTTCCCGTGACCGTGCGGGGGCGGGAGGCGCTGCGGCTGGCGGCTCTCCCCGCGGGCCGTGCGGGGGAGCGCGCCCTGCGCCTGCTCTTCGGCGCGTCGAACCACGTCGCGCTCCATCTCGAGCGCGTGGTCGCGGTCGCCGAGGCCGAGCAGGGGCGCTTCCGCGCGATCCTGGATTCGATGCCGCACGCGGTCGTGCTCGCCGACGCCTCGTTCCGCGTCCTCCAGGTCAACGCTTCCGCCGAGCGGCTGTTCACGATCCAGGGCGAGCGGCCCGAGGCCTTGAGGAGCGTGGGCGACCTCGACCTGGTGGCGCTCGGCTACGACGTGCTCGCCGGCCGGCGCGACGAGGTGGCCGGCGAGGCGCTCCTCCCGGACGGGCTCCGGCTCCAGGTGTCGGTCGCTCCGTGGCGCGATCCCGCGGGGCGCGTGGACGGTCTCCTGGTCGTGATGCTCGACGTGACGACCGACCGGCGGCTGCGCGATCAGATCGCGCAGTCGGAGAAGCTGTCGAGCCTGGGCCGCATGATCACCGGCGTCGCTCACGAGATCAACAACCCGCTCACCTCGGTGATCGGATACGCCCAGCTCCTCCGGCAGACCCCGTCGGGGGACAAGGTCGCCGCGCGTCTGGAGACGATCCGGAAGGAAGCCGAGCGCTGCCGGAGGATCGTCCAGAATCTCCTGCGCTTCGCCCGTCCTCACGCGCCGGAGCGGCGCGCGTTCTCGCTGAACGAGGTGGCGGACAACGTCGCTCAGCTCCTCGCGTATCCCGTCCGGGCCTCCGGCGCGCGGCTTACGCTCGCCCTCGATCGAAGCCTGCCTGCGGCCGTCGGAGACGCCCACGCGATCGAGCAGGCCGTCGTGAATCTCGTCACCAACGCCCAGCAGGCGCTCTCGCACTCGGGCCGGGGGGGCACGATCACGCTCCGCACGCGGCGCGACGCCGACGAGCGTCCGGTGCTCGAGGTCGAGGACGACGGTCCCGGCATGTCGGACGACGTACGGGCGCGGGTCTTCGATCCGTTCTTCACGACGAAGCCGGCCGGTCAGGGGACGGGCCTCGGGCTGTGGCTCGTCTACAACGCGGTGACCGCGGACGAGGGACGTGTCGAGGCGCTCGCGGCGCCGACGGGAGGCGCGCTGTTCCGCCTGACGTTCGAGACCCGCCTCGCGGAGGCCGGGGCCGAGCGGGAGGCGGTGGAGGAGGAGGCGTTCGCGGAAGCTCCGGCGGTCTCCGCCCGGATCCTCGTCCTGGACGCCGAGGCCGCGCTCGCCGGCTTGGTGTGCGAGGCGCTCCGGGGCGAGGGGCACGAGGCGATCGCCGTGGCGTCCGGAACCGAGGCCCTCGCGCGCTTGGGCGGCGAGCGGTTCGACCTCGTCGTGTCGGATCTCGCGCTGCCCGGCCTGTCCGGAGAGCGGCTCGCTCGCGAGATCGAGCGCATCCGCCCGGACCTAAGGGAGCGGCTCCTGCTGACGACCGCGGACTGGGTCAGCCGGGAGCCGGAGGCGGTGGCCCGACGCATGGGCGCGGGACTCTTGCGCAAACCGTTCGAGATCGACGAGCTGCGCCGCGTGGTCCGGTCGCGGCTCGCGCGGGTCACGGACCATTGACGTGAAGCATCTCGTGATCGGCACCGCCGGCCACATCGATCACGGAAAGAGCGCGCTCGTCGAGGCGTTGACCGGCGTCCACCCCGACCGCCTGGACGAGGAAAAGCGGCGCGGCATCACGATCGACCTGGGGTTCGCCGACCTCGATCTCGCGCCGGAGGGGATCGTCTCGCTGGTCGACGTTCCGGGGCACGAGCGTTTCGTGCGCCACATGGTGGCGGGGGCCTCGGGATTGGACGCGGTCCTCCTCGTGATCGCGGCCGACGACGGGGTGAAGCCCCAGACCCGAGAGCACCTCGCGATCGGCTCGCTCCTGGGGCTGACGCGCGGCCTCGTCGTGCTGTCGAAGGCGGACTTGGTGGACCCCGAGCTGCGCGGTGTCGTCGCTCTCGAGGTCGCCGAGGCGCTCCGCGGCTCCTTTCTCGAGGGGGCGCCGGTGCTTCCGCTCTCGGCCCGGACCCTCGAAGGAATCCCGGCGCTGCGGGAGGCTCTTCGCGAGATGCTCAGGTCGGCCGAGGAGCGCTTCCCCGGCGGGGTTCCGCGGCTCCCGATCGACCGATCATTCGTTCTCCGAGGGTTCGGGACCGTCGTGACCGGGACGCTGGTCTCGGGGACGCTCCGCGAGGGCGATGAGGTCGAGATCCTCCCCGGCGGGAGGCGCGGACGGATCCGCGGCCTCCAGGTTCACAGGCGCGCGCTCGCCGAGGTGCCGGCGGGACGCCGGGTCGCCGTGAACTTGCAGGGGCTCTCCTGCGAGGCGGCCCCGCGCGGCGCGACGCTGACCGTCCCGGGGGCACTTCGAACGACCCGGCGGGTCCGGGCGTCGGTCCGCCTGCTGCCGCACGCTCCGGAGACGCTGCGCAAGGGGGGTCCGATCCGATTCCATCACGGCACCGCGGAGCTGGGAGGCCGGCTCCGCGTCCTGGGCGTCGCCGGGGACGGGACCCTCGACGTCGAGGTCGTGCTGCGCGGCGAGGCGGTGCTGCTGCCGGGGGACCGCTTCGTGTTGCGTCGCCCGGCCCCGGTGGACACCCTGGGGGGCGGGGTGATCGTCGATGCGCACCCGCCGCGAACGACGCGCCGGACGGCGAGCGGCACGGAAGCGCAGGCGCCGGCGGTCCCTGCGGACCGCGTGCTCCTGCGAGTGGCCCGCGCGGGAGCCGCGGGGGCGGCGCCGTCCGATCTCGCGGCGGAGCTCGGCTTGCTCGAGGGGGAGCTCGCTGCCGCGATGGCTCCCCACGAGGCCGGAGGCCGCCTGGTCCCACTGGCGGGGCGCGTGTTCGCGATCGAGGCGGTGGAGGTGGTGGAGGCGCTGACGGCCGAAACACTCGCGGAATTCCATCGCGCCGAGCCGCTCCGGGCGGGGATGCCGCGGGAGCCGCTCCGGGCACAGGCCGCGCGCGCGATGCCGGCCGAGGCGTACCGGGAGATCCTGTCCCGGATGGCGGACCAAGGGAGGATTCGACTCCTCGGTGATCGCGTGGCGGCGGTCTCCCACCGGGTGGTACTGTCGCCTCCGGACGCTTCGACCGTGGCCAGGATCGACGAAGCGTTCCGGACCGCGGGGCTCGACCCCCCCTCGATCGACAGCGTCGTCGGGGGGCTCGGGCGCGACCGCGGGGCCCGGCTGGTCGAGCTCCTCGTCGAGGAGGGGCGGCTCGTCAAGATCCGCGACGGGCGCCTCTTCCACGCCGAAGCGCTCGACGCGTTGAGACGCAAAGTCCGTGATTACGCGCGTGTATCGGTTACGATGGATGTCGCAACGTTCAAGGATCTGGCCGGCGTGAGCCGCAAGAATGCGATCCCGCTGCTCGAGCAGCTCGACTCCGAGCGGGTGACGCGCAGGGCGGGCAACGTCCGGGAGATCCTGGGTCAGAAGACGGCCCGCTGAGGGCCGCGGGAGCGCCACATGGGCTCGCTCGGTTGGCCGGAAATCCTGATCATCGCGTTGATCGTCGTGGTCTTCTTCGGCGGCCGCCGCCTCGCCGACGCCGGGCGAGGGTTGGGGGAGGCGATCCGCAATTTCCGCGAGGGGATGAAGGGCGACGGCGAGCCACCCAAGCCCGGCGGAGACGCGAACCGCGACGGCAGCAATCGCTGAGGCGCGGGTGCGCCGACCGGCGGCAGCTCGCGGGCTGAGCCTCCTAGCCCGCCAGCGTTCCGCGGTGAGGCGGCTGAAGCGCGATCTTTTCGGAAGCGACGGGTCCCTCCGCCATCCTTATTTCCGCGACCTCAGGCGCGAGCTCTCCGCCCCGTTCGTCGAATCGTCCCTCGCGCGCGTCGGCACCGCCTGCGCCTCGGCGGACATCGTGTACGTGGGGGATTTCCACGCGGACCCCGAGTGCCAGCGCGTCGCCACCGATCTCCTCGAGCAGATGGCCCGCGGCCGCGGCCGCCTCGTGCTGGGCGTCGAGTTCGTCTACACGAGGCAGCAGGAGATCCTCGACCGCCGTCAGGACGGGACGCTCGACGACGCGACTTTCCTGCGCCGCATCCACTACCGGGAGGAATGGGGCTATCCCTGGACGGGGTTTCGCGACCTGCTCGACCGCGCGCGGCGCCTCGGAGTTCCGGCCGTCGCGCTCGATCGCCCCCCGCGCGGCGGGTTCGACGGGCTGGCGCGGCGCGACGCGCATGCGGCGCGGCGCATCGCGGCGGCACTCGTCGGCGGTGCTAAGACCCGCATGCTCGTCCTGTTCGGCGAATCGCACCTGGCAAGGGGGCACATCCCTCGCCTCGTCACCCGCGCGCTCGCGCGCCGCGGGGCCGCCCGGCGCTCCGTGACGGTGTTCCAGGATCCGGAGCCCGTCTACTGGTCGGCGCTGGCGCGCGCGGGCGCCGCACCGGAGGCCGTCCGGCTGTCGGGAGGGTCGTTCGCCGTCTTCCACACGCCGCCGCTCATGCGTTACGAGGGGTACCGCCAGGTCCTCGACCGTTGGAGGGGGGAGGCCCCCGCCGACGAGGACGTCGACCTGACTCCCGCCGTTCATCACCTGATCGAGGTCCTGGTCGGCTGGATGGGGATTCGTCCCGAGCGCCACCGCGTCCGCCACCGGGCGGGCTGGGTGGACGATCTGCAGGACGCCTACCCGGAAGTCTTCAGCGGGGCCGACGCGCGCGAGCTGCTCGGGCCCGTCTTGAGAGAGCACGGGCGTTCGACCGGGGAGATCGGCGAGGCCCGGCGCCGGCTGGCGGAGCGCGAAGCCCACTACGACGCGCGATCGAACACGTTCTTCCTCGTCCGCTACCTTCCGGGACCCGCGGCGGGGGAGGCGGCCCGCTTCCTGAGGGTGGCGCTCTCGGGGCGCCTCTATCGAGATCCCGAGACCGCTTCGGGCGACGCCGTCGAGCGGGCCTACGGGGCGGCCTACAGCGAGGCCCTCGCTTACCTCGGGGCCCGCCTGGTCGATCCCGCCAGCGAGATCGTAAGCGGCGCGAACGTCGCTCCCGCGGCCGAGCGGCGGCGCCGCGCTCGCTGGATCGAGGCGCACGCGGCGTTCGAGGCCTCGCACGAGCACGAGCCTCCTCCCGCCCTCACGCGGCCCCTCGAAGGGGCGAGGGAGCGGCGCCGCGCGCTCGCCCGCGAGCTGGGCCGGCGTCTCGGCGCCCTCCTCTACGGCCGCCTCTTGAACGGCCGCATGTCCCGCGCGGGATTGAGGCGGCTGTTCGTGCGCGATCTCGATCCGCCGCGCGCGCGCGGCGAGGTGATCCGCCTGCTGCGCAAAGGACGGGGCTGACGGGTCTTTCGCGGGCGATCGAGAAAAAGGAGCGGCCGCGCCCGAAGGCGCGGCCGCAAGAAAAGGGGGAGGGCCGGCTCAGTGTGGGGGCACTGATGTCACGGATCCCTCGCGGGGGTGGCCGTCGAAGAACCGCGCGGCCGCCGACACTCCCCCATGGTTCCAAGTCTCTCGATCAGTCGCCCGATCCGGTGAGGGCGTCACCCCACACGGCGGTGTCGCCCCAGATGGCGGTGTCGCCCCAGATGGCGGTGTCGCCCCAGATGGCGGTATCGCCCCAGATGGCGGTGTCGCCCCACACGGCGGTGTCGCCCCACACGGCGGTGTCACCCCACACGGCGGTGTCACCCCACACGGCGGTGTCGCCCCAGATGGCGGTATCGCCCCAGATGGCGGTATCGCCCCAGATGGCGGTGTCGCCCCAGATGGCGGTATCGCCCCAGATGGCGGTGTCGCCCCACACGGCGGTGTCGCCCCACACGGCGGTGTCACCCCACACGGCGGTGTCGCCCCACACGGCGGTGTCACCCCACACGGCGGTGTCACCCCACACGGCGGTGTCGCCCCACACGGCGGTGTCACCCCACACGGCGGTGTCACCCCACACGGCGGTGCACGCCTGGCACGGGGACGGCAGGCGCGAAAGGTTGAAGCCGCCCGCCGGGTTCCGGAGAACGATCGGCGAAGCGCTGTTGAAGCGAACGGAGCGGAACGAACCCGTCATCGCGGCGGCGTGCAGGAGGTTGAGGTACCCCGCGCCGACGACGAAGCGGTCGGCTCCCGGCATCCGGTCGGCCGAATACAAGAGGATCGCCTTGACCTGGTCGTTGGTGAGACGCGGGTTGCGCTCGAGCAGGATCGCCACTGCGCCCGAGAGAACGCCGGCCGCCATGCTGCTGCCGGACAGCTCGATCCGGTCCTTCGAGATCACACGGTCCGGATACAGGGTTGCGAGCGAGGCGCCCGGGGCGAGCGTCGAGATGATCCGGTTCCCCGGCGCGACGAGGTCGGGCTTCAAGACGTGGTCCCCGTACGAGGGGCCCTTGCTGCTGTAGGTCGTGGTCACGTCGTCCGACCGGACGGAGGTGTTCTTGTCGTTCATCGCCCCGACGGTCAGCACGTACGGGTCGTTCCCGGGAGCGTTGATCGTGAAGTAACCGTCGCGACCCCGATTCCCGGCGGACGTGATGACGACGAGCCCGACGGCCCATGCGCGCTCCACGGCGCGGTTCAACGGATCGGTCGCGAAGGATTCGGCCGGGGGGTGGCCGAACGAAAGGTTGAGGATCCGGATCCCGTACTTCGCCTTGTTGGCCACCGCCCAGTCGATCGCCTGGATCACGGAGCTGACATACCCCTGTCCGTGGGCGTCGAGGACGCGCAGGGAGACGAGGTTCGCTCCGGGGGCCATCCCGCGAACCGAGCCCTTGGCGCCGGACCCGGCGATCGTTCCCGCGATGTGGGTTCCATGGCCGAACCCGTCCACGCCCGCGGGAAGCGAGCCGGTGAAGTCGAGGCTGGCCAGGATGCGCGACGCCGGCACGGAGGTCGTTGCCGCTACCCCCGAGTCGATCACCGCCACCGTCACACCCTTCCCGGTGTAGCCGAGGACCTGCGCGAGCCGATCGGCCCCGGTCGTCGGGACCGCGATGTCCATCGTCGCCGCGATCTTGCGGTCGGGGGAGATCCGGAGAACGCGTGCGTCGCCCGCCAGGGCGTCGATCGCCGCGCGCGACAGCGTCGCCGCGAACGAGGGAACGCTCGCGAGCCGCCGCGCGGGCCTTCCCGATTTCGCGATCAGGGCCTGGACGTCCGTGTCCCCGAGGCTCCCGTCGTACGTCACGATCACCGCCTGGTCGCGCGCGATCGTCAGCGAGCCCGCGAGATCCGGCGCGAGCTTCGGCGAGCGGGCCGGATCATTGGCCCACGCGAACGTCATCGCGAAGACCGCCAGGAGCGCCGCCCCGGTTCGAATCTTGTTGTTGGTCGTCATCGTCGTCTCCCCCAAGTGATCCCGAGACCCCCTCTCGGGACGCGCGCAGATAGAGCAATTGAGAGACCGGGGAGCCCGCGGGCACGACGGAGTCTTTCTAACTTATTGTCATGATTCGTCTTATATCGATGGAGCGTCCGGGATCGCCAGGGTATCGGCACGCCGGAACCGTCTCGTCATGAGACGCACCAGCGTCTCGAGGCTGACGAAGTGACCCGAGGGCCAGCAATTTCCATCGTCGGGCCACATGAGATCGCAGTCTCAGGATGAGACGATCACGAGGGGACCCGCTGCGGCCCGTGACTTCGCTCTTGAGTCGCTCTATGTCCCGCCGTAGACTCGACCTATTCAAACTCGGGCAATGGAAGTGTCGTGGGGGACCTGGATGTATAGATCGAACGAGGACATCGCGCGGCGCGTCTACCGGGCTCTCAAGACCCCGACGGACAACAACCCGAGAACCGATCCGATCCTCGCGTTCCATTTCAAAGGGAAGAACGACTACATCATGTTGCGCTGCAACAAGGTCCCCGAGTTGTCGATCAAGGGGAAGGACCAGACCGCCGGGGAAGTGAAGTTCTTCGCGTACAGCGACTTCAAGGACTACCGCGAGGAGGACGTCCTCTTCAAGCAGAAGGACGAGATCGCGCTGATCGAGCTCTACCGTAAGGGGGCGATCGAGGCGCTCTCGTTCAAGTCGTGGGGCGAGTTCGAAAAGTGGCTCGATTCGCTCGACGAGAACGGCGTCCAGATCTCGTTGAAGCTCCCGTGCCTCGTCTACGCCGCGGTGCGCAACCAGCCGCCCTCGATGCAGAACTTCATCGTCGAAGGGATCAAGAAGGCGCTCAAGACTGGCCTCGACTAGGCCCTGAGGCCTGGAGCCTTCTCAAGCCGTCGCTCAGCGCGTCGCGCTTGTCGTCGTCGCCGTCGTCCGAGGCCAGGCGACGTAAGAGACGCTCGCGCAGCATGCGACGGGCCTCATCGAGGCCGATGCAAGGGAGGGAGAGGCCTTCCGGACCGACGAACGTGACGCGACCGGAGCGGAGGAGCGCCAGCCCCTCCCTCGATCCGGGCTCGACGAGGCGGATCAGTCGCCGGCCCAGACGCTCTTCGATGGGACCGGGACGTCCGACCCCGGTGATGGTCGTGCGGTGAGAGACTTTCGTCAGAGGCGAGCCGAGGTCGTCCACGCGCCGGAGCGTACCACGGGTCAATCGCTTCGCGGCACCGAGGTCCAGTCGGGGAACGGAGGCGGTGCCTCCGGTCGCGCGAACAGGAATCCTTGCGCGCAGCGCACGCCGACATCGAGGAGCGCCTGCAGCTCTTCGCCGGATTCGACGCCCTCCGCGACGAGCGTGATGCCGGTGCTGTCGGAAAAACGGCGGATCGTGTCGATGAGCTCTCGCTTGATCGGGCTTTCGTGGATCCCGCGGACGAGATGCATGTCCGCCTTGATGAAATCCGGACTGACCTCGGCGATCGCCTGAAGGCCGGCGTATCCCGACCCCACGTCGTCCATCGCGAGCCTGAAGCCCCGCGTCCGGAATCTCTCGAGCGTGTGCCGGAACGCCACGAAGTCCCGCACGGCCGAGTGCTCGGTGATCTCGAGCACGACCTGATGCGGGGTCAGTCCCTTCGTCGCGAGCAGCTCGACGAACTCGGGTCCGGCGAGGTCCGGGTCGTGGATCGAGTCGGGCTCGATGTTGAGGAACAGCAGCTGGCCCTCGGCCATCGGGGGAAGTCCGTCGATCGCCTTCCGGCGGCACAACCGCTCCAGGGACCACAGCGCGTCGTTGGCGTGCGCCGCCTTGAAGAGCAGCTCGATGGTCTCGAACCGGCCGCTCCCCACGCGGGTGAGGGCCTCGTACCCCAGCACGCGGCGGTCGAGGATGTCCACGACGGGCTGATACACGCTCCTCACGAGCCCCAGGTGGAGGACCCGCGCCAGCTGCACCGCGTGGCGGCGGCTCTCCCGCTCCTTCTCGCGCAGCGCGTCGGCGAACGACTCCTCGAGGGCGCGATGGACGATGCGGTCGAACCGGACCTCGGGCTCGTGCCGCATCACGGCCGCCCCGACGTACCAGCCGAAGCTGTCGCCGAAGTCCTTCGGGAGCCGGCGCGCCAGGTGCACCTTGAGCCCTCTCCGGAGCCGCAGCCGCACCCGCGCGAGATCGCCCGGCTCGAGCGGGCGGCCCAGGCGCGGCGGCTCGAGCAGCAGCGCGAAGGTGTTCCCCCGCATCGAGGGCTCGAAGAGGCGGTCCTCGCGGCGCATCCGCTGGCGCTGGTAGTCCTTCAGGAACGACGCGATTTCGCCGACGATCGACTCGTAGGCGCGCCAGCCGGATCCCTGCTCGACATTCCTGCGCTGGAGCACCGTCACCGACAGCAGGCCGATCTCGCCGCGCGAGGCGAGCTGGTCGCCGAGCGAGGAGAGCATCGCGTCGAGCTGGGGGAGCTCGGCTTCGGGATCGCGCGTGCCGGTCGGTCGTGCCGAGGGATTGCGCCGTGTCAAGCGATCACCTGTCGTCGAGCGTGTCGGCGCGCGGAGGCGTGAACATCGGCTCGTCGCCCGGATCGCCGCCGATGTCGACGCCGCGGAACCGCACGACGAGATTGCGTCCCTTGGCCTTGGCCTGATAGAGGGCCTGATCGGCGTGGAGGATCAGATCGGATCCGTTGGTGCCGTCGACCGGGAACTCGGCCACGCCTCCGGAGATCGTCAGGCGCCCCGACGGCTGCGTCTCGCATTTGGGGAACTTCGTGGCCTCCATCGCGGAACGGATGCGCTCCGCCGCGGCCATCCCGTCGATCCCGCGCGTTCCCGGCATCGCCACGATGAACTCCTCGCCCCCGTAGCGGCACGCGACGTCGCCGGGGCGGAGGTTGTCCCGCAGCACCTGGGCCACCCCGCGGAGGATCTCGTCGCCGGCGAGGTGGCCGTTGGTGTCGTTGTACTTCTTGAAGTGGTCGATGTCGAAGATGAAGACCGACACGGGCTGGGAGTCGCGTTCGGCGGCATTGATGAGGAGCCCGAGGCGATGGGTCATGAAGTAGCGCTTGTTCAGGAGCCCCGTGAGTCCGTCGTGGTTCGCGAGGTCGCGAAGCGCGCGCATGTTCCGCGAGTTCATGTAGGCGATGGAGGCGAGGTTCGTCACCATCTGCAGCATCAGCTTTTCGTCGCGGGGACGCGTGGCGGGCGCTCCGATGGTGAGCACCCCGAGGACCTGGTCCTTCCCTTCCTGGTGGTGGATCAGCGGCCCGAGGAGGTCGAGGCGCAGCGACGGATGGTTGTCGTCGATCGCGCGCCCTTCGGTCCGCGTCAGGTTGAGCCAGTCCTCGCCGAGCATCTCGACCTTCGATTCCGCGACCCAGCCGATCTTCCCTTCGCCGAAGCGGATCCTCGCCACGGAGGGCGGGACCTCGACCGCGCCGGCCCTTTCGGCCAGGTGGAGCACCTGGCCCCGATCGGCTCCGGCGCTCCCGGTGCGCACGAGGTAGAGGAGCATCTGCTCCGGCTCGAAGATCGCGTCGGTGAGCGCGAAGACCAGGCGGGGGATGTGCCGCTCGTCGAGGTCGGAACGATTGAGCTCGCGCGCGATCGTGGGAACGATGCGGGTGAAGTTCGTCATGGCGCGCTGCTCGTTCCGAAGCTTCGTCAGCTGCCGGGACTGGTCGCGCCCTTGCGTCTCCGCGCGCGCGAGGTCCCCCTCGAGGCGCGTGACCTCGTCCGCGATCTGCGAGCGCCCCCACCGGCCGAGGAGCGTGCCCGCGGCGAGCCCCAAGGCCGCCGCCACCACGAGCCACAGCGGATGAATGGCCACCTGGAGCAACTCCGTCAGCAGGACGAACCCCCCTTCGGCGCGATGCTCGGCATCGTTCCCTTCCCTACCCCGGAACCGAGGCCAATGTGGGTTCCGCCCGCCGCCGAGGCAAGGCAGCCCGGAATCCCGGGCTTTTCGGGGGGCGCCCCCCCGGGGGCCGGCGCCGCGGTCCGCTAGAATGGGCGACGTGCTACGGGTCAACGAGATCTTCCATTCGATCCAGGGGGAGTCCACGCATGCCGGGCGTCCGTGCGTCTTCGTTCGCCTGACCGGCTGCAACCTCCGCTGCGTCTGGTGCGACACCGCCTACGCGTTTCACGAAGGGAACTCGATGGAGGTCGGCGAGATCGCCTGGCGCGTGGCGGAGTACGGGTGCCGCTTGGTCGAGGTGACCGGCGGCGAGCCGCTCCTCCAGGCGGAGACGCTCGAGCTCCTCCACCTGTTGCTCGCGGGCGGCCACGAGGTCCTCCTCGAGACGGGGGGGAGCTTGCCGATCGACGCGGTCCCCGTGGGGGTCCGGCGGATCGTCGACGTCAAATGCCCCGGGAGCGGCGAGAGCGGGCGCAACCTCTGGTCCAACCTCGACGCGCTGAGGGCGGGGGACGAGCTGAAGTTCGTGATCGCCGATCGCGCCGACTACGACTGGGCGGCAAGCCAGGTCCGGGCTCGCGCCCTGGACGCGCGCGCGCCGGTTCTCTTCTCGGCGGTGGACGACGGCCTGAGCGCCGGCGAGCTCGCCGGCTGGGTGCTCCACGACCGGCTTCCCGTGCGCGTCCAGCTCCAGATGCACAAGGTCCTGTGGCCCGGCGTCGTGAGAGGCAATTGATGCCCGGCCCGGCGGTGGTGCTCCTGTCGGGAGGGCTCGACTCGGCCGCCTGTCTCGCATGGGCGATCCGCGAGGGATTCGCGGCTCACGCGTTGACGTTCTCGTACGGCCAGCGGCATGGGATCGAGGTGGCGCGGGCCACGGCCCTCGCGCGCCGGCTCGGCGCGGCGGCGCATCGCATCGTCGAGCTCGACCTGAGCTTTCTTTCGGGCTCGGCGCTCACCGACCCCGCGCTTCCGGTCCCGAAGGGGCGGGCCGACGACGAGATCGGAATCGGCGTTCCGGTCACCTACGTCCCCGCGCGGAACACGGTCTTCCTCGCGATCGCGGCCTCCTGGGCGGAGAGTCTGGGGACGCGCGACCTGGTCGTCGGCGTGAACGCGATCGACTTCAGCGGCTATCCGGATTGCCGCCCCTCCTTCCTTCGGGCGTTCGAGGCGGCGCTGCGGGAGGGGACTCGCGCGGGCGTCCTGGGCGGGCCCTGGCGGATCCACGCACCCCTCGTGGAGCTCACGAAAGGGGCGATCGTAAAAGCCGCGATCGCTTGGGGCGTACCGCTCGGTTTGACGCTCTCCTGCTACGACCCGGCGAGCGACGGCACGCCGTGCGGCGCATGCGACGCCTGCCGGCTTCGGGCCAGAG
The DNA here is from genome assembly GCA_041500265.1 of Acidobacteriota bacterium. Lineage (GTDB taxonomy): Bacteria > Acidobacteriota > Polarisedimenticolia > Polarisedimenticolales > DASRJG01 > DASRJG01. The sequence goes on along the minus strand of JBGQLU010000072.1, from coordinate 1,122 downwards.
GATTCGCGGACGCGGGCGTGCGCGATCCGGCTTCTTCCGGTTGAGCCCCCGCTAACCCCGCTCCCGCCGCTCGTCGTCGATCGAATCGGCGAGACGGTTGACCGCGTCCCCCAGCTCCTTGAGGTGGTCGTTGCGCCGGAGGCGCACCCGCTCGCCGCTCCGTCCTTCGCGGAGCGCGTCCAGCACGCGGCGGATCGCGTACGCGGCGCCGGCGGTGCGGTGGGATTCGAGGACCCCGACGAGAACCACGCCGGCGAGGAACAGAGCCGATCCGATCAGGGCGAGGAGCGACGTCCCGCGGTCGATCGGGAGCGCCCCGGGTCCGGCGGCGGAAGCCGCGGGCGAGGCCGCGCCCCGCTCGAGAACGAGGCTCGCGTTCAGCAGCGCGAGCAGGACGAGGGTGATCGCGCCGGCGAACAGCCCGTTGCGCAGCTGATAGCGCGCGTCGATCACGATGCGCCGCCGGCGGCCGCGGGGCGGGCCGCCCTCCGCAGCACCGGGCGGGGCGCCGGTGGCGCCCGCGGGAGACGGTCGGCTCATGAGGGACTCCCGGTCCGGAACATAGCCGCCGGCTGCGCGGGCGGTCAAGGGAGCCGCCCGGGCTCTTGCGCGGAATTCGGCCCTTTTCCGTCGTCGCTCGGCCTGTTAGGATGCGATGGCGGCCGGGCGAGCCCCGCCGGCGGGAGGCGGCATGGAGCAGAAGATCGTCGTCCACCTCAAGGGTGGCGCCGTGTACAAGGGCATGACCCACGATTTCGCCCCGGCGCAGGGGAGCTTCCACGTGCTTCCCGCGGAGGGAGGCGGCGTCCCCGTGAAGGTCCACATGGCCGACATGAAGGCCATGTTCTGGGTTCGGGACTACGTCGGGAACCGTGAGTTCGTCGCGCGGCGCGATTTCGACCCCGCGCGCAAGCCCCAGGGGAAGCCCGCGATCCTGACCTTCCACGACGGCGAGACGATCTGGGGGACGGTGGTCGATGACGACCCGTCGTCCCCCGGACTATTCTTCGTTCCCGCGGACGAGGCCGACAACAACATCAAGATCTTCGTCGTCCGAACCTCGCTCAAGGAACTGCGATGGGCGCCCTGAGACCGGCAAGGAGGTTGTGTTGAACAAGGCCG
>JBGQLU010000071.1:0-19232 GCA_041500265.1 Acidobacteriota bacterium | reverse complement strand
CACTACCAGGGGGTCCGGACCGTCTACGTCGTGCACGACGCGGCGGCCAAGGAAGTGGACCGGGACACCTTCTTCAAGATCCGCGAGTCGGGCGGAACGGTGATCTCCTCCGCCTACGAGCTGGGGGTGAAGATCCTCGAGGAGCGGTTCCCGGCCGCGGAGTGGAACGTCTACATGTTCCACTTCACCGACGGCGAAAACTACAGCCGGCAGGATTCGGACAAGTCGGCGGCCCTGGTCGCGGACAAGATCCTCCCGGGAGTCAACCTGTTCGGCTACGGCCAGGTCGAGGCGCTGGGGACCCGCGGCGACTTCTTCGACGTGCTGCGCGCGCGCTTCGCCGACGACGAGCGGGTGGCGCTCTCCCATCTTCCCGACCGCGATTCGGTGGTGGATTCGATCAAGACGTTCCTCGGCCGGGGGCGGTGAGGCGATGCCGGAAACCCTTCCCGTCGAGCTGCAGCGCGAGCAAGCCAGGATCGAGGGGATCGCCCGGGAGATGGGGCTGACTTTCTTCCGCGTGGTCTTCGAGATGGTGGACTGGCAGCAGATGAACGAGCTGGCCGCGTACGGGGGCTTTCCGACGCGCTACCCGCACTGGCGCTGGGGGATGGAATACGCGGAGCTCGCGAAGAGCTACGAGTACGGCCTGCACAAGATCTACGAGATGGTGATCAACAACGATCCGACCTACGCGTACTTGCTCGAGGGGAACGCGATGGTCGACCAGAAGCTCGTGATGGCCCACGTCTACGGCCACGCCGACTTCTTCGTCAACAACGTCTACTTCTCGCACACGAACCGCAAGATGATCGACACGATGGCGAACCACGCCACGCGGGTGCGCCGCCATCACGAACGCCACGGGGTCGAGCCGGTCGAGCGCTTCCTGGACGCCTGCCTGTCGGTCGAGGACCTGATCGACCCGAGCGCGGTGTTTCGCGCTCCGGCTCGCGCTGGGGAGCGCGCGGAGCAAAACGCCGAGGAACCGGAGCAACAGGATCCGGGACGGATGCCGGCGAAGTCGTACCTCGATCGGTACGTGAACCCGCCGGCCTACCTCGAGGAAAAGCGTCAGCAGGCCAAGAAGGCGCGGGAGGACGCGAAGCGGTTCCCGCCGGCTCCGGAGCGCGACGTGCTGGGGTTCATCCTAGGCGCGGCGCCGCTCGAGGGGTGGGAGCGGGACGTCGTCGATCTCGTGCGCGACGAGAGCTACTACTTCCTCCCGCAGCGCCAGACGAAGGTGATGAACGAGGGTTGGGCGTCGTACTGGCACACGCACATGATGACGACGCGGATCCTCGACGATTCCGAGATCATCGACTACGCCGACCACCACTCGGGGACGGTCGCGACGTCGCCGGGGCGGCTGAACCCGTACAAGCTGGGGCTCGAGCTCTTCCGCGACATCGAGCGCCGCTGGAACATGGGCCAGTTCGGGCCGGAGTGGGAAGCCTGCGACCGGATGGACGAGCGCGTCCGCTGGGACAAAAAGCTCGGGCTGGGGCGCGAGAAGATCTTCGAGGTGCGCCGCCTGCATTCCGACGCGACCTTCCTGGACGAGTACCTGACCCAGGACTTCTGCGAGAAGCAGGGGCTGTTCGTCTCGAAGACGAACAAGCGCACCGGCGAGGACGAGGTCGAGAGCCGCTCGTTCGACGACGTGAAGCAGGCGCTCCTCTTCCAGTTCACGAACGGCGGCCGCCCCGTGATCGAGGTCCTGGACGCGAACTACGGGAACCGCGGCGAGCTGCTGCTCGCGCACCGGCACGTCGGCGTGGATCTGCGCATGGACTGGGCGAAGGAAGTGCTCGGAAACCTCACCCGGATCTGGAAGCGGCCCGTGCGCATCGAGACGATCGTCGGCAGCAAGCCCAAGCGGCTCGGCTTCGACGGCGAGAAGACGTTCGAAGAGGAAATCGAGCAGGCCGCGTTGAAATCGAAGGCGCGCTAACTCGCCGCCTCCCCGCTCCCCTACTCTTTCGGAGTTACCCGCGCGGGCCCCGGCGGAAGCACCCAGATTCCAAGCTTCTCCCGCTTAGCCTCGGCCTCGTCTTCCTTGAACCGTCCCTTCTCGACGAATTCGAAGCGGTTGTAGACGCGCGCAAACCCATGGCGCACCAGCCACTCGTTGGCATTCGTCCCGTCCCCCAGGATGACGTACCGGAGCAGGCGCTGATACTTGTCGCGATCCCCTTGCCGCGGATCGGTTTCGAGCGTGACCGTCTTCCCCTTGAGCAGCGTGCGGGCCGCGTCCCGCGCCTCGACCGCGACCTGCTGATAGTCCGCCCGCTCGTCGTTCAGCTCTGGCGCGTCGATCCCAACCAGGCGGACTTTCTCCGATCGATCGCCGACCCGGACCGTGATCGTGTCGCCGTCGTGCACCGCCACCACGCGGGCGGAATCGACGCGGGCCCTGACGGCCGGCGACGAAACGAGCGCAAGGAGCAGGACGGCGAGTGAGCGAAGGAACCTGCGGGTCATCGCGCGGAAGTATAGCGGCCGCTCTGCGTGCAACCTCCGTGTTCTCCGGCCGCAATGCGCTCTGCTTGATCCAAGCGGCGCACCCTGATAATAAGGCAGGCAGTCGGGGTGGCCGGACGGGGTGTCCATGGCGGAAAAGGCGCTCGTCGCCTTCGGTCGGTATCTCAAGCTCCTGCGCGAACGTCGAGGCCTCTCGCTCGAGGATGTCGCGACTCTGACCAAGGCCTACCCCGAACCCGTCAACAAGGGCTACCTCTCCCGCGCCGAGCGGGGCCTGAGCCACATCTCGTTCTCGAAGATCGTCGCCCTCGGCCGCGCCTACGAGATCCCGATCGACGTCTTCGGCGAGAAGCTCTCCCTCGATCTCGAGGTAGATCAGCTGAAGGATGCGCCGGAGACGGAGGGGAAGGGCTACGAGGAACTCCTACAGGAGGGGGGCCGACTCAACAAGCTAGGATTGCGAATTCAGGCGTACGCCTTTCTTCGCGATTCTCTTGCCAAGGCAAGCTCTGATCCAGTGGCGAAGCTCCACGCTAGCCGCGCCGAGCAGATCGCCGCTGCCGGACTCTCGCTGGGGATACTGGCGGGTGCTTCCGGCCGACTGCAGTTGGCGACCCTTGAAATTGATTACGCGTTGTCGACTGGCGCGCTGAGTCCCGATCAGCTCGCGACGGCGTCGATTCAGTTGACCAACATTCACAGACGAACCCGCGACTTCGAGAAAGCGCGGACATTTGCCGTTAGGGCGCTCGAGGACGCGCAGGCAAGCCCCACGAGGCGCTTTCTCGGCAACGCGCTCGCTGCGAATGGACTGCTCGCAGACGCTGAAAAGCGCTTTGACGAGGCGATAGAGTTTCACAAGCGAGCCTTCGCACTCTTCCGAGGTGAGAATCGCGACGCAGAAGCTGCCCGAGCGATGGCGAATCTCGCGAATGCCTACTTCAACGCAGAGCGATTCGGTGCTGCGAGGCGTGCGCTTGAAGTTGCTTTTCGTATTGCAACGGAGTCCGGCAACGAAGGGACTCGATCGCGATCCAAGATCTTGCTTGGGGAGATTGAGTCGCTCCAAGGCCGCCGGTCCCAGGCGGTGACGCTTTGGCTCAGCGCGCTGGACATTGCTAAGAAAGCCCACGACCGTGTCGCCGCGTTCAAGGCTGAGTTTCAGCTGTTCAAGAACGCGCTTGGTGAGGGCCACGCAACCCCGGCCAATGCATTCGGCAGACGACTCAATCGGCTTTGGCCGTGGATCCCATCGAGCGAACCTGAGGTGAGTGAGTTTCGCGAGCTTTGGTCTCGTCATCGGCCTAAGCGAAGGCGCGTTGTTGCGAAGGCGCAACACCCTTCATCGCGCTGACGCAACCCAACCGCCCACGTCTAGTTGATCGACGCTGTGATGCCCCGTACTCCTTGATGCACGCCGCCTCAAGGCTAAGGGGGTCTTCAATGCGAATACGTTTTCGGGCCGCGTTGCTGGTCGCTGTTCTCGGAGTCGTGGTCGGCGATCTCCCGTCATCCCGCGGAGATGAGGGGCTGGCTGGCGCCACCGTTCCTCCGTGTGGACGCAAACGAACCGACGACACACAACCCCAAGAGACTCCGCGCAGAGCTGAGTTCTGCCAGATCGATGACGACGATGAGCCGGTCGCAACGGGCGACGCTTCATTGCCTGTCTCTTTGAGTAGCCCCCAATCCACCACCGACCTCACCACCCTCGTCAACACGATCGCCCTCACGCTCTACCTGATGAACCCAACCGCGCCGGCGCCGCCGTCGATCGTGGTCGGACCGTTGCCGCCGACTCTGCCATGACCGTCGTGCGGGGGGGGCGGCACCCACCCCGGGGGGGCGCCCCGGGCCCCTGCTACGCTCCCCGCCCCGATGGCCGAGGCCCCAACACGCGCGCGCTCGACGCTCCTCGCACACCACCTCTACGACTTCGCTGACTGCGAGCACCGGGTGGCGCTCGATGCGACACTCGATCGGAGCCTGCGAACGCCTCCTGATTCCGCGACGGAGCTGCTGTTCGAGCACGGACGGCGCTTCGAACGCGAGATCGTCGATCCGCTGGGCTATCCGGCGGTCGAGGTCGATGACGGCGACTGGGAGCTGGCCGCGGCGCGGACGTTGGATTTGATGCGGTCCGGCGTTCCGGGCATCGATCAGGGCGTGCTGATCGGCCCGGGACGGCTGGCGCGGCCGGATCTGCTCGAACGCTTGGAAGGGTCGTCCGCGCTCGGGGCGTTCCATTACGTTCCGGGGGACGTCAAGTCCGCGTTGTCGCCGCGCACCGATGCCGCGTTGCAGGTCGGCTTCGCGGCGCTCCTTCTCGAGCGCGTGCAGGGCTTGCGCCCCGCCACTGGGTTTCTCGTGCTCGGCGACGGCCGGAGGGAGGTGTTGGATCTCGACGCCATCGGCACGACCGTGGACGACGCGGTCGCGCGCGCGGAGGCGGTGTCTTCCGGTCTGGCCGAGACCATTCCTTTCTTCGGCTCCTCGTGCGCCCACTGCCGTTGGCGAGGTGTGTGTCTGCCGCGCCTCGAATCCGAGCGCGATGTTTCGTTCGTGCACGGCCTCACACGCACGCGGCATCGTGTCCTGCGCCGGCACGGCGTCTCCACGATCGACGAGCTTGCCTCGGCGGATATCGCTGGGATGATCGCTGCAGGAGTTCCCTCGGACGGCCTCGAGCGAGCGCTGCTGCAGGCTCGGTCGTTGTTGGAGGGAAGCGTGCTGCGCCGCCGCGCCGTTCCCGTGCCCCGCGGCGTCCGGCGCGAGCTGTTCGCGTTCGTCGAGGCCGATCCCCTGGAGCGCGGCGCCCCGTTCCTCGTGGCCTGGGGCGAAGGGGCGGCTGGTCTCGGTGTCGTGGGATCCTTCGGCGTGCGCGTCGTGTCCACCCAGGACGAGCGCCGGTCCGCGGCCGCTGCTCTTCTCGAGATCTTGGAGTCGCAAGCGGTCGCTCGCGAGCCCGTCTACGTCTTCGGCGGTCGCACGCCGCGGGCGATCGAATCGCTTTGCGACGGTCTCGGCGTTTCGCCCGCCCGTACCGGCGACCTGCTCGGCCGCGTCGTGGATCTGGCGCCCTGGGTGCGGCGTGCCGGCATCTTGCCCGTCTTCCGCTATTCGTTCGCCGAGGTGGCCGCCGTCGCGCGCGGCGCCCCGCGTCCCAGGCTGGACGACGCCGACGATGCGCTCTTTGTATTGCACGCTGCGAGGTCGGCCGCTTCGGATCCGGACGATGTTCGTGTTCGACTCGAGGCCGCCGGCGTCGAGGGGCTTCGCTCGCTCGCCGCGATCCGCGCGTGGGTTGCTTCCGGCGAGCCCGGCTCGAGGCGCTCGTGACCGGTTCGTCGTCCGTTCTCGACCGCATCGAGCGGCTCCTCCACCGCGAGCACCACGCGATCCTCCTCGGCCACCGCGACCTCATGACCCTTCCGCTCGAGGAGCGGGTGGAGCGCGGCGACACACTTGCCGGGCTCCGGTTCCTGGGCGAAGAGCCCGGCGGACGGATCCGGTTGGCTTGCTCCGACAATCTCGCGAAGCACCGTCCGGGCGACTCGCTTCGTCTCGCCAATTCCGATTCCGCCGAAGGGGGTTGGGGGGTTGGGGTCACGTATTCGTCATTCGACGACGCCACCGGCGTCCTCGTCGTTCATCGCGATCCCTACCGCGCCGACGGTCGGTTCGATCTCTCGCAGCCGCTTCAGCTCGACCCCGACGCGCAGTCCCTGACCGGCTTGGCGCTCGAAGCGCTCGCCCGCGTGCGCTCCGGGTCCGGCTCCGGTTCGATCGTCCGCGAGATTCTCGAGGGCGGCGTGGTTTGTACGGTCGATGCTGCTGCGTTGCGTGATGCCGATGCGCTCTCCCGTGCGATCGCGCCTCCCTTCGATGAATCGCAGCACGAAGCATTCGCCTCGGCTCTGTCCCAGGTTCCGGTCGCGCTCATTCAAGGCCCCCCCGGAACCGGGAAGACCCACGTGCTCGCGCGTGTCGTCTGCGCGCTCGCCGCCCAGGGCGCGCGCGTCGTCGTCACCGCCTTCACCCATCGCGCCGTGAACCACGCTCTCCGGAAGATCGCCGAGGCCGATCCTCGACTTTCCGTCATCAAGGCCGGGAAGGTCAGCGGCGCCGACGACCTTCGCGGCACCCCCGTCACCAGTGCGGCGTCGATTCGGCGGTTGCCGTCGTTGGACGGCCGGCCCCGCGTCGTCGGCGCCACGGTCTTCGGCCTGAAGGCGGCCTGGGATGCCGACCTGTTCGATGCCGTGGTCGTGGACGAGGCCGCGCAGGTGCCCCTCGCCTACGCGTCGTGCGCTCTTCTCGCCGGGCGGCGTTTCGTGCTCGTCGGCGATCACCGGCAGCTCGGTCCGATCGTCCAGGGCCGGCACGACGATCCCTTGGCGACGGTCTCCGTCTTCGAGCACCTCGCCGTGTCGATGCCCCCGGCGCTCCTGAGGACGACCTACCGGATGAACGACGGCGTCAACGCCTTCCCCAGCCGGACGTTTTACGGCGGCCGGCTGTCCCCGTCCGCCGCCGCGGCCGGGGCTCGCTTCGAGTTTCTGCCCGGAGGACCCTGGGACGACCTCTTCGACCCCGCCGTTCCCGCCGTTCTCGCGCTCGTGCGGCACGAAGGGCACAGGACGCGCTCGGAGCCGGAAGCGCGGCTGTGCGTCGCGCTCGCCCTCGACCGGATCGTCCGGCAGGGCGGAGATCCCGCCGATCTCGCGATCGTTTCACCCTATCGCGCGCAGCTCCGGCTGATCCGCACGCTGCTTCGTTCCGGGCTTTCGGCCGCGGGGTACTCCGGCCGCCTTCCCGTCATCGACACCGTCGAGCGGATCCAGGGCCAGGAGCGCGATCTCGTCGTCGTCTCGCTCGTCGCGTCCGATCCCGAGCATCTCGCCGGCGACCACGCCGCGTTCTTCTATTCGGGGAACCGGCTGAACGTCACGCTGACGAGGGCGCGCACCAAGCTGATCGTCGTCGCGAGCCCGCTCGCGTTCGAGGCGTACCCGCGCGACCTCGCGGGGCTTCAGGACGTCGAGCGGTTCCGCCGGCTCCGGCGGGAGACGCCGGCGATCGAACTTTCGCTGCGTGCCGCGATGCCCACAGCATCGCGCGCGTAGACCCCCCGGCGAGGACGCTCTCAGCGCGCAGCACCTGCGTTGGGCGGGGATATGCCACGCGCGCTAGAAAGGCAATCTATTCACAGTTGACAACTGTAATTTGGACGTATATTATATATCAAGGAGGCAGCTAACAACTGCATTTGAATCATGTTGTTCAAGATCCCTGAACTTTCGGAAGAAGAGCTGGCCGTAATCGGCCGGATCGGCGAGCTAAAACGCGACCTAGGCCACGTTCTCGGCGCGACGAAGAGATGGACCGGCTTGCTACGCCGAACGACCTTCGCTCGCGCCATTCGGGCGTCGAACACCATCGAGGGATACGAGGTTTCGCCGGACGATGCGATCGCCGCGGTTGAGCGCGAGGAACCCCTGGATGCGAAGAACGAGGCGTGGGCCGCGGTCAATTGCTATCGAAGCGCGATGACGTACGTGCTGCAGCTGGCGGATGCCCCTTCGTTCGCCTATTCGATCGATCTCGTGAACAGCCTTCATTTCATGATGCTCGAATACAACCTCGCCAAACGACCCGGACGCTGGCGTCTTGGGGCGATTCGCGTCCGAGACGAACAGAAGCAGGAAGACGTCTACGAAGGACCCCCGGTCGAACAGCTGCCGGAATTGATGAGCGAGCTGATCGATTCGCTCAACAAGCCGGATCGGGCGCTGCCTGGGATCGTTCGGGCCGCCATGGGGCACCTCAATCTCGTGATGATCCATCCTTTCGCGGATGGAAACGGACGAATGGCCCGCTGCCTTCACTCGCTCATCCTGGCGAGAACGGGAACTCTTTCGCCGGTCTTCTCCAGCATCGAGGAGTACCTGGGAAGAAACACGCGCGAGTACTACAACGTTTTGTCGAGCGTCGGCGGAGGCACCTGGCAGCCGGAAAGAGACGCGCGGCCATGGATTCGATTCTGCTTGAATGCTCATTTCAGACAGGCGACGACGCTCGCGAGACGCGTTCAAGAGACGCAACTCTTGTGGGACCTGTTGGAGGAAGAGATCAAGCGGCGGAAGCTTCCCGATCGCGTGATCTTCGCTCTCGCGGACGCCGCGGTCGGGCATCGCGTCCGGAACGCGACCTACCGGCCCGCCGCGGAGATCACGAACCAGATCGCGAGCAGGGACTTCAAGGTCTTGGTCCAACAAGGGCTACTGGTGCCGGTGGGCGAAAAGCGAGGGCGTTCCTACATGCATTCGCCGGCGCTCGCCGAGATGAGACAGAGAACGCGACTCCCAAAGTCGCTTGAAGACCCGTTCGAGCCTCCGCCGACGGAACGTGCTCCCTATCTTCCGGGTCTGGAGCCGCACTGACGCGCGCTCCCCGAAACGAAAACGCCGCCCCGCGCTGAGCGGAGCGGCGTTCGTCGTAACGCTCGGTCTTCGGATCAGTTCGAGCCGTGGGCCGCCGCAGCGCTCGCCGGCGGCGCCGGCGGAACCGCGATCCCCCTCCGCGACAGCTCGTCGTTGATGATGTCGCGGAACTGCTCGATCGGCTGGGCGCCGACCAACATGCGGCCGTTGATGAAGAACGCCGGCGTGCCGGTCACGCCCGCCGCCGCTCCGTCGCTCGCCGCGGATTGGATGTCGGGGTCGTGCTTCTTCGACTGGACGCAGGCGCTGAACGCGGTGGCGTCGAGCCCGATGTCGGTCGCGCGCTTGCTGAGATCGGCCTGCGAGAGATCGCCCTGCACCTCGAACAGGTTGCGGTGGTATTCCCAGAACTTCCCCTGGTCCTCCGCGCAGTGGACGGCCTCGGACGCGGGCATCGCCTGCTGGTGGAACGGCAGCGGATAGTCGCGGTAGACGAACCGGACCTTGTCCTTGTACTCGTTCAGGACCTGCTCGACGGTCGGATGCGCGCGCCGGCAGAACGGGCACTGGTAGTCCGACCATTCCACGATCGTGATCGGCGCCGTGGCGGACCCGATGGCCGGGGCCGTGGTCGGGACCTTGACCGCGACGCGGGGCGGATCCAGGAGGATCTTCACGTCCGCCTTTTGCGACAGCTCGGTCAGGAATTGCGAGCGGCGCTCGCTCTGCTTCTGCTGGTTGAGCATCGTCTGGATGTTGTCCTTCGTCTCGTCGAAGGACTTGTTCTGCATCCGCGCCTTGTTCGTGTCGTAGAACTTCTGGACGTCGTCCGGCGAGGCGGATGGGGACTTGTCGACGACCTCGGTCTTCAACAGGTCCGCTTCCGACACCTTCCGGGCCGCCGCCTCGGCCGTGATCAGCTTCTGCTGGATCAGCCCTTGCAGCGACTCCATGCGGATCGTGTACTCCTGCTGCCGGATCCGCTGCAGTTGCGAGGACGCCGCGGCGTCCACGTCATCGAGCGTGATCGTCTGCCCGGCGACGGTCGCGACCGGCTTCGAATCCCCGGCGCTCGCGGCGGCGGCCTGCGGGGCGGCGGCGGGCGAGTCGGCCTTCGGCTTGTCCTTGTCCTTCTTGGCGAACGCGGGCACGGCGGCCAACGCGAGCGCCAACAGCACGGTCGTCGTCTTCCTGAACGTCATCGCGCTCTTCTCCCCAGCACGGGCGGCCCGCGATCGGCTGGAACGACGATCGGGCTCCCGAAACCCTATTACTGTACACGGGCGTCCGGAGGGCGTCGACCCCGTGCAGTATGATCCGGGGTTAGCGCGATTCGGCGCTATTTTCGGAGGCTGTTCCGGTGACGCCCGCCCGGGTGACGGTCGTGGGCGCCGGCCTGGCCGGCAGCGAGGCGGCGTGGCAGATCGCCCGGCGGGGCGTCGGCGTCCGCCTGTTCGAGATGCGCCCCGCGCGCCCCACTCCCGTGCACCGCACGAGCGACTTCGCCGAGCTCGTCTGCTCGAACTCCCTCAAGTCCCTCGAGCGCTCGACACCGCACGGCCTGCTCAAGGAGGAGCTCTCGGCCCTCGGCTCGTTGATCGTGGAGCGGGCGTTCGCGCACCGGGTCCCCGCGGGCGGGGCGCTCGCCGTCGATCGCGAGCCCTTCGCGCGCTCGGTGACCGCCGCGGTGACCTCGCACCCGGCGATCGAGGTGGTACGGGAGGAGGTCCGCGACATTCCGAACGAAGGCATCGTCGTCCTCGCGGTCGGCCCTCTCGTCTCGGAGGCGCTCGCGGCGGCGATCGCGCGGTTCACCGGCGAGGACTACCTCCATTTCTTCGACGCGATCGCCCCCGTGATCGAGGCGGAGACGATCGACCGGTCGTTCGTCTTCGCCGCGTCGCGCTACGGCAAGGGTGGCGGCGAGGACTACCTGAACTGCCCGATGACCGAGGAGGAGTACCGCGCGTTCGTGGCCGCGCTGCTCGCCGGAGACAAGGCCCCGCTGCACGAGCTGGACAGGACCCCCTTCTTCGAGGGGTGCCTGCCGATCGAGGAGATGGCGCGCCGGGGATCCGACACGCTCCGGTTCGGGCCGATGAAGCCGGTCGGGCTCAAAGACCCCCGGACCGGGGAGCGCCCCTTCGCGGTGGTCCAGCTGCGGCAGGACAACCTGGCCGCCGAGCACTACTCGATGGTGGGATTCCAGACGCAGCTCCGCTGGCCGGAGCAGAAGCGGATCTTCACCACGATCCCCGGGCTGGCGGCGGCGGAATTCGTCCGCCTCGGGCAGGTTCATCGGAACTGCTACATCAACGCCCCGCGCGTCCTCCTGCCGACGCTGCAGGCGCGCTCCCGGCCGACGCTCCTCTTCGCCGGGCAGATCTCCGGCGTCGAGGGGTACACGGAATCGGCGGCCACAGGGCTCCTCGCGGGAATCAACGCGGCCCGCCTCGCCTCCGGGAGTCCTCCGATCGTGCCTCCGCCCGAAACGATGCTCGGCGCATTGACGCGATACGTCGCGGGGGCCGATCCGGAGAACTACCAGCCGCAGAACGCGGCGTTCGGGCTGCTTCCCGAGGCGCCGGGGAAAGCGCGGCGGAAGCAGGACCGGCGCGAGGCCCGCGCCGCCCGGGCGCTCTCCGCGCTTACGGACTGGATCGAGGCGGAGGGCGAGGGCATCCCCGCGGGAAGCGCCCGTTGAGCGCCGGATCCTCGTTCGATCGCGCGGCCGCGGCGTTCCTCGCGTACCTGCGCGACCAGCGCCACGCCTCGAAGGAAACGCTCCGCGCCTATGCCTCGGATCTGGAGCAGTTCCGCACGTTCCTTTCGGAACGGCACGGCGAAGACCTTCCGGGGCCCGGCGGCATCGACGGACTGGCCGTGCGGGGGTTCGTCGCGAGGCTGCACCACGACGGGATCGCGAAGACCTCGGCGGCGCGAAAGCTCTCGGCGGTACGGTCGTTCCTGGCGCACGCGGTCAGGATTGGGACGATCGAGACGAGCCCCGCGGCCGGCATCCCGACGCCGAAGCGGCCGAAGCTCCTGCCGAAGAACCTCTCGGTGGACGAGATGTTCACGCTGCTGGATCGCATTCAGGGGGACGACGTTCCCTCGCTTCGCGACCGGGCGCTGCTGGAGTTCTTGTATGCGACCGGGCTCCGCGTGGGCGAGCTGGCCTCGCTCGACCTGGACGGGGTCGATCTCTCCGCCGGGCTCGTGCGCGTCCTGGGGAAGGGAAACAAGGAGCGGATCGTGCCGTTCGGGAGCAAGGCCAAGACGGCGCTCGCCGCGTGGCTCGCCTCCGCGGAGGCGCTTCGCCGGCCCGGGAAGGACGCCGAGGCGGTCTTCCTGAGCCTTCGCGGGACGCGGCTGACCGACCGCAGCATGCGCCGGATCCTCGACCGGCGCCTCCGGGAGGCGGCGATCGCCGCGAGGGTCTCCCCCCACGCGCTGCGCCATACCTTCGCGACCCACATGCTCGGAGCCGGGGCCGACTTGCGCGCGATTCAGGAGCTGCTCGGCCACGCCTCGCTCTCGACGACCCAGCGTTACACCCACGTCGGCATCGAGGCCTTGATGAGCGCGTACGACAAGGCGCACCCGCGGGCGCACCGCAAGGCCGGGCGCGCCCCCGGCAAGACGCCGAGCGTCGATCGATGACGCCGGTGGAGCTCGAAGCCGTCGCGATCGAGGCGGCGCACGCCGGCGGCCTGGTCTTGAAGCGGAGGTACGCGGATCGTGGCGATCTCGCCGTCGAGATCAAGTCGCGCCGCGACTACGTGACCGAGGTGGACCGCGAAGCCGAGCGCGCGGTGACCGGCGTGTTGAAGCGGCGCGTTCCCGGCCACGCGATCCTCGCGGAGGAGGGCTCTCCCGACGCCCGTGGAAGCGGCCACCGTTGGATCGTCGATCCGCTCGACGGCACGACGAACTTCATCCACGGCGTTCCCACCTTCGCGGTTTCGGTGGGGCTCGAGGACGAACGCGGCCTTCTCGCGGGGTGCGTCCACGACCCCATCCGCGACGAAACCTTCCACGCCTCGCGGGGGAACGGCGCGCGGATGAACGGTGCCACGATCGCGCCGAGCGCTGTGACCGACCTCGAGCCCGCGCTGATCGCCACCGGATTCCCCTTCCGCGACATGTCGCGCTTGCCCGCCTACCTCCACGCCTTCGAGCGCTTCGTGCGCGCGACCTCCGGGGTGCGCCGCGCGGGCTCGGCCTCGATCGACCTCGTCTACACCGCCTGCGGCCGCTACGACGGCTTCTTCGAGGTCGGCCTCGCGCCCTGGGACATGGCGGCCGGGGTCCTGATCGTCCGGGAGGCCGGCGGGGTCGCCACCGACGTCGCAGGAGGCGAGGATGTCCTCGCGGCGGGATCGGTCGTCGCCTCGGGGCCCGGACTGCACCCGTTGATGCTCGAGATCACGAGGGCTTCGCTCGGATTGAAGGAGCGGTGAATCTCCCATGGATGGAACGTTTCGTCACGCGATCGTCCGGCCGCCGTCCCCCAACTTCGCCGACGGCCTGACCGCCTCCGGCCTCGGGGCGCCCTCGTACACGCTCGCGCTCCGGCAGCATCAGCGATATCGCGACCTCCTCGCGTCGTGCGGAGTCGAGGTGACCCCCCTCGAGCCGGACGCCCGCTATCCCGATTCGACGTTCGTCGAGGACACGGCGGTCATCACGGCGCACGGCGCGATCCTCACCCGCCCCGGCGCGCCGAGCCGCGCCGGCGAGGTGGACCTCGTTCGGGACGCTCTCGCCGGTTTCTTCACCCCCCTCGCTTCGATCGCCGCTCCAGGGACGCTCGACGGCGGGGACGTTTGCGAGGCGGGCGGCCACGTCTTCATCGGGATCTCCCATCGGACGAACGAGGAGGGGGCCCGGCAGCTCGCCGATTGGCTCGGGAGGTACGGACTCACGTCGAGCCTCGTCGACATTCGCGGTTTCCCGAAGCTCCTTCACCTGAAAGCGGGGCTCGCGTGGCTCGGCGCCGACCGCCTCGCCGTGTCGGCGTCTCTCGCGGCTCACCCCGCGTTCGGCGGCTACGAATCGATCGCGGTTCCGCAGGGCGAGGACTACGCGGCCAACTGCGTGCTCGTGAACGGGCGCGTGCTGGTCGCCGCGGGATTTCCCCTCTTCGAGGAGACGCTGCGGGAGGCGGGCTTCGAGCCGATCGTCGTCGAGATGTCGGAGTTCGAGAAGATGGACGGCGGGCTGAGCTGCCTGTCGCTGCGGTTCTGACCGTGCCCACGATCGAGGCCGCCGCGTCGGCGGCGATCGACGCCGAACCGCCCGCCGTGTGGGGGATCCTGACCGACTACAAAGCGGGCCATCTCGCGATCCTCCCACGCAAGTACTTCCAGGAGGTCGTCGTCGAGCGAGGCGGACGCGGCGCCGGCACCGTGCTCCGCATCCGGATGCGCACGATGGGAGCGACGCGCACGATTCGATTGGAAGTCAGCGAGCCCGAGCCCGGCCGGGTGCTCGCGGAGTGGGACCTCGACACCGGCGCCCTGACGACGTTCACGATCGACCCGCTGGACGGAGGCCGGCGATCCCGCGTGCGGATCGCCACGCGCTGGTCGTCGTTCGGCCTCAGGGGCTGGATCGAGCGGATCTTCGCGCCGCGGGTGCTCAGGGCGATCTACGCCGAGGAGCTCCGGAATCTGGCGCGCTTCGTTTCCGAAGCGCGCGGGTGAGCGCTCAGCCTTCGGTCGGGGCCGGAGCGGCGCTCGCCGACTTGCCTTCCTCGTCTTGCTTGAACATGTACTTGATCGCGTGCTTGTACACGAGCAGGTTCGGCGCGTCTTCCCGATTGACCTTGATGCAGGAGCGGTCGTACCACTCGATGTGGCCCCGCAGGCGGTCGCCGTTGTCGAGCACCACGACCATCGGCGTCCGGCCGTTCATCTGCTTCACGTAGTAGAACGCCTCGGCGCTGGTGTTCTCCGGCGGAACCTGGCGGCGCCGCCCCGGTTGTCCGTGCGGTCCGCCCGACCCTCCGTGTTGCTGCGACCCGGGGTGCCCCGCGGCGTGCGATTCCCCGGCGTCGTGCTCCGCCGTGGCCGTACCCGTCCCGGCCTGCGGCGCGCGCTGGGGCGCGAATTTCTCCTTCAATTCCGCGAGATTGGGACGAACGAGCTTGCGGTTCACCATGACCTCCTTCGAACGCAACCCCTCACGGCAACTTGGTTCGTGGAACGGAAGCTCCGGACTGCACTCGACATCTTGGCCAGAACTCTTGAAGGAATTCTAGCCTCGGGTGCTGGTCCGCGCAACCGATTGAAGCAACGATTTCGAGCGTCGTAGAGTTTGGGTGCCGTCCGCGCGATAGGATTTCGTGATTTTCCGGAGACCTCAACCCGGCTACGGGATCGGGTTCTCGGGAGAGAGGCGCGACGCATACGTGGGCGAGATCCAGATCGTGGTCTCCGCCCATATCTTCTTGAGGTAGACGCGGGTCTGCTTCTGGATCTCGTCGTTCTCGAGCTTCTTCTGAACTTCGTCCTTCACGCTGTCGAACGGCTTCACGTACGCGTCGGTGCGCGCGTCGACCCTGAGAATGTGGAATCCGTAGTCGGCTTCGATGACGGAGCTGACCTGACCGACCGGCACGGAGAACGCGGCCTCCTCGAGCGACGCGGCGAGATCTCCCTTCTTGACCGTCCCCAGCAGTCCCCCGTTCGCCTTGGTGCCGGCATCGGACGACTGGGCGGCGAGCGCCGCGAAATCCGCCCCGGGGTCGGCCGCTTTCGCGCGCAACGCCTCGGCGACGGCGCGCTTGGCGTCGCGATCGCCCGAGGTCGTCCGGATCACGATCTCGCGGATCGTCGCCTCCGCCGGCACCGCGTAGGCGTCCTGGTGGGCATCGTAGTAGGCGCGGGCATCCTTCTCGGACACGGCGACACGATCGACGACCTCGGCGCGGATCACCTGCTGTGGGGCGAAGAACTCGAGCAGCTTCTTCTTCCAGTCGGCGAGGGTCATCCCCTCGCTCGCCAGCATCTTCTCGAGCTCCTTGTCGCTCTGGATGTTCTGCTGCTCCTTGAACGACTGGAGAAAGTAGTCCTGCATCTTCGCGGCGTCGAACAGGCGCGGCGCCTTCTGGAGGAGCACCTTGCGATCGATCACGTTGCGAAGGAGCTCGACCTTGGCTCGTTTGACCTGCGTGTCGAGCTCCGTGCCCGAGTAACGGCGGTAGAGCTCCTCGAGCGTCGCCTGTTCCTCGGCATCGAGGTCGGACTTGGTGACGATCTCGTCATTGACCTTCGCGACGATCTCGTCGACGATCTCGGCCCGAACGCCTCCGGCCGCGAGCAGGACGAGCCCGACTCCCGCGACGATCCGCGCCCAGCCCGCCGTGAAAGATCCCATGGCCGATCTCACCTCCGGAAACCGTTTCATTGTGCACCCGGGATCCGGCCCTCCGCCACGTAGGCGAAGGGCAGCATCTTCGGATACAGCCGGACCGGCGTCCGCGCGCGCAGTCCGGCCACGAGCTTGTCCGAGAGCTGCTCGGACGCCGCGAGGGAAAGCTCCTTCCGGGCGCGGTCGCGGCGTCTCGCGTCGGCGGCCGAGGCGTCGTCGATCGACTCCAGCAGGAACAGGAGGACGCTCGACTCGAACGGAACCGGCGCCGACACCTGCCCGGGCTTCAGGTCCTTGACCGCCGCGGCGAGCTCGGGCGGGAGAGCGTTCAGGTCCACGTCGCGGGTCTCGCCCGGGCTCGCGCCGGCGCCGTAGGCGAACTCGGCACGATCGAACGTCAGCTTTCCCGACGTCAGCTCCGCGCGAACGCGGGTTGCCTCCGGATACGACGCGAACCGGAGCAATCGGAGCGTGCCGTGGAGCGGCGTCGGGGCGTCGGCCGCGTGCGCCGTGAGCCACGCATCGATGTCCTTCTCGTCGACCTTCAGCTCGGCGCGCACGACCGATTCCCGCAAGGTCTGGATCGCCAGGTCCCGCCGGGCGCGCTCGCGGGCGGCGGCATCGGTCGGGGCGTCCATGCCGAGATAGCCGGAAAGCTGCGCGTCCGAGACCCGGATTCCCCGGCGCACCGACTCCTGGTAGAGGATCTCCTCGTCCACGAAGTCGTCGAGCAGCCGGGACTTCACGCGGTCGAGGTCGCTGGCGGACGGGGCCTCCGCGCCCTCGGACGGCGGGAGGTTCGCGTCCAGATAGGCGTCGAGTTCGGCGACGGTCACCTTCCGCCCGCCGATCTCCGCGGCGATGTCGCGCGCCGGGTCGCGCGACCACCGGCCGCACGCCGGGAGAAGGCAGATCGCCAGCAGGATGGGGCCCGCGGGAACGGAACGCCTGGCGAGCTCGGTCGGCACGGCGGCTATGGTGAGGCTTCCGGGGCGCCGGGCGCAATACGCTCGGCCCCGGCCATGACGTCCTCGAGAATCTGCCGGACCGCGCCGATGCGCTCGCCCGGCCTCTCCGGCGCCGGCAGGGTCAGCGTTCCCGACGGCGTCAGGGCGCCCCGCCTCCGCGCGAGCAGCGCGACGATGCGCCCCGGCTCGAGGGCGGCGCGCTCGTCGAAGCGGACCTGGAGCTTCGCGTCGACCACGTCCACGCTCCGGACCCCGGCGCGCTCCGCGACCACGCGCAGCCTCGACAGGTCGAACAGATTCCGCCCGGCGGCCGGGAGATGGCCCCAGCGATCCTCGGTTTCGGTCTGCAGGCGGTCCACGTCGGCCGCCTCCTTCGCGACCGACAGCCGCTTGTACAGGGCGAGCCGGTCGCCCACGTCGGGCATGTAGCTCTCGGGGATCTTGACGTCCACGCCGAGGTGCAGGGACACCGGAACGGGCTCGACGAAGGTCTCGCCGCGAAGCTCCGACACCGCGCGCTCCAGCATCTGGGTGTACAGGTCGAATCCCAGGGCGGCGATGTGCCCGTGCTGGCGTGAGCCGAGGAACTCCCCCGCCCCGCGGATCTCGAGGTCGGCGGCCGCGAGCCTGAATCCCGAGCCGAGCTCCGAGAACTCCTGGAGCGCCAGGAGCCTCTTGCGCGCGGTCTCGGAGAGGGTTTGCCGTCCGGGGATCAGGAAGTACGCGTACGCGTGCTGAGCGCTTCGCCCGACCCGGCCGCGGAGCTGGTACAGCTGCGCCAGACCGAGCCGGTCGGCCCGGTTGACCAGGATCGTGTTCGCCCGCGGCACGTCCAGGCCGTTCTCGATCAGGGTCGTGGTCACGAGCACGTCGGCTTCGTGATGGTAGAAGCGGAGCATGACGCTTTCGAGGTCGCGCTCCCCCATCTGTCCGTGGGCGACGGCGAAGCGGGCCTCCGGGATCGCCTCGCGCAGCGCCCGGACGAGCGCGGGGATCGTCTCGACGCGGTTGTGCACGAAGAACACCTGCCCCTCGCGCCGGAGCTCCTGCCGGATCGCCTGGGCGACCACGTTCTTCCGGAACGGCACGAGGTAGGTCTGAATCGCGGAGCGTCCGGGGGGCGGCGTCTCGATGATCGAGAGGTCGCGGACGCCCGCGAGCGACATCTGCAACGTCCTCGGAATCGGCGTCGCGGTCATCGAGAGCACGTCGATCCCGACGGACAGCTGCTTCAGGCGCTCCTTGGCCGCGACTCCGAACCGTTGCTCCTCGTCCACGATGAGCAAGCCGAGCTGCTTGAATCTCACGTCCTTCGAGAGGAGGCGGTGCGTCCCGACCACCATGTCGAGCTCGCCGGCTTCGAGCGCCCGCAAAGCTTCGTGCGTCTGCTCGACGCTCCGGAATCGCGAGATCATCTCGATCCGCACGGGAAACGGGGCGAAACGCTCCTTGATCGTCTCGTAGTGCTGCGAGGCGAGGACCGTCGTCGGGGCCAGGAGCGCCGCCTGCCGGCCGTCCATGACCGCCTTGAACGCGGCGCGGACCGCGACCTCGGTCTTCCCGAAGCCCACGTCTCCGACGAGGAGCCGGTCCATCGGCCTGGCCTCTTCCATGTCGGCCTTGACCTCGGCGACGGTGCGCTCCTGATCGGCGGTCAGCTCGTAGGGAAACGACGCCTCGAGCTCCTGCTGCCACGGACCGTCGGGGGAAAAGGGGTGTCCGGCGGCCGCCTTCCGGCGCGCGTACAGCTCCAGGAGCTCCTTGGCCATCGACGCGACCGAGGCGCGGACCCGCGACTTGACCTTGTCCCAGCCCGTGCCGCCGAGCTTGTCGAGGTGCGGGGCGTGCCCCGCGACGCCGCTGTACTTCTGGACGAGGTCCAGGCGGTCGGTCGGCACGAACAGCCGGTCGCCCCCCTGGAATTCCAGCAGCATGAAGTCGCGGTTCAGGCTCCCGCCCT
>JBGQLU010000070.1:0-19348 GCA_041500265.1 Acidobacteriota bacterium | reverse complement strand
CTCGCGCGGCGCACGGCGCTCATCGCCTCGAAGAGATGGTCCCTCGTGCCCAGCACGAGATCGGCCCCGCCGCGCCACGCCTCGACCAGCTTGGGCGCCTCCTCCGGGAGATGCTGCCCGTCCGCGTCGATCGTGACGACCGCGTCGAAGCCGGCGGCGAAGAGGTGATCGAACGCCGTCTTGAGAGCGCGTCCCTTCCCTAGATTCGCCGCGTGCGTCAGGACGTCCGCCCCCGCGCCGCGGGCGGCCTCCCCCGTGCCGTCCCCCGACCCGTCGTCCACGACCACGACGCGAGACGCCTGCGCCAGCGCGCGGCGCACGACGTCGCCGACGCTCCCCGCGGCATCGTAGGCCGGAATCGCGATCGCGAAGCGTCCGGTCACGGCCTCTCCAAGAGGATCCACGCCGCCGCCCCGCCGGACGCGAGCGCCGAGGCCAGGATGCGCGCCGGGGGCGAACCCCCGGCGAGCCGGCCCGGCACGATCCCGATCTCGGGATCGGGGGCGTCGAAGGCGGCGAGCGCGCCGAACTCGGCCCCGGCCGCCGCGAGAATCGCCGCGGCGAGATGCCCGCCTCCGTACTCGCCCACGACCCCTTTCGGGGCGACGACCGGCGGCAGGTCCCCCGCCGGCCACGCGTGGCGGAGCACCCGCCCCTCGAGCGCGTCCCCGCGGATGGCACCCGAGGCTCCCGAGACGATGGCGTCGATCCGGGCCCCGTCCGGGAATGTGGTCGCGAGAAGGGCGCTCAAGGCGCGGCCCAGCCGCTCGTGGCCGACTCCCCAATCGCTCTCGGTGGCGGTCGGGTCGAACGCCCGCGCGCTCCCCGCGATCCGCGCCAGCGGTCGCGCGGAGCGCGCCGCGGCGTCCACGTCGCGCTCGACCACGAGGGCGACCGCGCCCTCGCCGGCGAGGAAGCCATCGCGGCCCGCAGCGAGCGGCCGAGGAGCTTCGCTCCGCCCGCCGGCCGGCTTCGCGATCGCCCGGTAACGGTCGAGCAGGGAATGGAGAAGAGGCGTCATCTCGTCGGTCGCTCCCGTGATCGCGACGTCGGCCCGTCCTTCGGTCACCTCCTGCGCCGCGATCGCGAGCGCCGAGAGGGCGCCGGCTTCGCGCTGGGTGACGGTGACGTTGGCGCCGCGCGCGCCCAAGGCGAGCGCCACCTGCGCGGTCGGTGCGTTCGCGACGCATTCGGAGAAGTAGAACGGTTGCGCCGCCTCGGGTCCTTCGTCGAGGATCTGCCGGACGAGCTTCTCGGTGAACAAGACCGAGCCGAAGACCGTGGCCAGCACGACCGACACGCGCCGGCCTTCGAGTGCGGGGAGCCCGGCATCCTCGAGGGCCATGCGCGCCGCCGCGAGCGACCACCGAGACGGCAGGGCGAGGCGGCGCGCCTGCGCCGGAGGGACGAAGCGCGCGAGGTCGAGCGAGGGCACCAGCGCCGCGCGTCGCGCTCCGCCCGCGGCGTGATATCCGGCGGTGCGATCGACCTCGCTCGAAAGAGGAGCTCCCGCGCGCAGGGCCTCGATCAACCCGGGGCACCCCGCTCCCCAGGGGCCGATGACGCCGAGACCGGTCACGACCGCGCCGCCGGCGCTCATGCGAAAGGCTCCCGGCGGAACACCAGCGCGGCGTTGGTCCCTCCGAACGCCAGGCTGATCGAGATGGCGCAGCGGGCGTTCCCGAGACGGCGCGGACTCCCCAGAACGAGATCGAGAGGTATCTCGGGATCGCGCTCGCCGACGTCGGGCATCGGGTGCACTTCCCCGCGCAGCAGGCACAGGATGGTCACCACCGCCTCGACCGCCCCGGCGGAGCCGAGCAGGTGTCCGATCAGCGCCTTGGTCGACGTCAGCGGAATGCCCGAAGTCCGGTCACCGAACACGCGATTCAAGGCCATGGCCTCGGCGGCGTCGTTCAGCGGGGTTCCGGTTCCGTGCGCGTTGATGAAATCCACCTCGACCGGGTCGGCGCCCGCGTCGGCCAAAGCCAGCGAGATCGCCTCCCCGGCTCCGCGTCCTTCCGGGTGGGGCGCCGTCATGTGGTGCGCATCGCAGGTCGCCGCCTCACCGGCGAGGACGCAAAGCGCAGGGACGCCGCGCCGTCGCGCGGATTCCGCCCTTTCGAGCACCAGGATGCCCGCCCCCTCGCCGAGCGACAGGCCCTGGCGATCCTTGCGAAACGGGCGGCTGGGCTGCTCGTCCACCGACCGGAGCGCGTTGAAACCGGCGTAGGTGAGCTGACAGAGGGAGTCGGATCCTCCCGCGACCGCGGTATCGACCTCGCCGCGGCGGAGGGCGCGGAGCGCCGCACCGACGGCCATCGCGCCGGAGGAGCACGCCGACGAGATCGTCACCACCGGCCCGCCGGCCCCGAGATCCCTTGCAACCGCGTCCCCGGGACCGTTGAATTGCTGCGCGGCGAGAAGCCCCGGCCGCGCGCGCAGGGCCCCCCGGCGGAGAAACACCTCGAAGTAACGCTCGCTTTCGAGCATTCCGCCTGTCGAGCTCCCGAACCACACGCCGAGGCGCTCTCGGGGCTCCCCCAGGGGAAGCCGCGCGGACCCGGCCGCCTCGCGCGCGGCCGCGATCGCGAACCGATCGGCGAGGGAGGTGCGCGGCCCGGGGCGCTCAGGCGCCGGCTCGAGAT
Source organism: Acidobacteriota bacterium (assembly GCA_041500265.1). GTDB lineage: Bacteria > Acidobacteriota > Polarisedimenticolia > Polarisedimenticolales > DASRJG01 > DASRJG01. The sequence continues at coordinate 16,700 of JBGQLU010000070.1, read as the reverse complement.
CGACCTGCGCCGCTACGTGCGTTCGGTGACGGGTCGCATCGAACCGATCGAAGGGCCCGATGGCGGTACGGCCCGAGCGCACCCCTTCCCACAACGCGGATACGCCCCACCCGAACGCGGTGACCGCGCCCAGGCCGGTGACGACGATGGAATCCGAAGGAGAGTGGGCCGCCTCAGCCCCCGACATGGGAATCGCCTACGGACGCGACGCGGCCATCGACGTACGCCGCGAGGGACTCGACCGAGGCGAACGCCTCGCGGCCCACCTCGTGGCTCTGAATTCGGAGGTTGAACTCCTTTTCGAGCGCGACCACGAGCTCTAACGCGTCGACCGAATCGAGGCCCAAGCCCTCCCCGAACAGCGGCATGCGGTCATCGATCCCCTCGGGGGCGAGACCGTCCAAGTGGAGCTTGTCCACGAGCAGGCGTTTGATCCTCTGCGCCGTCGTCTCGCCCGTCACCATGGGAGATTGACCTCTTCGGATCTGCCTCGAACCTCTCGCTTGAACGCGCGGCTTCGACGGGGAGAAAGCTTATCATACCGGCGGGCGCGAGTTCCGGCGCCCGAAGGGTGCCGTTCCTCCATGCTCGCCGACCCGATCACCGAGGCCTTCGATTCGATCGTCCGCCGCGACCCGCTGGCTCCGCTGGTCGCGACCCCCGCGCGGCGCGCGACGCGGGGCGAGGTCGATTCGTGGGCGCGTGCCGCCGCGGCGAAGCTGATCGCGGCCGGAGCCGTCCGCGGCGAGCGCGCGCTCGTGTTCGCGGCAAACGGCGCCGGATTCCTCGCGGCGCTCCTGGCGTGCCGGCGTTCCGGCCTCGTCGCGGTCCTGGCCGACTGCACCTCCCCGCCCGCCGAGCGCGAGCGCGTCGCGGCCGCCCTCGGCGTCACGCTGTCCATCGCCTGCGACGCGGCGTTTCCGACGCGCGACAACGACTTCGCCGTCGCTCGCCGAGGCGCGGACGAGGGGACCCCGGGCTCCCTCGGCGATGCCGGTTACGTCAAGCTGACGTCGGGATCCTCCGGCGAGTCCGCGGGGATCGCGCTCACCGCCGACGCGCTCGTCGCCGACGACGAGCAGCTCGTTTCGACGATGGGCCTGAAGGCGGACGATCGCCTGGTGGCGGCGATCCCCTGGTCGCACTCGTACGGCCTTTCGAGCCTCGTGCTGCCGGCGCTCCGGCGCGGGTCGCTGCTCGTCCTTCCCGAAGACGGCGGACCCTGGTCCCCTCTCCTCGCCGCGCGGGCCCTTCGCGCCACGGTCTTCCCCACCGTGCCGGTGTACGTCACCGCCCTGGCGACGCTGGCGGAGCCCGCAGCGTGGCCCGCGTCGATCCGCACGGTGATCTCCGCGGGGGCTCCGCTCCAACCGGAGTCCGCGGCCCGGTTCCGCGAGACGTTCGGCCGGAACGTCCACGTCTTCTACGGCGCGTCCGAATGCGGCGGGATCGCCTACGATCGCTCGGGAGCGGCCGCCCTGGCGGGAACGGTCGGCACCCCCGTCGACGGGGTCGACGTCGAGCTCGCCGGAGACGGTCTCGCCGGAGAGGGGGTCGTGACCGTCCGTTCGGCGGCGGTCGCCCTCTCGTACCTTCCGTCCCCCGGCGATCGCCTCTCGCGCGGAGTGTTCCGGAGCTCGGATCTGGCCTCATGGACGGCGGAGGGCGCGCTCAGGCTGCTGGGTCGCGCCGACGCCGTGATCAACGTCGGAGGGAAGAAGGTCCACCCCCGCGAAGTCGAGACGGTCCTGCGCGGGCTCCCGGGGATCGACGATACCGTCGTTCTCGGCCTTCCCGCGTCCTCCGGCGATCGAGAGATCGTGAGGGCGGTTGTGGCCTGCGCTCCCGGGCGTCTGACGTACGCCGCGATTGCGGACTGGTGCCGTGGACACCTCGCGGCGCACAAGGTCCCGCGGAGCATCGTCATCGTCGAGGCCATCCCGCGCAACGCGCGCGGCAAGCCGGATCGGGCCGCCCTGCTCGCGCTCGACGCGTCTCCCTCGTCCGCGACGCGATGAAGGACGGGGCCCCGCGCCGGGCGCGTCGCGCGCCGTTCGTCCGCGGGTCGCTGGCCCTCCATGCGGCCGCGATCCCGGCGATCGCCGTCGCACCCCGCCACTGGCCTTGGATCGCCGGCACCCTCGTCGCCGATCATTTCGCGCTCCTCGCCGGAGGGCTCCTGCCGAGGAGCACGCTTCTCGGGCCGAATCTCGTGCGCGACTCCGCTGCGGCGGCGGCGGGACGGATCGCGCTCACCTTCGACGATGGACCGGATCCGGCGGTCACACCGCGGGTCCTCCGCATCCTCGAAGAGCGCGGGGTCTCCGCGACCTTCTTCTGCATCGGCGAGTGCCTGCTCGCCCATCGCGATCTGGCGGCGGAGATCGCACGCCGCGGGCACGCGGTCGAGAACCACTCGCACACGCACCCCGACGGGTTCTTCTTCTATCTCTCGAGGGGCCTCGAGCGCGAGGTGTCGCGCTGCCAGGAGGCGATCGTGGAGACGACCGGCCGCCGGGCGCGCTTGTTCCGGGCGCCCGCGGGAATCCGCAGCCCTCTCCTCGCGGGAGTGCTCGCCGCGCAGGGGTTGGAGCTCGCGTCGTGGACGCGCCGCGGGTTCGACGCGATCGCGCGGAACCCGGGGCCGGTCCTCGGCCGGCTCGTCCGCGGGATGGCCGCCGGAGACGTCCTCGTGCTGCACGACGGGACTGGCCACGCCTACTGGGGAGGACGCCGCGTCGTCGTCGAGGTGCTTCCGAAGCTTCTCGACGCGATCGAGTCCGCCGGCTTGCGCGCGGGCCCGCTGTCCGCCTCAATCTAGACCGCGCCCGGCTTGACAGGTCCCGGGCCCCCCGTTACCGTCGAAGGCTCGGGGAGAGCCGCCATGACGTCGAAGTTCGTCGCGGTCGCAACGGCGGCCGCTCTCGCCTTGTACTCCGGACCCGCGGGCGCGGCGGCGACGATACTCGTCGCGACGACCGGGGTCGACTCCGCGACATGCGGGACCGCCCCGGCTCCATGCAAGACGATCCAGTTCGCGCTCGACAAGGCGGCACCCGGCGACGCCGTCGACGTGCGGGCGGGAACCTACGCCGAATGCATCCTGGTGGCACCCGGGACGGGCGTCGGCGGCGTGCTCCTGGAGAACGAGGGGTTCGATACCGCGCAGACCACCTTCGCGACGGTCCTAGACGGCACCGGAGTGTGTGACGCCGCGAGCGCCGCGCCCGGCCCGGTGGCCGTCGTGTTCGACCAGTCGACGATCCAGGGTTTCACGATCAAGAACGGCGGCGACTCCGTCGTCGTCGGACTCGGCGCCGTGACGATCGCCACCAACAAGATCTCAGCCGGGAGCACGACGTCGATCGGCGGCGGCATCTACCTGGCGACGGGCGCGAATCTCACCGACCCGGCCGCGAAGGCCCGGATCGCCGGCAACACGATCGACTCGTGCACCGCCGACTTCGACGGCGGTGCTTTGTACGTCGACGCCTCGGCGAGCGGCGTTCCAAGCGTGGTCGAGATCGACGGCAACACGATCACGACCAACACGGCGGGCGGCGCGGCCGGAGCGTTCGGCGGTGGCATCGCCGTGTTCACGGATACCGCATCCTCGACGGACGTCTCGACGGTGACGATCACGGCGAACACCATCACCGGGAACACCGCCAAGAACGCGACTTCCGGCACCCAGTTCGCTTACGGAGGCGGCATCTTCGTCGCGACCGGGGGCGCGAGCGGCCTGGGAGCCGAAAGCGTGACGATCGGAGGATCGACCGCGGGGACCGGGAACATCATCCGCGGGAACGGCTCGGAGGGGCTCGGCGGCGGCGTCTCGGTCAACCTCCAGCCGGTCCCCGGCGCGACCCACGCGATCGTCGTGCAAGGGAACGCGATCACCTCGAACACGGGCTCGAAGGCCGGAGGAGGGATTCACGCCTTCTCGACCGGAACGGACCTCGTTGCGGCCGCCACCGGGTTCGCCGGATCGGTCGACATCGAATCGAACACCCTGACCGGAAATCACGCCCCGGGAGGTCCCACCGACTTCGGGGGCGGCGGGATCTTCGCCGAGAGCTACCTCTTCCGGACCCCGTCGGGAGTGCTCTCCTTCGAGATCGCGAAGAACTCGATCACCGCGAACGACACCACGTCGTTCGGAGGCGGAGCCAGCCTTTTGGTCTTCGCAAGCGACGACCCGAACAGCGACGGCGTCACGTCGGCGACCGACGCGACGATCGGGTTCACGAACAACTTGCTCGCGAAAAACGTCGCCCACGACGCCACCGGCCTCCAGGCACGCGGGGGGGGCGCCTACCAGTACGTCGAGGCCAGCGGCGGCCAGGCAACCGCGAGCCTGGACAACGGCCTGCTCACGGTGGCGCAGAACACGACCGATGTCGGGGAGGCTGGGCTGGCGTGGGACGCGGTGAGCTCGTCGAACTCGTTGAGCACCGACGGACACGCGCACGTCAGCCTGACCAATTCCATCGTGTCCGCGAACGAGGGGGTGGGCGTCGGCCTGGGCGGCAGCGTATTCCCCGGCCCGCTGCTGAGCTTCGACATCTCGTACGACGACAGTCTCGGAAATACCGGCGGGGATTGGGACCCGAAGCTCGGCGTCGCGACCGGCACGAACGGGGTGATCGCGGTGGATCCCGCTCTCGATTCATTCTTCACTCCGTCGCGCTGCTCGCCGACGATCGACGCGGGCGACCCGGCGACGCCGGTCGGGCAAGAGCTTCTCCCCAACGGAAATCGCATCAACCTCGGCCATCTGGGCGGAACCGTCAGCGCCGTTCGCACGCTCCCCGACGTCAACGGGGACGGACAGGTCGACGGGCTCGATGTCCTCGCGATCGCGGTGAGCTTCGGCGCGACATCGCTGCCCCCCGACCCCCGATTCAGCGCCGCAGCCGATCGCGACCTCGACGGGGACGTCGACGGCGACGACCTCTCGTACGTCGCGGCGTTCTTCGGCCAGGCCTGCCCGTAGGCGGCGCGGAGACCCCATGACCCCTTCATGTTTCCCGATCCGCGTCGTCGCCGCCATCGCGGCGGCGGCGATCTCGCTCGCGGTTCCGGCGTGCAGCGGGAGCAGCTCGCCGACCTCGAGCGGTCCGGTGGCGCACTTCACGCCCGACACGCCGACCCCGGCCGACGGGTCGATCACGATGCTCGCCGGATCGTCCGTCGGGACTGCGATCAGCATCCGCGTCACGGTCACGAAGGTGAACACCTTCTTCGGCGCGGCGTTCCGCGTGCACTACGACCCGACCTCCCTCCTGTTCCGCGGGATCGACACCAGCTCGTCCTTCCTGACGCAAGGTGTGACCCCGGGCGACGTCGACTTCCAGGCCGATGCCGCCAGCGTCGGCGGCGAGGTCATCGTCGTCGCCACCCGGCTGAACCCGACGGTGGCGCCCCCGGTCGACGTCACCGCGACCTCGGACCTCTTGACGCTCCAGTTCCAGGCGCGCAAGGCGATCGCAGCCGGCGCCGCGGGCGGCCTCCTGTCGTTCGACGATCCGAAGCAGGTCTGCGACGGCACCGTCGTTCCCTCCGGCTGCGGGTCGATCGCCGTGACCTGGTCGGCCGGCTCCGTGACCGCGCACTAGGACGGGCGGCCCGGCACGATGGACGCGCTCGCGATCGCTCTCCGGTGGCTGCACATCGTTCCGGCGGTGATCGCCGGGGGGGGAAGCATCTTCCTTGCCGTGGCGCTCCTGCCGGCGCTGCGCGGGATGCCGGACGACGTCCGCAAGTCGGTGCGCGAAGCGATCACCGCGCGGTGGCGGGTCGTGGTCATGGCCTGCATCACGTTGCTGCTCGCGAGCGGCCTGACGAACTTCGTCGTCTACCAGGCGCCCGCGCACCGGGGCCAGCTGCTGTACCAGGCGCTCTTCGGGGTCAAATTCCTCGCGGCGATGGGGGTGTTCTTCATCGCCTCCGCTCTGACCGGCCGTTCGGCCGCGCTCCAGCCGATGCGCGACAAGGTCCGATTCTGGGCCGGCCTGAACGCGTCGCTCGTCTTCCTGATCCTGCTCGTCTCGGGCGTCCTCCGGAACATCCCCGCCACCCACTGATCCGGCCGCCTCGGCAGGCCAGTCGATCTCGACGGCGTGGTTGAGCTCGCCGTTCAGGCCGGAGGAAAAACGGGGGCACGCGGGTGGGGGGTTCCCGCGTGCCCCGCACAGAGGAGGGTGCCGGTGCCACGACGAGCGGAATCGCCGTTCCCGACACCTTGAATACGCGCGAGGTCTGCCGAACGTTGCCCCCTTCGTCGGCGAAAGCTGCATCTCAGCCGCAGATCGACCTGAAAAAAAATGGGCACGCGGTCAAGTACCCCGCGTGCCCCGAGTTGTTGGGGAGGTCGTCCGTCCTTTTACCCCCGGACCGGCGGACCTGGGGACGGTACGAGAAGACTTGCTGCACTGTCCCCGCGACTCTTGATGCCGAAGTCTCATAATTCGATGCCGACAACGGCCCATAGTTCTATTTATTTCTACGAACTCCCTCAACGAAGCGGGAAGCGATCGGTGCGAGGGGGACACCGGCCCGCCGCGCGAGGCCGTACGACACGTCCGGTACCCCGCGGAGCCGGCGGCGGGAAATCCCTCGATCGGCGCCCGCCGGTCCGAACGCGATCGCCGGAACCGGAGCGATGCCGAGCCCGGCCGCGACGAACCGTCGCACCAGCGAGAGATTTCCCACTTCCACGGAGGGCCGGAATGGGAGCCCCGCGCGCAGGAACGCCTCCTCGAGATGGCGTCGGAACCCCGAGCCGGGCTGGAGCGTGACGATTCGGCGCCCGCGAAGCCGGGTCAGCTCGATCGCGGCCGCCGGGATGCGTTCGCTCGCGGGGACGAGGACGTCCACCGGGCTCACGAGGAGGGGCTCGATCGCGATCCCGGACGCCGGGTCCCCCGCGTCCCGTTGCACGACGAGCGCGAGGTCGATCTCCCCGCCGCGCAGCGCCTCGAGCAGACGCGAGCCTGGGCCTTCGACCAGGCGGACCGACAGCGCCGGCTCCCCGCGGAGTAGTTTCGCGAGCGCCCGCGGCACGATTTCCCGCCCCAGCGCGTCGCCGCTTCCGATCCGGAGTTCGTCGCCGCCGGCCAGTGGCTCGCCGGCCGCGCGCGCGACCGCCTCGAGCCCGGACAGCGCCGCCTCCGCCAGCGGGAGCAGCCGCGCCCCCTCGGGAGTCAGCGCCATGCCCCGGGCATGCCGCCTGAAGAGCTTCGTGGCCCACGCATCCTCGAGGGCGTGGAGGCGCGCGGAGAGGCTGGGCTGCGTGCGGTGGAGACGATCGGCGGCGCGCATCAGGCTTCCCGACCGCGCGATCGCTACGAACGTCTCGAGGGCGGCAACGTCGGGCACGGGGCCATGGTATCGAATCTGTCGATATCATTCATTTACAAAATCGAATTGATCGATGCGATGCCGCGCGCTAGCGTGGAATCTCCGGAGGCGCTCATGGTGCATCGTCTCGAGATCGCTCCGCGCTCGGGTCTTCGCGACCCCCGAGGGGATGCGGTCGCGGCCACCGTTCGCGACATCCTCGCGATCCCGGTCGCGCGCGTTCGCACGCGCGACGTCTACCGGATCGACGCCGACCTGACCGACGGCGAGGCGTTCCGTGTGCTCCACGAGCTGGTGGACCCGGTGGGGCAGCACGGAGCGCTCGGTAAGCTCGACGACGGGCCGTTCGGCGTGGCGGTGACCGTCGCCGCCAAGCCCGGGGTCACCGACCCGGTCGGCAAGTCGGCCCGGGTCGCGGTCGAGGACACGCTCGGCCGGCGTCTGGCGGAAGGGGCCGCCGTTTACACGGCCACGATGTACCTCATGGACGGGATCGACGTCGCGGCTGCGGAGCTCGTGGCGACCCGGATCTTAGCGAATCCCGTGATCCAGACCGTGCGCCTCGAGACGTACGAGGCGTGGCGGGGCTCGGGCCCGGATCTCGCGATCCCGAAGGTCGAGGCGCACGCCACGCCTCCGGTGGCGACGATCGACCTGTCGGGAACCGACGCCGACCTGGCGGCGATCTCGAAGACCAAGCTGCTCGCGTTGACGCTCGCCGAGATGCGCGCGATCCGGGACCACTTCCGCTCCGCGGGGCGGAACCCGACCGACGTCGAGCTCGAGTGCCTCGCGCAGACGTGGAGCGAGCACTGCAAGCACAAGATCTTCAACGCCACCGTGACCTACCGCGAGCCCGGACGCGAGCCGGAGACGATCCGGTCCCTGTTCAAGACATTCATCCGGGGGGCGACCGAAGCGGTGGACCGCGCGGAACGGGAGCGAACCGGCCGCTCGTGGCTCGTTTCGGTGTTCCACGACAACGCCGGCGTCGTCGCGTTCGACGACCACCATCACCTCGTCTACAAGGTCGAGACGCACAATTCCCCGTCGGCGCTCGATCCGTACGGAGGCGCGATCACCGGAATCGTCGGGGTGAACCGGGACCCGTTCGGCACCGGGTTGGGCGCCGATCTCCTGGCCAACGTCTGGGGGTACTGTTTCGCCTCCCCGTTCCGTCGCGCCGAGCCTCCTCGCGGGCTTCTTCACCCGCGCCGGATCAGGGACGGCGTCCACGCCGGGGTCATCGATGGTGGGAACCAGAGCGGCGTGCCCTACGGACGCGGGTGGGAGATCTTCGACGACCGTTTCCTCGGCAAGCCGCTCGTCTTCTGCGGGACGGTGGGTCGCCTCCCGGTCACGATCGCCGGGCGCCCGGGGCACGAGAAGGAGGCCCGTCCGGGCGACCTCGTCGTGATGGCGGGAGGGAGGATCGGGGCGGACGGCATCCACGGCGCGACGTTCTCGTCGGCGGCTCTTGACGAGTCGGCGCCGATCCAGGCGGTCCAAATCGGCGACCCGATCACGCAGAAACGGATGTTCGACTTCCTCACCGAGGCGCGCGACCAGGGGCTCTACTCGTCCATCACCGACAACGGCGCGGGAGGGCTGTCGTCGTCCGTGGGGGAAATGGCCAGGGGCCCGGGGGGCGCGGAGATCGACCTCGCGAAGGCGCCGCTCAAGTATGCCGGGCTCGCGCCCTGGGAGATCCTCCTGTCGGAGGCCCAGGAGCGCATGACCCTCGCCGTCCCGCCGGAGCGGATCGACGCGTTCCTCGCTCTGGCGCGACGTCGCGAGGTCGAGGCGAGCGTACTCGGAACCTTCACCGGCTCCGGATTCCTTCACGTCAGCTATGCCGGCGAGACGGTCGCGCGGATCGCGATGAGCTTCCTGCACGAGGGGGACCCGGATCTCGATCTCCCCGCGGTCTGGGAGCCGAAGCGCTTCGACGAGCCGGCGGGCCCCGCCCCGGAGGACCTGAGCGCGGCGCTCTTGGGGATGCTGTCCCGCCTGAACCTCTGTTCCGGTGAGGTCAAGGCGAGGCATTACGACCACGAGGTGAAGGGGCTCACCGTGGTGAAACCCTGGGTCGGCGTGAATTCCGACGTCCCGGCCGAGGCGACCGTCTTCCTCGCGCGCCACGGCTCGCGGCGGGGCTACGTGCTCTCCGAAGGGGTCAATCCCTTCTACTCGGACACCGACACCTACGCGATGGCGCAGTCGGTCCTGGACGAGGCGGTGCGCCGCCAGGTCTGCGCCGGCGCTTCGCTCGACCGGATCGCCGCCCTCGACAACTTCTGCTGGCCCGACCCGGTGCAATCGGAAGGGACGCCCGACGGGGCGTACAAGATGGCGCAGCTCGTGCGCGCCTGCCGCGGGCTGTACGACCTCACGCGCGCGTACGGCACACCCCTGGTCTCGGGCAAGGATTCGATGAAGAACGATTCGATCATGGGCGGCGTCAAGATCAGCGTGCCGCCGACGCTTCTCGTCTCGGCGCTCGGGCAGATCGACGACGTCACGAAGGCGGTCACGCTCGACCTCAAGTCACCGGGCGATCTCGTCTACCTTCTCGGACCGACCCGGGACGAGACCGGCGGAAGCGAGTACTTCCGCTGGCTCGGCGCCCGCGACGGACTGGCCGCTTCGGACGGCGGCCCCGCTCCGTACGTCGGCAACAAGGTCCCGCGCGTCGACCCCGTGCCGACGATGGCGTGCTACCGCGCGCTCGCCGCCGCGACCGCCGGGGGACTCGTTCGCTCGGCGGCGACCCCGGGGAAGGGAGGGCTCGCGTTAGCACTCGCGCGGGCCGCGATGGCCGGCCGGCTCGGGATGGAGGTCGACCTCGATCGCGCGCCGGATCTCGAAGCCCTCCCGCCGGAGATCGCGCTCTTCTCGGAGTCGAACGGACGCATCGTGGCGACCGTGGCTCCGGGCGACGCGCCGGCCTTCGAGGCGCTCCTGTCCGGCTCGGCCTGCCGCCGCATCGGTGTGGTCACCGCCGAGCCGCGGCTCCGCGCGACGCTTCGCGGCCGGATCCGGGTCGACGTCGCGGTCTCCGACATGACCTCGGCCTTCCAGGGAACTCTCGCCCATGTCTGAGCCGCGCGTCCTGATCGTCACCGGCCTGGGGCTCAACTGCGAGGCCGAGACCGCCGCCGCCTTCTCGCTGGCGGGCGCCCGCCCCGAGCTGGTCCATCTTCTGGATCTCCTGGACGGAAGCGCCCCGCGCAAGCTCCCCGACTATCCGATCCTCGCCTTCATCGGGGGGTTCGCGTTCGGCGACCACCTCGGCGCCGGATCGGTCTTCGCGAACAAGATCCGATGGCGCCTCTACGACGACCTCCTGCGATTCATCGAGAAGGGCGGGCTGGCTCTCGGGGTCTGCAACGGCTTCCAGACGATGGTCCGGCTGGGACTCCTCCCTGGGCTGGACGGCGACTACCGGACGCCCCGCGCGACGCTCGCCCCCAACGATCGTCCCGGCTACCGCGACGCCTGGGTCCGGCTCGAATTCGACCCGGGGTCTCCCTGCGTATGGACGAAGGGGATCGACCGGATGGAGCTCCCCTCGCGGCACGGCGAGGGGAAGTTCCTCGCGGAGCCCGAGACGGCGCGGCGTCTCGAGCGCGACCACCTCGTGGTGGCCCGTTATCTCGGGCCGGACGGAGCGCCCACGATGGAGTGGCCCTGGAATCCGAACGGCTCGCCGGACGCCGTGGCGGGGATCTGCGATCCGACGGGGCGCTTGTTCGGGCTCATGCCCCACCCGGACGCGTACCTCTACCCGTTCCACCACCCGCGCTGGACGAGGATGCGGCTCGACGGCACCCTCCCCGAGGAAGGGGCCGGACTGAAGATTTTCCGGAACGGCGTCAGCGAGGCAGCTCGCTCATGAGCCCCACGAGGTTCCCCTCCGGGTCCTTCACGAAGGCGAGCCAGACGTCGTCGTTCGAGAGCGTCGCGATCACGCGCGGCTCGCTGTCGAGCGGGATCCCTCGGGCGGCGAGCGTCACCGCCGTCTTCCTCACGTCGGGGACGCGGAAGTAGAGGAGCACGCACGACGAGAGGCCTCCGCTCGCTTCGTCGTTGGCGAGCATGATCCGCGTCCGGTCGCACTGGAAGAACGCGAGCCCGGGAGGTGCGGTGAAGAGGAACGGCAGACCGAGCACGTCGCGGTAGAAGCCGATCGCCCGATCCAGGTCCTTGACGGTGATCGCGACCTGGGCGATGCCCTCGATGCCGAGTCCCTCGCTCATGGGCCCTCCTTCATGACGCTGCCGATATCGTACTCTCGGACGACCCTGGCTCTCCATGCGATCAGGGCCGCCGCGAGCATCGACGCGAGCCCGCCCGAGACGACCGACACGGTGGCGCCGAGTGCTACGGAGGCGAACACGGCCGCGAGAAGGCCCGCCTCGAGCTCGCCCAGCTGGGGGCCGCCCATGAAGAAGATCATGTTGACCGAGGTCATCCGGCCGCGCATCGCATCCGGCGTGATCATCTGCCGGATCACCTGGCGAACGACCGTCGAGACGAGATCCGCGAGCCCCGTCGCCGCCAGCGCGAGAAACGTCAGCGCGTAGCTTCGCGAGAGGCCGAAGACCACGGTGGCGGCGCCGTACGCAGCGACCGCCCAGAGGAACACGCGCCCCTGGCGCCGCGGGAGCGGGCGAAACGACGTGTAGAACGAGCCGGCGAGGGCGCCCAGGGCCGGAGCCGCGCGGAGCCAGCCGAACCCCAGCGCCCCGACCTTCAAGATCTGGTCGGCGAAGATCGGCAGCAGCGAGTTCGCGCCGGAAAAGAAGGTCGCGACGAAATCGAGGGCCATCGTCCAGACCATGACCGGCGTCGTGAAGACGAATCTCAGCCCCTCGCGGAGCTGCTCGAAGGGGTGGGCCCGGCTCGAAGCGGGGTCGTCGACCTTTCCCGACGCCCTCATCCGGAGGATCGCCGCGACGACACACAGGAACGACAGCGCGTTCAAAAGATAAATCGTCCCGAGGCCGCGCGTCCCCTGCCCCGCGGTGGCGATCAAGACCCCGGCGAGCGCGGGGCCGCCGATCATGCCGGCGTGGAACATCGTCAGGTTCATCGCGAGCGCCCCCGGTAGGTCCTCGCGCGGGACCAGCCGCGGGACCAACGCCTGCCTCGCGGGGTTGTCGAACGCCCCGGCGGCCGAGGTGCATCCGGTCAGGACGTAGAGCGTCCAGAGCGCCTCGTGGCCGGTCAGCGTCAAGACGGCGAGCGTCCCGGCCACGAGCGTCATCGTCAGCTGGGTCGCCAGCATGACCTTCTTCCGGTCGTAGCGGTCGGCGACGACGCCGCCCCAGAGGGAGAGGCCGACGATCGGGATCACCCGGGAGAGGCCGACCAATCCGAGCGCCAGGGGGGATTTGGTGAGCAGATAGACGTGCCAGTCGACCGCCGCGACCTGCATCTGGGAGCCGGTCAGGGACACGAGCTGGGATGCCCAGAGCCAGCGAAAATCGCGGTGTCTCAGGGAAAGATACGGGCGCACCGCCGGTCACCTTAGCAGGACCCGGCCGTGGGGTGCCCGGCCGCAACTTTTGGGGGGCCCGCGCGTTGTAAGGTTCGGCGCATGACCACGGCGGACTTCGAAGGCGCGGTGTCGCAGTTCAAGGATCGGGTGCACAGCTACGCGCGCTACATGCTCAGGGATGCCGAGGAAGCCAAGGACGTGGCGCAGGAGTGCCTGGTGAAGCTCTGGCAGAATCGCGATCGGATCGAGCCGGGACCGGCCTGCCGGAGCTGGCTCCTGCGCTCGGCGCACAACCTGTGCATCGACCGCATGCGGCGCCGCTCGATCCGCGGGGAGGTCTCGCACGGTGACGACGCTTTCGAGCCGGTGGATCCGGCCCCGGGACCCGAGAGACGGGCGTCGTCCTCCCAGGCGGGACGCCTGCTCGAGCAGGCCCTCGCCGGCCTCTCCGACCGCGATCGCGCCATCGTGCTGCTCCGCGAGGTCGAGAGACTCCCGTACGAGGAGATCGCGACCCTTCTGGACTTGAACATGGGAACGTTGAAGGCGACCCTTCACAGGACCCGGGACAAGCTCCGGCGCGAGCTCGTCCGGGCGGAGGCGGCGCCATGATCCGCAAGACCGATGCCTGCGCAGCGATGCGCGAAGAAATTCACGCCCTGTTCGACGAGGACGGCCCGATCTCTCTCCCCGGCCCCCTGCGCGAACACCTCGACGCCTGCTCGGCGTGCCGGGAATTCGCCGGCGAGCTCGGCACCCTCCGATCGGCCTTCCGCGAGCTCCCCTCGTACCCGCTCCCCCAGGAGGTGCTCGACGAGGTCCGGCGGAGGACCATCCACGCTCCCACGCTCTCCGTCGTCCGCTCCGCCCCCGCATGGACTCGCGCCGCCGCGGCGGCGGTCTTCGCGACGGCGCTGATCGCGACCACGTGGATCGTCACGCGCCCCGTGCCGATCGACGGCGGGCCGACCGACGCCGAGCTCCGGCACGCCGAGGCCCAGGCCGAGCTCGTCTTCGGCTATGCCGCGCGGGCGCTCGACGCCACGCGCAGCGCCGCGGCCGAGCGTGTGGTCGCCTCGAAGGTTTCCCCCGCCGTTCGCGGCTCCAATGCGACGGCCCCGCCCGCAAGGAGAGACGGACAATGAAATCGATCCGCACGTCGCTCGCAATGGCCGCGCTGCTCCTCGCGACGGCGGCAGCCGCGGAGGCTCCCGCACCCGGGGAGACGGCCGCCCCCGCTCCGGCCACGACCCCGGCGCCCGCCCCGACCGCAGGCTACGTCGACGGAAGCGCCTTCCGCGCTCTGATCGACGAGAACAAGGACATCGTCGAGGTCAACCTCGACGGGCCGATCCTCCAGGCGATCGCCAGCAAGAAGAAGGGGAGCGACGACGACGGGAAAGACACGAAGGATCTCTTCGGCAAGCTGAAGTCGATCCACGCGGTGATCGGAACGGTGAAGTCGTCGGCGTCCGCGCCGATGGCGATGATCCAGCAGCTCGACCAGAAGCTGGCCGCTTCCGGCTGGCAGCGCATCACCCGGATCAAGGACGAGGACTCGTGGGTTTCGGTGCTCACCCACGTGACCGACAATCAGATCGACGGCCTCGTCGCGATCATCTACGACACGAACGACAAGGAGCTCGTGTTCGCGAACCTCGTGGGCCAGATCGACCTGACCCGGCTCGGCGAGATCGGCGAGCGGCTGAACGTCCCCGGCTTGGACCAGGTACCCGGGGCGCGCTAGCCCTTGGCGACCCCCGCGGCATACGGAACCGGCACGCCGTCCCGCGTGCGCAGCTTCCGGAACTCCTCCAAGAGCTGAAGCGTCCTCGCCCCCGGCTTGCCGCTCCCGATCCTGCGGCCGTCCACGGAGATCACCGGGACGATCTCGGCGCCGGTGCCGGTCAAGAAGACCTCCTCGGCGTTGTAGAGGTCGTGGAGGCCGTAACCGCCCTCCTCGGTCGGGATCCCGAGCTCGCGCGCCAGCTCGAGAACGGCCCCGCGCGTGATGCCGCCGAGCGCCCCCTGCATCAGGTCGGGGGTCTCGAGCTTGCCGTTCGAGAAGAAGAAGATGTTGTCCGCGGTGCACTCGGCGACGCGCCCCTGGTGATTCAGCATCACGGCCTCGACGGCTCCGGCCTGCCGGGCGTCGAGCTTGGCCATGATGTTGTTCAGGTAGTTCAGCGACTTGATCCGCGGGTCGAGGCACTGGATCGGGATGCGGCGGACCGAGGAGGTCACGATCGGCACGCCGTTGTTGTAGAACTCCTGGGCGTAGAGCTTGATCTGCGCGCAGATGATCACGACGGTCGCTTTGGAGCAGTTCGCGGGGTCGATGCCGAGATCGCCGGGCCCGCGCGAGACCACGAGGCGGATGTAGGCGTTCCGCTTCTCGTTCGCGGCGACCGTCTCCAAGACCGCTTGCGTCATCTCCTCGGGGGAGAGCGGGACCTCGAGAGCGATCGTCGTCGCGGACCGGTACAGGCGGGCGATGTGCTCCTTCAGGCGGAAGACGTTGCCGTCGTAGACCCGTATGCCTTCGAACACACCGTCGCCGTACAGGAAGCCGTGGTCGAAGACCGAGACCTTGGCGTCATCCTTCGCGTAGAGCGTGCCGTCCACGTAGATCTTCACAGGGACCTCCCCGCCGCCTCAGGCCGTACCAGCCGCGGCCATCGCTTGTTCGTTCGCCGTCATCGAAAGGAAGAACGCGTGGACCTTCGTATCCGGGGTCAGCTCCGGATGAAACGTCAGCGCCAGCACGCGGCCTTCCCGCACCAGGACCGGCTCGCCCGAGGACGCGGCGAGTACTTCCACCTTCGGGCCGACCCGCGTGAAGCGCGGGGCCCGTATGAACACCGCCCGGAGCATCCCGCCGCACGCGGGCGCATCGAGCACCGTCTCGAACGAGTCGACCTGCCGCCCGTAGGCGTTGCGGGCGATCGTCGCGTCCAGCAGCCCCAGCGACCGCTGCGCGGGGCCGGTCACCTCGCGGGTGAGCAGGATCGCCCCCGCGCACGTCCCCATCAGCGTGCCGCCGCCGACGTGGAAGCGGCGGAGCGCCGGAAACCACGGCTCGTCCTCCATGAGGTTCAGGAGCGTCGTGCTCTCGCCTCCCGGGATGACGAGGCCATCGACGCCGTCGAGCTCGGCGACCCGCCGCACCTCGACGACGCGGGCGCCCAAGTCCCGCAGCACCTTCGCGTGGGCCTCGAAGTCGCCCTGGAGCGCGAGCACGCCGATCGTCGTCATCGTCCGGCCTTTCCCCTCACCAGCCGCGCGTTTGGAGGAGCTCCGACTCGGGGAGCTTCGAGGTCTCGATGCCGTGCATCGCGTCGCCGAGCCCGCGGGACACCTCGGCCACGATCTTCGCGTCCTTGAAATGGGTCGTCGCCCGGACGATCGCCTTGGCGCGCCGGGCCGGGTCCTCGGACTTGAAGATCCCCGATCCGACGAACACCGCCTCGGCGCCGAGCTGCATCATGAGCGCCGCGTCCGCCGGAGTCGCGATGCCGCCGGCCGCGAAATTCGGCACCGGGAGCTTCCCGTCCGCGGCCACCAGTCGGACCAGCTCGTACGGAGCGCCGAGGTTCTTGGCCTCGGTCATCATCTCCTCGGGACCGAGGGTCGTGAGCCGCCGCAGCCCCGCGACGACCGAGCGCATGTGGCGGACGGCCTCGACGATGTTGCCCGTTCCCGCTTCCCCCTTGGTGCGGATCATCGCGGCCCCTTCGCCGATCCTCCGCAGCGCCTCGCCGAGATTGCGGCAGCCGCAGACGAACGGGACCTGGAACGCGAACTTGTCGACGTGGAATTCCTCGTCGGCGGGGGT
>JBGQLU010000069.1:0-19363 GCA_041500265.1 Acidobacteriota bacterium | reverse complement strand
GCGTCGTCGAGGTGGACGTGGACCCGGCGACGGGTTGGATCCACGTGCCGAAGGTCTGGATCGCTCACGACATCGGCCGCGCGTTGAACCCGGTCCTGGCGCGCGGTCAGGTCGAGGGGAGCGTCTACATGGGGCTCGGCGAGGCCCTCATGGAGGAACAGGTCTTCCGCCGGCTGCCCGAGCGGCTCTCGCACGCGCTCGTGCACAAGTTCCCGTCGATCCTGGAGTACAAGTCGCCGACCTCGCTCGACATGCCCGAGATCGACACCGAACTGATCGAGAACCCCGACCCCCGGGGCCCGTTCGGAGCCAAGGAGGTCGGGCAGGGGCCGCTGCTGCCGGTGATGCCCGCCGTGGCGAACGCGGTGTACGACGCCGTGGGGGTGCGGATCGACGAGGTTCCGATCACCCCCGAGAAGATCGTCAAGGCGCTCGAGGACAAGGCGAAGGGACGCCCGGCTCGTTACGGGCCGGGAGCCTTTCCCGACATCGCCTACCCCGAGCCGATGATCGTGCCCACGCCGTGGGAGGGCGGGGACGGGAACGCGACCAACGACCCCGAGCGGAAGCGTTCCGCGAAGCTGGCCGAGAAGACGTCATGATGCGGCTGCCGTACTTCCGCTACGCGGCGCCGAAGACGGTGCACGAGGCGGCGGCCATCCTGGCCGATCACGCGCCGGGCGAGGCGATGCTGCTGGCCGGGGGCACCGACCTTCTGCCGAACATGAAGCGCCGCCAGCAGACGCCGACGACGGTCGTGGCGTTGCGGAACGTCCAGGAGATCCGGCACGCGACGAACGGGAACGGCCTGGTGCTGGGCGCCGGGCTCACGCTCACCGAGCTCGCCGTAGACCCCCGCGTCCGGGCTCACTACGGGGGCCTCTACCAGGCCGCCTCGCAGGTCGCGACCCCGCTTCTCCGGAACATGGGAACGCTCGGCGGCAATCTCTGCCTCGACACGCGCTGCAACTACTACGACCAGAGCCACGAATGGCGCCGCGCGATCGGCTATTGCATGAAGAAGGACGGGGCGACCTGCTGGGTGGCGCCAAGCTCCGACCGCTGCCTCGCGGTCTCGTCCACCGACACGGCTCCGATGCTGATGGCGCTCGGCGCGCGCGTGCTCCTGGTCTCGAAGCGGGACGGACCCCGCGAGATCGCGCTCGCCGACCTCTACCGCAACGACGGCATGGACTACCTCTCGCGCCGCCCGGACGAGGTCCTCTCCCACGTGATCCTCGAGCCGCCGGCATCGTGGACGAGCGTCTACTGGAAGCTCCGCCGCCGCGGGAGCTTCGACTTTCCGGTGCTTTCCGTCGCCGCTGCGGTCAAGCGAGGAGCGGGCGGGGTCGTCGAGGACGCGCGGATCGTGCTGGGTGCCGTGGCCTCGCGGCCGATGGCAGCGCCCGACGCCGCGGCGGCGCTGATCGGAAAGCGCATGGACGACGCCGTGATCGCGGAGGCGGCGGACTTGGCGTACGCGCACGCGAAGCCGATGGACAACACCGACTTCGTGCTCCACTGGCGGAAGCGGGTCGTGCGCGAGTTCGTCACCTACGCCCTTCGCGAGCTGCGCGGCGACGACCTGCGCGAGACGCGGCGGAAGGTGGGCCGGCAGGATCTGGTGGCGATCGCCTAGCGGGTGGACCATGTGCGGGATCTTCTGCCTGCTCGACGTCCCTCCCGGCGCGGGGCCGGCCGCGCGAGAGCTCGCGTTGAAGCAGGTGCGGCTCGTCCGGCACCGCGGTCCCGACTGGAGCGGGGTGTGGTCGAGCGAACGGGCGGTGCTGGCTCACGAGCGGCTGGCGATCGTGGACCTGCTGCACGGCGCCCAGCCCTTGCGATCGGCGGACGGCTCGAAGATCCTCGCCGTCAACGGCGAGATCTACAACCACCGCGAGCTGCGCACGACGCTCGGCGCCGGCGCGGCGATGCTGACCGACTCCGACTGCGAGGTGATCCTCCCGCTGTACGCGCGGGAGGGGCCTCGATTCCTCGACCGGCTGCGCGGGATGTTCGCGTTCGCCTTGTACGACGACGCGACCGGCGGCTGGATGATCGCCCGCGACCCGATCGGGATCATCCCGCTCTACCTGGGACGCCTCCGGGACGGATCCCTCGCGGTCGCGTCGGAGATGAAGGCGCTGATCCCGGTGTGCGAGACGGTCGAGGAGTTCCCGCCCGGACACTACCTCACGAACCGCGACGCCGGACCGGTCCGCTACTGGACCCGCGATTGGTTCGAGTTCGACGCCGTGCCCGACGTGGACATCGATCCGAAAGGTCTGCGCGCCGCGCTCGCGGAATCCGTTCACGCTCATCTGATGACCGACGTTCCGTACGGCGTCCTCCTCTCGGGCGGCCTCGATTCCTCCGTGATCGGCGCGCTCGCGGCCACGTACGCCGACAAGCGCATCGAAAGCGGCGACGCGGAACGGGCCTGGTGGCCGCGACTCCACTCGTTCGCGATCGGACTGCCGGGCTCTCCCGATCTCGCCGCCGCCGAGCGCTGCGCGGCCGCGATCGGAACGGTCCATCACGGGTTCGAGTTCACGGTCCAGGAGGGGCAGGACGCCCTGCGCGACGTCATCTGGCACATCGAGTCGTTCGACGTCACGACCGTTCGGGCCTCGACCCCGATGGTTCTGATGGCCCGGCGGATCCGCGCGACCGGCGTGAAGATGGTTCTTTCGGGCGAGGGCTCCGACGAGATCTTCGGGGGGTATCTCTACTTCCACAAGGCGCCCGATGCCCGCGCGTTCCACGAGGAGACGGTCCGCAAGCTCAAGGATCTCCATCTCTTCGATTGCCTGCGCGCGAACAAGTCGATGGCCGCGTGGGGGATCGAGGCGCGGGTTCCGTTCCTCGACACGCGGTTTCTGGACGTCGCCATGCGGATCCCGGCGCGCCAGAAGATGGTGCGCCCCGGCGGCATCGAGAAGCGGATCCTGCGCGAGGCGTTCGCCGGAGCTCTTCCCGAAGAGATCCTCTGGCGCCAGAAGGAGCAGTTCTCGGACGGCGTCGGGTACTCGTGGATCGACTCGCTCAAGGCCGCCGCCGAAGCCAGGGTCGGCGATGCCGAGATGGCCGAGGCCGGAGCGCGCTTCCCCGTGGGGACCCCCGCGACGAAAGAGGCCTACGTCTACCGCGAGATCTTCGACGAGCTCTTCCCGCTCCCTTCGGCCGCGCAGTGCGTCCCCTCGGGTCCGAGCGTCGCCTGTAGCTCGTCCGTCGCCCTCGAGTGGGACGCCTCGTTCAAGAGCCTCGCCGATCCCTCGGGACGCGCGGTGCGAGGCGTTCACAAGGACGCGCTGAGGTAGGGTCAGCCGCGCACGAATTCGACGAGTCTCGCGAGCTCCGGTCCGAGCGCGTCCTCGGTGCATCGAACGCTGCGCGATGTGCCGCCGCAGGTCGCCGTGATCTCCCACTCGATCAGATCGCGTCCCTGCGGGAATCGTCGTGCCACGATGTCCGGCGTTCCGTGCAACAGGCCCGCAGCTTTGACGAGCGCTCGGAGCTTTCGCGCCGGACCGGGCGCGAGAGAGGTCGTGTCGGCTTCGTGGGTCAGGCGCGCCCCGCCGAATCCGCCATCTTGGACGATCGTGACGCGGAGCGGCGGTTCGGTGTTCTCATCCTGAGCGTCGGCCACGCTCCGAATCCTACCGCCTTCCACGCCGAAGCGACCGCCCTCCGTTCCTTGCTCCCGGTCCCATAGAGCGCGATCGCCGAGCTTTCCGTCTGACGCACCATGTCGATGAAGGCGCTCTTCGGACCGAGCGCCTTCACGGTGGCATACCAGATCGCGCCCGCGCGCTCCCAGGCGTGGCCTCCCAGCGCGTTCGCCACCAAGTAGAAAGCGTGATTCGGGATCCCTGAATTGACGTGCACCCCGCCGCTGTCCCCGGGTCCGGTATACATGTCCTTCAGGTGCTTCGGCTGGGGATCGGTGCCGAGGATGGGATCGTTCTCGAACGCCTTCTTGTCTTCGAACGTTCGAATGGCCCGCGCGGCGGTGCCGGGCCCCATGATCTCTTCCCCAATGAGCCAGGTCGCGGTGGTGACGGTTTGCTTGCGCTTCCACTGCTTGACCAGCGTCCCGAAGACGTCGGCGAAATGCTCGTTGAGCGCCCCCGATTCTCCTTGGTAGACGAGATTGCATGTGTGGGTGACGACCCCGTGGCTCAATTCATGGCCGACGACGTCGAGAGATTTCGTGAACCTCTCGAAGATCCGCCCGTCGCCGTCGCCGTACACCATCTGCTCGCCGTTCCAGAACGCGTTGTTGTATCGATTCCCGAAGTGGACGCTCGACAGGAGCGCCATGCCGTTGTCGTCGAGCGAATTGCGCCCCAAGACCTTCCGGTAGAAATCGTAGGTCGCTCCGGAGTAGTCGTAGGCCTCGTTGACGGCCGGGTCGCCGGTCTTCGAGCCGCCCTCGGTTCTCACGAGCGTGCCGGGAAGGCCCGGCCAGTCGGCGTGACCGGCGTCATAGACGAGACGGTGCTTCGTCCCTCCCGGGGACGCGATGGCCGACATGGCCGGCATCGTCGCCAGAATGCGGCGCATCGACCTCGCAGCGGCCGACAAGCCGATGGCGCCGATCGCCAGCCGCCGGACCTCGGGGTCCGAGCTGTGTGCCATGCGGTCGAGGAGGTAAGGGGGCAGGATGCAGTGGATCGGGCAGCGCCGCGTCGTCACGGCTCGTCCCGCTCGACGCGCGCGAGCATCTCGCGCGCCTCGGCCACGACGCGTGGGTCCTCGAGCAGCGCTCCCGCCGCGAGCGCGCGCCGTAGCTCGTCGGCGGCTTCGGCGTTGCGGCCGGCGGCCGCAAGGAGCCTGCCCAGCTCGATCCGTGCCGAGGCCTTCTGGCGCCCCATGCCGAGCCGGTCGGCTTCGGCGACCGTCTTCCGGGCCCAGGCGATCGCGGCGCGCGGACCCGCCGATCGTTCGATCACGGCGATGCGCAGGAGGCGGGCATTCATCGCGTCGTGAGGTTCGCCCGCGGCTGCATAGTTCCGCATCGCGGCATCGAGGGCTCGCGAGGCTTCCTCGACACGGTCTTCATCAAGGAGGAGCTTCGCTTCCTGGTGGGCGACGCGAGCGCCTCTAAGAGCGTCCGTCGGATCGAGGAGAGCCTTCGCCTGCGCGATCATCGCCCAGGCGACGACCTTCGAGCCGGCATGGTTCCACAGCGACGATGCGAGGATCAGCGCACCGATCACCAAGGACGGATCCGGGGGCTCGCAGAGCAGGTCGTCGAGGAGCTTGCGCGCGAGGCGGGTCTTGCCCAGGTCTCGTGCGAACACCGCGAAGTGCAAGGTCGCCCGCTGCCGTTCGAGACGCTGCCCGGGATCGTTCGCCGCGTGCTCGCGAACGGCGAAGACGCAGGCCAGGGCGTGCGGGACGTTTCCCTCCCGCCAGAATTGCTTCCCCCGCTCGATCAGGTCGGTCAGCTCTCCGACCGGGCTTTCGACCGCGAGGGACTCCAGCTCGACGAGGTCCGCCACGTGCTCGGGATCCAGCTCGTAGAGCCGGAGCAGCACGTTGAGCCGACGCACGCCGGGGTCGAGCTTTCCCTGCTCGATGCGAACGAGCGTCGAGGCCGGAATGCCCTCGCCGCGCCCTCCGGAGCGTTGCGCCACCTGGCGGAGCGAGAGGCCGAGGGCCTCCCGCCGCCGCCGCAACAGCTTGCCGACCGACTTGGATGTGACGACCGGGGAGCTCCCCATCGGTACCTCTACCGGTAGTATTACGGGGGTCGTTGCCAATTGGCAACACTTATTTTCCGCCCCCGGACCCCAGCGCTCATGGGTACCCCGCCAAGACGTCGAGCGGTTCGGGCTCGTCCCCGATCGCGCCGACCGGGTCCCAGGGTCGATCCCCGGCTCCCAGGCCGAGGAACAGAACGGCGATCGCAATCCAAGCAGCACCTGGCATGTCGTCCTCCTCACGGGCCGTGACGGGCCCGCGAGGGGAAAGTCGGAGCGTGCGGCCAGGCGTTGCCGCGACGGCTTGTCGCACCGGAAGCGGCGGGTTGCCGGCCCACACCCCGCCTCGCGTCGCAGCCGGCCAATTCCCGTAGGTTGTTCCCCCAAGGCATGCGCGACGCGACATCCCAGGGATCCCCTCCCGCGGCTCTCGGCCTTGCGGCGCGCTTCCTGCGAGGCGATCGGGACGCGATCGACCAGGTGACCCGATGGGCCCACCGGTCGGTTCGCCTCCGGGCCTCCTGGCTTCGTCCTGAGGATCGGGCCGACGTCGTCCAGAACGCTCTGATCGATGTGTGGCGGACGCTCGGCGCCCCGAAATTCCGGCTGACCAGGAGCCTTCGCGCGGTCGTCGGGAAGATCGCCGTCGCGCGTGCGATCGACTGGTCGCGCAGGCTCCGCGATGAGCTCGTATTGCAGGACGACGTCCCGATCGCCGGCCACGACGCGGACGCTCGGCTCCTCCAGCATGCGCGACGGCGGATCGTCCGCCGGGCTTTGGAAAGGCTCGGCGCGGGAGGGCTGGAGCTCCTCCGGCTCCACTACGTCGAAAAGCTCAGCTACTCCGAGATGTCCGCGCGCCTCGGGCGCGCCGAGGCGACGCTGCGGGGCCGGATGTTCGATTGCCTGACGGTGCTCCGCGATCGGGCCGGCGAGTTGTCGGAGGCGCCGCCTCGGCGGCCTCTAGAGCCGGGCTCTCTCCACGGCCGCTCCCGACGCAGCGTCGTAAACGGCGATGACCCAGACGACGGCAGGAAGCGCCAGCAGCAAGACCGGACCCCAGCCGTCGCGCATCGCAGCGGGGATCCGCAGGTCGAACCGCCCCAGCACGTGCGCGGCAGCGGGCATCACGGCAAGCCACGCCGCCGCCAAGACCCAGACGCTCGCAAGGAAGAGCGCCGCCCGGCGGCGGTGCCCCGAGAGCAGCTGGCCCCATCCGGGGACGGCCAGCGAGGCGATCCCGGCGACGATCGGGTGGGGGGGCGTGGCCCCACCCACGTCCTCGCCCATGGCGTGAGCGTGAAGGATCCCCACCAAGTGAAGCGCCATCGCCACGATCGCGGCGCCCAGCAGCGTGACCGCGACCGCCTGCGCCGGCACATCGAGGAGACGGAGGGTCGGGACGAGGCGGTCGAGCGTGGTCACGGCCGCCCAGAGAACGGCCGCGCAGAAACCGACACCGCTCGCGTAGAACAGGCCCCAGGCGATCTCCCCCGCGACGAGCTGTCCCAGTCCCGGGACGAACATCGACAGGGATCCGGCCAGCGCCGGCCCGAGGCGGGAGATCGTGCGCGACGCCCGCCGCCCGCCTCCGCTGCGACCGGCGCCTCGAGGGGCCGGCCGTAACGCCGGCTGGGGGCGCGTCGCGTCGAAGACCGGTGGAAAGGCCGAGCGGGGCTGCTCGAGCTCCACCTCGCCCAGGTCGTAGACAGGGTCGTCCTGGCTCATCGTCGTACTACCCTCCCCCGCCATCCCCGGGCGTTGCAACCCGGCGGCCAGCGCGCCCCCGCGCCTTCCCAACGACCATCTCGCGGGGATGGCTTACAACCCTCGCCAAGACATCACGATTTCGTAGGTCGGGAATTGCAGCCCCGTGCCGTTGTAGGCGCGCTCGGACTCACGTAGCCTTCAGCCAACGATCCAGGGGGTCCACGATGTCACGCTGGTCGACGCTCCTTCTCGCCTGTGCCGGACTTTTGGCTCCCGCCGTACGCGCCGAGGAGACCCCGCCGGCCACGCTCGCGTCGATCCTCGACACCGCGAGCCAGCTCTCGCTCGCAGAGCAGGGCGTCCCGGTCAAGGACAAGACGGTCACGATCGGGCACCTCGTGGTCGCGTTCGGCCAGGGCGTCGCCGTCCCGATTCTCGGGAAGGACGGATCGAGCCTCGGGTTTTACTTCGAGGGAAGCGGGGGCTGGGGATACACGGCGGACGACCCGGCCGACCGGGCGACATTGACGACCAACATGAAGCGAACGGCGAAGACGCTTCGCTTGGAAGGCACACGGGTCAACGACACGTTCCAACGACTGCTCGTGCTCTTCTCGGAGCCGACGTGGAATGACATTTGGGATCGGCCGGCGGGTACGCCGGGGGTTCCCGTTCCCGGAGGCGATGCGATCCTGTCGTCCGAGATCCTCACGGTCGCTCACAGCGGCTATTCCGAATTCGAGTTCCGGCTTGCGCAAGCCCGCTTGAACGGGACGGGCCGCTGGCTCTACCTCGAGGCGGCTGGGGGTCTCGAACGCGTGGGATACGTCTTCGACGACATCCGCGACGGCGTCGAGAGGCTCTTCAACTTTCGAAAGGTCGCGGATTACCACGTTCGGTTCGTTCAGTCCTTGAGCGTGCAGCGACTTCCGGGGTGGGACGTCGCCCGCCAGGAGTGGCTCCTCTTGAGGCACGCGGGCATCGCGATCGACACGGCGGACAACAGGAAGGGGACGATCGCGAGCACGCTCACGCTGCACGTGAAGGGAGCCGGCCTTCGCGTGATCCCCCTCGACCTCGCGAACACGCTCGATCCGGATTCCGCCGCCTGGAGCTCACCGAAGAACCGGCTCGAGGTCAGCCGGGTCATGGACGACATGGGCCACGAGCTGGCGTTCGCCCACAAGTACAACGAGCTGCTCGTCGAGATCGCCCGGACGACCGCGAAGGAGTCGGACCTGGAGCTTCGCGTCGAATCCGCGGGGGACGTCCTTCTCGACATCAAGGGACGGCACGATGACAACTACTTCGTTCTCACGCAGCGGGGCTGGCTCCCGGAGCCGCCCAACTGGAGAGGCTCGCAGTTCACTTACGACATCAAAGTGCGCACCAAGAAACCGTGGAGGCCGGTGATCTCCGGGAAGGAAGTGCTCCTCGTGAACGACGGGGACTCGATCGTCTCCGAGTCCAAGTGCGATTACCCGTCTCACGATCTTGCCGTGCTGGGAGGACGCTACGTCACCCGCGTGAGGACGATCGACGGATTGACGGTGCGGGTTCACTCCTACGCGATGGCGCGAGCGAATCTGCTGGAGAACATGCCCAGCCTCGCAGCCGGCCTCGCCAAGTTCTACGCAGGGCTCCTCGGGCCCATGCCGGCCGAGGAGCTAGACGTTGTCGACGTCCCGAGGTTTGGACTCGGCTTCTCACCCTCCGGCGTCGTGCTGATCGCGACCGAGCCTTACACTCCGGACCCCGGAGAATCTAGGTTTCACTTCTCCCGCGGAATCAACGCGCGCCTCGCCCACGAAATCGCGCATCAGTGGTTCTTCCACAAGGCGATGGCCGCGGATCCTTCCGAGGATTGGCTGTCCGAGTCGTTCTCCGAGTACTTCTCCGGCCTCGCGATGGCGGCTTTGAGCGGCGACGACAAGATCTCCTACGGGTTTCCTCAAATGCTCGCCGAGTGGCGCGCGGACGCGCAAATTTGCTCCGACCTTGCGCCCATCGCCACCGCCAACGATCTCGGCGGCGAGCATGCGGGGGCGGAGCGCCAGTGCCTGCTTTACTCCCGCGGACCGCTCGTGCTTCACATGCTGCGATCGATGATCGGGGACGACCGGTTCGCGGCAGCGACGAAGCGTTACCTCGACCAGAACGGAATCGGGCCCGCGACGACCGACGACTTTGCCCGCGCGGTCTCGGAGACCGTCGGCGGAGACATGACCTGGTTCTTCGATCAATGGATTCGCCGCACCGGCGTGGCGCAGGTGAGCGTCGAGCAGCACCTCGAATCGGACCCGAGCGGACGGGCCCGCCTCTGGGGGGTTTTGCGGCAGCCGGCAGGACCGGGCTTCAAGAAGCTCGTCGTCCCATTTGTGCTGGACGTCGGCGGGAAGCGTGAGGTGCGAGGCGTCTTTCAGGAGCAGCCCGAGACGAAGTTCGAGTTCCTTCTGCCGGAGCGCCCGAAATCGGTCAAGGTCGATCCGTTCGGGAACAACCTGGCGACGTACAAATGACTCCGCGCCCCGCCGGCGCGCCCGCGTTCAAAAACTGAACGTCACGAAGACGCGCAGCCGGTCGTTGTCGCGCCATCGTCCAAAGAAGGTGCGCGGCGCCCCCCACAGGACCGCCGCCTCCCCCCCGGCCCGGACGTGCCCCGCCAGCGGGTACGACCCGGAGAGGCGGGCGAAGCCGTCGTGCTCGTCGACACCGTAGACGGCATCCGCGGCGACCTGCCATTCGGTCGCATCGCCGTACGAAGCGCGGAGGAAGAGCGCGGGGAGGAACGCGAAGTCGAGCGAGGTCGGCGCGAGCACCGTCCCCGCGCTGCCGATCGTGTCGCCGTACCCGGCGATGGCGAGCCAGCTTCCCCGCGACCACTGCCCCTCGACCTGATAGAGGAAGAATCCGTCGCGCTCCCCTGCGGGATAGTGGAAATAGGCGCCCTCCCCGCGGACGATCCACGATCCGGCGAACACCTCGCCGTCCAAGCCCGACACTTCGAGCCTCGCCGCCGACCGGTCGATCTTCACGGGAACGGTGCCTCGCACGAGGTCGGGAACGCCGGGGGTCGCGGTCAAGAGCGGAGCGTCGTCGAACCCTCGGAACCACGAGGCCGCGATCTCGCCCCGCGGCCCCCGCCAACCGGCGCGGAGCGCCCCCTGCAAGGTGTCCCAGCCGACACCCGGAAAATCGTCGGCGCCGTAGGCGGCGTCGATCGCGAGCGACGGCGGTCCCGCGGCCGGGTAGGACGGGTTGGGCAGGGTCGCGGGCTCGATCGCGAACCAGCGGCCCCCGAGCACGGGAAGGCGCGACGGAGCGTACCGAGGCACGAGCGCGGCTTCACCCCAGGCGCGGCCCTTCTCGACAGACAGGCGCGCCGACCAGGGGGAGAGGCGCTGCTCGTCGAGCGGATCGGTCCAGTCCCTCGGGGTCAGGTTGTCGGTCGCGTTGATGAACGACGTCCTCCCCCACGTGAGGCGCTGCTTCCCGAGCTCCACGGTCGCCGGCCCCGCCCGGAAGCCCAGGATCAGATCGCGGAAGCGGCTGGCGGAACGCAGGATCGCCCGATCGTCGTCGTCGTACAGGTCGTCGCGGGAGATCTCACCGTGCGTGTCGGCCTCGATCATCCAGGCGACGCGGACGAACACGCGCGGGGCCGGGCTGGCCGAAAGCTTGAACGTCTCGCGAAGCCATCCCTGCACCGCCGGATCGCCGTGCCGGTAGGCGTCCCCCCACGACTCGATCGTGAGGCCGGTCTCCACGGCGCGCGCCGCGTCCGCCGCGAGGACGGCCAGGGCCGAGGCGAGAATCGCTCGACGGAGCATCGACCTGGGCGACCGTTACTTCGGGGGCTCGTGGATCGTCCGCATCGCCGTCACCGAGAACAGCCCGGGCTCCACCGGGACCTGGAGCCGGACGTTCCGGAGCACGAGAGTCGTCGTCCCCTCTCGCTTCGTGTCCGTCAGGACCCACCGGTGCACGAGCGCGACCCCGTCCACCACCCGGACGTCCCCGCCGCGGAAGGTTCGGCGGAGCTCGCCGTCCACGAACCCTTGGACCTGGATCGTCACGAACCGGTCCTCGAGGACCCAGAACCCGAGCTTCGTGTACTGCGATTGCTCGGACGGGCGGGGGGTCGCGGTCACCTTGTAGCAGGGGGCGCCGTCCACCGGTTCCTCGCCCTCGAGGACGTACTCGTAGGCGTCGAGCTGGCGCTCTTCCATGTCCTCGTAGGTGAAGTGGGTCCCGAGGAAGCGGGTGGTTTTCTCCTGCTGCGCGATCCGGCGGTCGCGATCGATCGCGGGAGCGTAGAACCATTGCTCGGAAGGTTTTCCGGCGTGGGAGAGGGTCAGGAGCCCGACGCCCTTGACCTCGGCGGGCTCCAGGAACTGGATGAGCCCTTTCGCCTCCGCGCCCCAGCCGAGCCGCCACGAACGCCAGGCCTTCTCCTTGACCTTGCCCTTCTCCTCGACGGTGATGACCCCCTCGGAGGTCTCGCCCGCCGTCTGCCTCCGGGCATCGACCTCGACCATCACCGCCCGCCCGTCCTTCGGCTTCACGTTTCCCGCGGCGAACGCGCCCGCGGCGAGGGCGAAGAGCAAGAACGAGACGGCGGCACGGCGCATGGCGCCTCCTATTCGAATTCGAGAGCCTCGGCGGGCGAGACGGCGAGCGCGACCCGCGCGGGGTAGAGCGCGGCGAGAACGGTCACCACGACGACCAGGGGCGCCAGGGCGGCGCCGAGGCCGAACGGGAATGCGTACGGGAGGACCCACCCGGTGTTGGTCGCGCTGATCGTCTCGGCGGCGTACTTGATCAGATACGAGCCAAGGGCGGTGCCGAGAAGGCTTCCCACGATCGCGATCCCCAGCGCCTCGAGGACGACCAGGGTGGCGACCTGGCGCCGCTCGGCCCCGAGGGCCTTCAGGATCCCGAGCTCACGGCGGCGCTCTGCGACCGAGATCACGAGCGTGTTCGTGATGCCGAGCACCGCGACGAAAAGCGCGATGACCAGCTGGATGTAGGAGAGGGCGAAGAACTGGTTGAGGAGCGTTCGGATGTTGGCCTTCATCTCGCTCGCCGTCATCACGAAGAGGCGGTCGGTCTTGCCGGAGAGCCTGGCGCGCACCTCCTTCGCGACGTCCTCCCGCGAGGCCCCGGGCTTCAGGAGGATGTCGATCGTGTCGACACCGGTGTCCTTCCAGTAGCGCAGGTAGACGCTGCGGTCCATCCAGATCGTCCCCTGGTCGGAGGAATAGTCCTGAACGATCGCCCGGACGGGGATCGTCAGAGGCCCCGACGGAGTGTCGAGCGTCACCGGGTCGCCGCGCTCGAGCGAGAAGATGCGGGCGAAGTTGTCGGACACCGCGATCCCCTCCCCCTTGGCGACGTGCTCGGTGAGGTCCTCTCGCGTGCCCGAGACGAGAGGCATCTGGAGGCGCTTAAAGGTCCGCTCGAGCGGGAGGGTTGCCAGGATCGGCCGCTTGCCCCGGTATTCGAGGTGCAACCCGCGGAACGGCTCGACCCATCGCACGCCGGGGATTCCCGCCAGGATGTCCGCGAACTCCGGAGGTAGATGGTACGCCTTGGCGAAGAACCGGTCGGAGGCGGTGACGTAGAAGTCGGCGTTCATCACCCCTTCCATCCAGGTCGTGTACGAGCGCCGGAACGAATGCGTCAGCCCCCCGAGCGTCAGCACGAAACCGATCGAGACCATCAGCGCCAGCACGGTCGCGGAGGTGCGGCGCGGCGCCTGCAGCAGGGTGTCGGTCGCGATGCGCCCTTCGGCGCCGAACACCCGCTGGAGGACCGGCCGCAGCAGGCGGACCATCGGCCCGATGAGGGAGGGCACGAGCAGGAGCGCCGCGCCGTTGATCAGGAGCATGCCGAGGACGGAGCCCTCGAAGCTCTCCCGCGCCAAGGTCGCGGCGACCAGGGCCGCGATGAGGGCGACCGCCAGGCCCAGGACCAAGCGGAGCCTGCTGGTCCCTTCGAAGTCTCTCTGGAACCGCCCCTTCGCCAGCGCTTCGACCGGCAGGAGGCGCGCCGCGGACAGCGCGGGAAAGAACGCGGCCAACACCGCGCTCACGACCCCCAAGGCGATGCCGGTCACGAGCACCCGCGGCGCCACCACGACGGTCGATTCCGAGTGGGTCAGCCCGTAGGCCATCTCGGTCAATCCGGCGATGAAACGGGTCGTCACGCGGGCGAGCACGAGCCCCGCGACGACGCCCAAGGCCGCGCCGACGGCGCCGACGATCGCTCCCTCCACGAGGAAGAGGCGCAAGACGGTCCCGCGAGCGACGCCGAGCGACCGCAGGATGCCGATCTCGCGCCGGCGTCGCGCGGCGGCCACGGCGAAGACGTTGAAGATGAGGAAGACCGAGATGAACATCGCCTGCCACGAGCCGAGCGCCAACGTCCGGCCGAAGTTCTCGATGAGCACTTCCATCTCGGCGCCGCGGCGGGCCGGCGTGTCGGCGTGATACCCGGGGCCAAGCGCCGCGAGCAGGCGCTTCGAACCCTCTTCGATCGGGATCTTGCCGTCGAAGACGACGTCGACCCGGTCGAACAGGCGCCCGCGCGCGAAGACGAACTGCGCCGCGTACAAGTCCATCAGCGCGACGTTCCCCCCGAACGCGGTCGCGGGCCCCTTCGCTTCGATGAGGCCGCGGACGGTGAACGGCTTCCAGCCGTGCCCGGTTTCGAGCCGGATCGTGCCGTCGAGCTCGAGCCCCTTGCGGGCCGCGAACTCCTTCGTCAGGCAGATCGAATCGGGCAGCGCCAGGAAGACGAGGGGATCGTCGAGCACGTCCTGGTCCTCGAAGTCCCAGTCCCGGATCGAGCGGTCCCCGAGAAAATCGACGCCCAGCACCATGAGCGACGACTCGTTGGGCCCTTCCGGGCGGACGATCGCCTCGATGACCGGCTGGGCCGCGGCGACGCCATCGACCGCCCGGACGCGGTCGAGCGTGTCCTCCGGGACCCCGGCCTCCCCGGCCGTCACCTCGACCTGCGCCTTTCCCGCGATCCGGTCGACGGTGCGGCGGAGCGAGACCCGCAGGCTGGCGGAGGAGAGCTCGATCGCGATGTAGACGCCCACGCCGAGCGTCACCCCCGCGAGCGTCAGCAGCGTGATCACCCAGTGCTTCCTGAAGTAGGGCCAGGTGACGCCGCGCAGGAGGAACCACATCGCCTAGGCCGCCAGACGGCCGTCCTGGAGCCGGAGGACCCGGTCGCAGGCCGCCGCGGCTCCGTGGTCGTGGGTCACCATCACGAGCGTGGACCCGATCTCGCGATTGATCCGCCTCAGCAGCTCCAGGATCTCGCCGCCGGTCTTGGTGTCGAGATTCCCGGTCGGCTCGTCGGCGAGGAGCACCCGGGGCGCCATCACCAGCGCCCGCGCGATGGCGACACGCTGGCACTCGCCGCCGGACAGCTCGTCGGGAAGGTGGTCGCCCCGCTGGGAGAGCCCGACGAGCTGCAGGAACTTGTCCGCCGCCGGGCGCGTTTCCGCGGCGGGCCTGTGCTGAAGCCTCATCGGGAGGGCGACGTTGTCGAACGCCGAGAGCGTCGGCAGCAGGTTGAAGAACTGGAAGATGAACCCGATCTTGTCGCGCCTCACCCGCGTCAGGGCGTCGTCCGCCAGGCCCGTCAGCTCGACGCCGTCCACGCGGACCGAGCCGGAGGTCGCCTGGTCGAGCCCGCCCAGCAAGTGCAGGAGGGTCGATTTTCCGGAGCCCGACGGGCCCATGACGGCGACCATTTCCCCGGCGGCCACGCGGAGCGAAACCCCGTCGAGCGCCCGGACCTGGCGCTTTCCCTCATAGATCTTCACGGCATCTTCGACGGCGATCATGGCGGAGGGCGGAGTCTAGCGCGTGCGGCAGGGCGCGGCGAGGACGCCGCAATCACGAAATCGTCAATGCATCGCCGTCCCCCACCGCCGCCGAGGCGGCGTATCTTCAAGCCGTGAATTCGCGCCGCCCGCGGGTCGTCGCTCTTGCCTTCGTGACCGTGTGGTGTGCGCTGACGAGAGCCGCGCCGGGGGCGCACGCGGCGCCCATCCGGACGACCAAGGCGGTCGACGAGGCGGTCTTCGTCGAGCGAGGCCTCGCGATCGTGCGGCTCGATCCGAAGCCCGGCGCGCCGGCCCACGAGTGCGACGAGCTCGCGCCGGCGGACCTCGAGGTCCTCATCGATGGTCGCTCAGCCCCGGTTGCGTCCGTCGAGCCGGTTCCCCGCCCCGAGCGTCACTGGCTGGTCCTCGACATCAGCGAGAGCGCCGAGGGTCGTCGGCTGGAAGCCAAGAGGTCGGCACTCCAGTACGTCCGCGAGGTCCTGACCCCCGGCATCGATTCCGCGGCCCTCGTGACGGTGGACGAGGACGCCGTTCTCGTCGAGGGTCCGACGACGGACACCGATCGCCTCGCGCGCGCGATCGAACGGGTCCCACCCGGAGGCGCCAGCGCCCTCGTGGACGGTCTCGACTCGGTCCTTCGCCAGATCGAAGGCGACCGCCACGAGCATCTCGTCTTGTACTGGACCGACGGCCTCGACAACTCCAGCAACTCGAGGCCCGAGGATCTCTTTCGAACGATCGCCCGTGTGCCCCAGGCCACCGTATTCCCGCTCGCGCTCATGCCGAGCCGCACGACCGGGACACAACCCCGCATCGGCGATTTCCTCTTCGACGTCGCTCGGCGCGCGGGCGGACAGCTGTTCGCCTCGTCCGATCCGCGCTGGCTCGATCACGTGCGAGGCTGGATCGCGCGCCGGTTCACCGTTGCGT
Organism: Acidobacteriota bacterium; assembly: GCA_041500265.1. Taxonomy (GTDB): domain Bacteria; phylum Acidobacteriota; class Polarisedimenticolia; order Polarisedimenticolales; family DASRJG01; genus DASRJG01. The sequence continues at coordinate 3,148 of JBGQLU010000069.1, read as the reverse complement.
TCTCGCCCCCGGAAGAACCGCCGGGTGAGCCCCCGGCCCGAAAACCGAGCCGGCCGGTCGTGGCGTTCTCGACCCCCGGGAAGCGGTGCGTCGTGACGCGGCTGCCCGACCCGTTCGCGCAGCCCGATGCGGTCGCCGGCGAGGCTCCCCCCGCGCCCGCCGCATGGGTCCGGACGCATCAAAAACGCTTTCGACGCGGTGACGACCCGGCCTGCGCCTACGACTCCGGAGAGCCCCCTTGGGATTGGCCGCTCGAGGCGACCGGCGAGGGCGTCGGCGGATGCGTGCTGGACCTGCTCGAGACCCCAGGGCCGATCGTCAAGCGTAAGGCCCCGATCGCGATCGACATCGCCACCGGACGGATCGCGTCGAGGAAGATCGCGATCGCCGCGCCGGCCGTGGACCGCCTCGCGGAGTCGGCGGTCGATGCGTTCGAGCGCCTCGTTCCGGGGGAGGACGACGATCCGACATCGCCTTCGGCCGTGCAGATGGAGGGCTCGGCATTCTTGACGCAGCGCGCGCGCATCGCCGCCTCCCTGTTCGCGTCGCGCCCCGACTACCGCGAGTTCGCTCTCGCGCGCCTCGCCCGTCTCGCGGAGGACGACATTCGGACGATCGAGCGGGACTTCGCGCGCGCGTTTCCGGGACTTCCGCCCGACAAGCTCGAGGCGGTCGCGCGCGCCTCCCGCGCCGGAGCCCGCACGCTCGAGGCGGCGAAGACGCCCACGGACGCCGACCTCGCGCGCGTGCTCGCGGCATGGCTGGGCGACGTCCCCGCGAAGGACCTCTTTCTCGATTGGGAGAGGCGGCTCTGCGACGCCCGCATCGCGAGCGGACCGGACGGCACCGCGTTTTCGCGGTGGACGGCGCTTCGCGCCCGGCTGGGGTACCCGTGGCCCGTCCGCGTCGTGGCGCCCTTGGTCCCGCTCCACGACGGCGAGAAAGACCTCATCGGGTTCGTGCGCATCGTGGCGCCGCGGCCGGAAGGATTCGCCGCGCGGATCAAGGAGGCCGCCCCGGCCGACACCCCGCCGGACGATCGCGTGGCCCCCACGCCGCTCGGGCTGTGGCTTCTCGATCGCGTCGCCTCCAGCTCGGAGATCGCGAAGGCCGTCGCGGCAAAAGGCTACCGGACGCGGTCCATCACCTATGCGCCGGTGATTCCTCCCTCCGCGGGACGGGCGGGCCGGCCGCCCCACCGGGACCGCGTCACCGTCCTGCTCGCGCCGCCGGGCTCGCCTTCCACGGTGCTGACGCTCGATGCCGACATCGACACGCCGGACGAGGGGGGACCGGTTCTCGTGCGGCTCGACCCGACGGCCGCCGGGGATCCGGATCTCGCGGCCCTCGTCGAGCCCCTGCAGGTCGCGCCTCGACCGGACGGGCTCACGCCGCCGGCCACACCCCTACGGAGCTCCCGACCCAGGAGAGCCCCTTGTTGTGGTCGACGCCGTGGATCTTCCCGCGCGAGAGGCGCACGAGGTTGATGGCCAGGGTGTAGTCGCCGGCGTCATCGGGCTTCAGGAACATCATCCGGATCTCGGCCTTGACGGCGGTGCCGTCGGGGGCGACGAGCGCGGGGGCGTAGTCGACCCGCTCCTGCAGGATCCACTTCGCGCGCTCGTCCGGGGGGATCGCCACGATCTGCTCGCGCGTCACGTCGGGCTGCACGCCCGTTCCGGCGAACGAGAAGAGCGGCTTCAGGATGAGCCGCGAGCAATCCTCCGGCACCGCCGGGACGTCCGAGAGGATCCAGGTCCGCGGCGCGTAGGGATGGCGGATGCGCGGGAGCGTGTGCTTGGACCAAATCCAATACCAGTTCGGGTGGCACACCCAGGTCACGTCGAGGTCGTCCCGCCAGTCGAACGGGAGGGCGACCGCCTTGCGGTCCAGCTCGTCGAAGACGATCCGGTTGAAGATCCGCCGCACGGGGACCATGCGGCCCCCAAGGGGCGCCAGGAGGCGGCGCCCTTCCTTCTTCAGGCCGGCCGCGTCGACGCTGCGCACCCCGAGCAAGAGGCGCGTGGCATGAAAATCCGGACGGGTCTTCTGGTCCTCGGGGTGGAGGTCGAGGAGGATGACCTCGTCGGGATCGGCCCCGGCGACGATCGTTCGGCGCAGGAGATCGACGTACGACGCGCGGTTCAACCCGGAGAAGAGAGGCGTCCATCGATCGGGCATTCCGGGGAGCGTGCTCAGGCATTCACCCCAGATCTCCGCCTGCAGGAGCTGCATCGCGTAGAGCGAGGTGAACCCCTGCAACTCGATGAGGCGCGGCTCGAGCGCGCCCTCCTCGCCGCGCACGATCGCGAAATCGACGGCAAGGAAGTGAGGCAGATCGTCCCCGCCCGGGACCCGGCAGCGGGGCGGGACCGCGCGGCGGCCGTCCTCGACGATGTCGGGGCGCTTCAGGATCGCGAGGATCTCCTTCGCGGCGGTCTCGCATCTCGCGCGGAGGTCTGCGGGGACGAGCAGCGGGGTCTCGGCGAGGCGGAAGCCGTACGAGGGCTCCTCCAGACGCTCCGCCATCATGCGCTCCATGCGCCGGTAGAGGGCGTCCGTGTAGTGGGCGTTGAAGATCCGGCGGAGGGGTGCGTCCACGATCGTCCGGCGCGCTCTCAGTCGAGCCCGTGCTCGGTCTCCTGGACCACGTAGTCCACGACGGCCTTCAGGTCGCCGGTGGCGCGGTAGACGGCGAGCTGGCGCTCCGCGCCGGTTCCCTCGAGGACGAGCTCCCGCGCGAGCTGGATCTGCGCCCGCGTCCCGAGCTCGTCCACGACGTCGTCCACGAACTCGAACAGCTCGTCGAGCAGGCTCAGGTAGGGCACTTCGGCCTGCTTCCCGAAATCGATGAGCAGCCCCCGAACGCCCCACCGCGCAGCGCGCCACTTGTTCTCCATGATCAGAGAGCGGCGGTACGGGCGGAAGGTCAGATTCTTGGCGCGGAGGACGTAGAGCTTGGCCGTGATCGCCTGGAAGAGCGCCGCGATCGTGACCGTCTCCTCCGCCCGCAGAGGGATGTCGCAGATCCTGTACTCGAGCGTCTGATACCGGTGGTGCGGCCGCACGTCCCACCAGATCTGCCCGCCGTCGATGATGCAGTTGGTCTTCACGAGGAGGTCGACGTATTCCTGGAACTCGGCCCACG
>JBGQLU010000068.1:0-19602 GCA_041500265.1 Acidobacteriota bacterium | reverse complement strand
GTCCTCGCCGAATCCGCCCGCGAGGCGGAAGGCGCCGGCGCCGATTTCGTGGACGTGAACTGCGGGTGCCCGATCGACGAGGTGACCCGCCGCGGGTTCGGGGCGTCGCTCCTCCAGCGTCCGGGCAAGGTCGCGAAGGTCGTCGTCGCGATGAAGGCCGCGGTCTCGATCCCCGTCACCATCAAGCTCCGCCTCGGCTGGACCGACGACGATCCGACGTTCCTGAAGGTCGCGCGTGCCGCGGTCGAGGCGGGGGTCGATGCGATCGCGCTCCACGCGCGCAGCCGCGCGCAGCGCTACCGGCGCGCCGCGGACTGGGACCAGGTGAAGGCGCTCGTGGAAGCGGTCCCCGTGCCGGTCATCGGGAACGGGGACATCCTGTCGTGGAGGGACGCCCGGCGCCGGATGGAAGAGACCGGCTGCGCCGCGGTGATGGTCGGGCGGTGGGCGCTCGCGAAGCCGTGGATCTTTCAGGAGTTCGCCCTGGGACGCGACATCGAGTTCGGGCCCGAGGAGCGCCTCGCGGTCGTGCGGCGCTACGTCGACCTCTGCCGGGAGCATTTCGGCGACGACGAGAAGGGGCGATCGCGGACGCGCCGCTTCTTCGTCTTCCACCAGGACTTCTTCCGCCGCTACCGGCGCGGTGCCGCCGCCGACGCGGTGAACGCCGACGATCCCCGCTCGTGGGGAGAGGCGCCGGCGGACGACCTGGAGGGCTGGCTGTGCCGCTCGGACCTCCCGGGGGTGTCAGCGCTCGCCCGCTGGCTCGTCGACGGCGAGGAAACCGCGCCTCCGCCGTTGACCGACGACGCGCCCCGCGCGGTCGAGGTCGCCGCTCTCGGCTGACGGGAATTTCGCTGCTACCCTGAGGGACATGATGAACAGATCGACGCTCCTGCCGACCCTCGTGGTCCTCGTCCTCCTTCCGGCCTGCAGCGACAAGGGGGCCGTCAAGGACCAGGCCCCGCCGGCTCAGGCGGAGGCGGCCCAGCCCGCACCCGCCCAGTCCGCGCCGGCCCCGCCCCTGGTGTCGGGACGCGGCGACGCGGGCGCGCAGCTCCCGCCGGGACACCCGCCGATCGACGCGGCTTCGGGAGGGGGAGCCCCCTCGCTCCAGCCTCCGCCGGCGGGGAGCGGCACGGGGGCTTCGGCTTTGGCGTGGGACCTCCCGAAGGGCTGGGTCGAGGAGAAGCCCGATTCGCAGATGCGCCGCGCGCAGTACCGCGTTCCCGGCCCCGGCGGCGACGCGCAGTGCGCCGTCTTCTATTTCGGCCCGGGCCAGGGCGGGGATCCGATGTCGAACGCGAAGCGCTGGGCGGGACAGTTCGAGCTTCCGGGTGGCGGCTCCGCCGAACGCACGATGAAGACCTCGAACGCCAAGGTCGGGGAGCTCTCGATCCTGACCGTCGAGGTGCACGGGACGTACAAGGGCGGGATGACGATGACGGCGGAGCCCGCGAAGGCGGTCCCCGGCTCGATGCTGCTCGGCGCGGTCGCGGAAGGGCCGGACGCGAACTGGTTCTTCAAGCTGACCGGCCCCGAAGCGACCGTCCAGGCGCAGCGTGCGTCATTCGATTCTCTGGTCAAATCCCTGAAGCGAGGGGCGTGACGGTCCTTCCGGCCGTCGTTCTCGCCGCGGCGGCGTTGATCCCCTCGCCGGCGCCGTCGCCGCCCCCCGACCCTCTGGCCAAGCCGCCGGGCCCCTGCCCGGCGTGGCTGACCGCATGGACGTGGTCGGGCACGCTCGACGCCGGCGACGGCTGGACCGCCGACCTTCTGGAGGTGCGCGGCGACCGGGGGCGGATCACCGAGCTGGCGATCCGGTCCCAGCCGCCCCGCCTCCCCGCCGTGGAAGCGGATTGGTTCTGGCCCGAGCCCTGGGGGCCCGAGCCCACGGCTTTCTCGGTCGCCTCGCGCCCGATCGCCGACAAGCCGCTCGAGGAGCTGTGCCGCTCGCTCCTTCGCGCCGGCCTCGGCACCGTGATCCACCGCTCGAAGTCGGAGCTGATCGAGGAGGGGGGGAGCTTCACGATCGCTTCCAAGACGGCGGCGGCGACTCTCGACGAGCCCGAAGGCCATACCGGGGTCGAGGTGAAGCCCGACGACCCGCGCCCTCCCGAGCGGATGCCGCCGATCGCGTGGGAGGAGGGGACGAAGCCGCCGCCGGGAACGATCATCCAGCCGGGAATCGTCGCGACGACGAAGGCGAGCCTCGATCGCCGCGACGTCACCGCGAGGGAAGCGAATCCGGAGCAGCCCGCTGAGCCCGCGCGCGTGGCGGAAGACGACGCGGAGCGAAAGGCCCTCTCCGCGACCCGCGACGTGATCGTCCACGCGGCGCGCGCGCTGCGGTTCACCAACGCCGATCTCGCCGACGTTCCCGCCGCGCGGCGCACGATCGCGCGCCTGCGGGACCTCGATGCGCCGGCCCTTCCGAAGCCGTTGCCCACCGACTTCCTGCTCGCGGTCGCCGCGGCCCCTCGCGACTACGTCATCGCCTTGGCCGAGGCGACGCTGGCCGACGACGAGTCTCCCGACCGGCTCGCGGCGCTACGGGAGCTCGGGGACCAGGCATCCCCCGACGCCGTCGAGGACCTGTTGATCTTGCTGCGCCGCCGCCCCGACGGGAGCGCGATCCAGAAGGAGATGGCCCTGGCCCTGCGCGCGCTCGTGAAGGCGGCGCCCGACCAGGCACGGATGCAGGCGCTCAAGCTTCTGACCGGACCGAGGCGGACCGTGCGCGCGGCGATGGGGGTCTTCTATCTCACCGAGCCCTCGCTCCGCCGCGAGCTGGCGGTCGTCGATTTCGGTAACGTCGAGCGGGTCCGCGCCATGGCGGCCCGCATCCGCGGGCACCTGACCGCCAACGCCAAGGATCCGGAGCTGAAGAAGGCGGCCGCGGGAGTGCAACCCCCGGGTTAGACTCCGCGGATGCTCGAACGCGTTAAGGCCTTTCTTCGCTCTCTCGCGACGTTCTCCCGCCCGTTCTGGGCGGCGAACTCTTCCGAGCTGTTCGAGCGGATCGCCTACTACGGGATGGCCCCGTCGCTCGTCCCCTACCTCGTCCAGGTCCGCCACTTCGACCAGAGCGCCGCGATCCGAGTGGGCGGAAACCTCGGCTTCATCGTCTACGGGCTGACGATCCTATCGGGGCTCTTCGCCGACTGGCTGGGGTACCGCCGCGCGATGCTGCTCGCCTACGTCTGCCTCGGCGCGGGGTACCTCGGCGTGTCGGTGGCGCCGAGCTTCGCCCTCGTCATCGTGGCGTTGACCTTGGTCGCTTTCGGGGCCTCGATCATCAAGCCCGCGATCACCGGCACGGTTCAGCGAACCTGCGACGAGGAGCAGCGCCCGGTCGGATTCTCCATCTACTACACGCTCGTCAACATCGGCGGTTTCCTCGGGCCGAACATCGCGGGCGCGGTCGCGGCAAGCCTAGGCCTGGCGGCGGTGTTTCCGACCAGCGCGATCGCAATCGGCGCCGCGCTCGTCGTCGTGCTTGTCTTTTACCGCGATCCCGGAGGATCCGCCGAGGCGCCGCGCCAGGACCTCGGGCAGCTCGCGACCGATTTCTTCGGCATCCTGACGACGCCGCGATTGATGACGTTGTTCCTTCTAGTCGCCGGCTTCTGGAGCCTCTTCTTCCAGTTCTTCGGTGCGTTCACGCTCTATCTCACGCAGGACCTCGGGCTATCGCAGCAGCGGGCGAACTTCATCATCTCGCTCGACGCCGCGCTGATCATCTTCACGCAGGTCATCGTCGGTTACCTGACCCGGCACTGGGCGACGTCGCGAGCCGTCTGGATCGGCGCCGCCGTGGGTACCGCTGGGTACGGCGTCATCGGGCTCGGCATGTCACCGATTCTCGCCGGGGCCGGGGTTGTCATCTTCTCGATCGGCGAGATGGTCTACTCGGCGCACTTCTACAAGTACCTCGGGAGCCTCGCCCCCAAGGGTCAAGAAGGGATGTACCTCGGCTTCGCGTTTTTCCCGATCGCGCTCGGATCGTTGGTGTCGGGGTGGATCGGCGGACCGATCGCCGCTTGGGCGCGGGATTCGCTCCACCACCCCGAGAAGATGTTCTGGGCGTTCGGGGCCGTGGGGCTCGCCGCCGCGGTCGGATTGTGGATTCACGCGCAGGTCTATGCGAGCCGCGACGCGCGCGCCGGCGCCTGACGCCTCCCGGGACAGCTATCGACCGGATTGATTCGGGCCCGCCGGTGATGACACCCGGACCTACCTCAGCACGAACGGGATCTGCCGAGCGGCGATCGGGTCGAGCAGCAGTAGAGCTCGGAATGCGTCGCGGTGCGCCGAGGCGTCCGTCTCGGGTCGCACATACATGGCCGCGATCAGATCTCGCCATCGCAAGAGCTCTCGTCTGAGACCCGGCTCTGGCTGGGCTTCAATCGTGAGATCGACGAGCTTCAGGATTCGCTCGTACGCGAGCCCGCGGGATGCGTTGTCGTCAGAGACTTGGAGCCGCGATGCGCGGTTCATCTCGTTCCCGATCATCAGGATCTGCTGATCGCGCCGGAACGTCTTCCAACGGTCCAACGTCAATGTCGCGTGTTGGCTCATTCGAGGGCGTCCCCCTTGATCTGGCGATTCTAGCCGTTACGCCCACAGTCTGAGTTAGACTCCCGCCCTTCGTTCGCAGGAGCCGCGATGGACGCACCCGACACCAAGTCCCTCCCCGACAACGCCTACGAGCCGCTGAAGCCGGGTGAGGTCTACAAGCCGATCGTTCCCGCTTCCTCGAGCTTCCCCGAAGCGACCGGGGTCTCGGTCTTCTGGGGGCTGCTGTTCTGCGTCCTGTTCACCGTGGCCTCCGCCTACTCGGGGCTCAAGGTCGGGCAGGTCATGGAGGCGGCGATCCCGATCTCGATCCTCGCGATCGGACTGACCCGTATCCTGTCGAAGAACCCGCCCCTCCTCCAAAACGTGATCATGACCGGGATCGGGGGCGTGTCGGCGTCGGTCGTCGCCGGGGCGATCTTCACCCTTCCGGCGTTGTACACCCTCCACCTCGACCCGAACCCGCTGCAGACGACCTTCATCTGCCTGGCCGGAGGCGGGCTCGGGGTTCTTTTCCTGATCCCGCTAAGGCGCTACTTCGTACGCGACACGCACGGGCAGTACCCGTTCCCCGAGGCGACCGCGATCACCGAGGTCCTGGTCACCGGCGAAAAGGGAGGCTCGCAGGCGATCCTCTTGATCATCTCGACCGCGATCGCCGGGGTCTACGACTTCTTCGTCACGACCTTTCACGTCTGGCGCGAGTTCGTCGACTTTCAGTTCGTCGGAGGGATGAAATCGCTCGCCGACAAGGCGAAGATCGTCGTCCGATTCGACGCGATCGCCTTCATCCTCGGCCTCGGCTACGTCATGGGATTGCGCTCGTCGATGATCCTGTGCGCCGGGGGCGTGCTGTCGAATTTCGTGCTCGTCCCGATCATCTGGCTGATCGGACAGCACGTACCCGAAGTCGTCCCGCCCGGCACCAAGGCGATCGCCGCGATGTCGGCGGGAGAGATCTTCCGCTCTTACGTCAGGTTCGTCGGAGTGGGCGCGATCGCGACCGCCGGGATCTTCGGCATCCTGAAGTCGCTCAAGGTCGTCGCCGGATCGTTCGGGATCGCGATCAAGGCCTTCCGCAAGGGGGAAGGACACGTCGATCTCGAGCGGACCGACCGCGACATCTCGCTCATGACCATGCTGGTCGGAACGGTCGTCTGCGCGCTCGGCGCGGCCGTGTTCTTCTCCAGCCTTCACCCCGGCGGAAGCGCGCTGCTCGTCGGCCTGGGCCTCATGCTCCTCTTCTCGTTCTTCTTCACGTCGGTCGCCGCGAACGCGATCGCGACGACCGCGCGCAATCCCGTCTCCGGCATGACGATGCTGACGATCATGGTGTCATCGGTCGTGCTCCTGAACTTCGGCGTCTCCGGCAAGACCGGGATGTTCTTCGTGATGGCGATCGCCGGCATGGTGTGCACCGCGCTGTCGGTGTCGGGACAGACGGTCACCGACCTCAAGACCGGGTACTGGCTCGGATCAACTCCGGCGGTCCAGGAGCGGATGAAGTTTCTCGGCGTCGTCGCCGCCTCGGTCGCGGCCGCGCTGACGATCGCGATGCTCTCGCGCACCTACTTCTTCGGCGACGCCCCCGACGGCACGGCCGCCGAGAAGATCCTCGCCGCTCCGCAGGCGTCGATCATGAAGGCGCTGGTCGAAAGCTTCATGAACCGGCAGCCCCTCCCGATGCTCCTCTTCGGAGCGGGCTCGATGATCGCGATCGTGCTCGAGATGCTCGAGGTCCCCGCTCTCACGTTCGCCCTCGGCATGTACCTCCCTCTCGAGCTGAACTCCCCCGCCCTCGTCGGCGGCTTCCTCCACCACCTCGTCACGAAGAAGTCCGCGCGCACCGACGGCGAGCACGGCCGGTCGATCCGGGAGCGCGGGGTCGTCATCGCGTCGGGGCTGATGGCGGGAGGCGCTCTCGGCGGTGTCCTGGGCGCCGCGCTGCACTTGGCGCCGAAGTTCGAGGAATCCTGGGTGCAGACGCCGTTCTACGACATCGAGATCGTCTCCCAATGCGTTTCGATCGCCGGCTTTCTGGGGCTCGTCGCCTACATCTGGCTAGGAGCGAACCGGCGCGCGCAGGAGTCCTGACCGCAGGCGCTTCAGCGGCCGGCGGGCCTCGCGAAGACCCGGAAGACGCCGTCCCTCATGCTCACGCCGATCTCTACGGGGAGGGAGTCGAGCCTCGACCGCGCCCGGGTTTCATCGACCTTGATCAGCCGGATCGCCTCGCGCCCCTCGAACTTCGCATCCACGAGGCGGTCGATCGCCCCCGGCTCCGTGTCTCCGGGATCGCAGGCGAAGCGTGGGAGGAGGGTCGTTCCGGAGGCGCTCCGGACGACCTCGGTGATGTCGAGGCTGTCCTCGAGGGCGTGCTCGCCGGCGAGGATGAGGAGGATCCCCCCATCGTCGCGATGTCCCAAGGCGCGGCCCTCGTCGGTGGCGCAATCGGCCGGCACGAACGACGGCCGGACGAGCACGATGGCGAAGGTGTGATGGAGGCCGTCGCGGAGGTCGATCCCGTCGGCCTCCCGGATCAAGGAGCCTTCGGGGAGGAGGGCCAGCAGCCCCTTCGCTCCCTTCCCGGTCGGGGAAAGGTCGTAGATGTAGCGGGTCGCGATCTTCTTCGTGAACGTCTGGATCACGAGGCTTCGGCTGCGCTCGTGCGGGGGCTTGGCTCCCGTCGCCTTCTTGAAGGCCGCATCGAACGCGGCATCGTCCCAGGAGCTGCGCGCCGCGAGGAAGATCGTCGAGGGATCTTCGATCGTTCCGTCTTCCGCGAGCGCCACCCGCATCACCAGGTCGTAAGGAAGCGTCGCGTCGGAGGCGACGAGCCACGACGCGGGCCACCCCTGCGCGTGCCCGATCGTGCGCAGGCAGGCCTCGGTCCGGGTCGCATCGAGGATCGACCCGACGGTCACGGTCGTCCCATCCGGCGCCGGAAGCGACTTGGCCGCGATGCGCCCCAGAAGCGACGCGGCGAGCTCCGGAATCTTCTCCGCAGGGGGCAGGGGGGTCTCGACCTTGGCGGCGCGAGCCGCGAGCGCCAAGGCGCAGCCCGCCAGGGCCGTGACGATGCGTTTCACTCTGAAAACGTAACCGCTTTCTCCCAGCGCGACAACCGGACGTTCGCTCGGACGAAACCGGAGCCGGCTCCGCCCCTTGTTCCCGGTCCCTCCGCCGCGTACGTTCGCGCGCGCCCCTCCTCACGGTGTCTCCTATGAACGGCTCCTCGACGAACGCGCTCTCGCCGACCTTGGACGGCCGCTTCCTCGTGCTGGAAGCGCTCGGGGCCGGAGGCCAGGGACGGGTCGTCCGCGCGTTCGACCGCCTCGAGCGGCGGGAGGTCGCGATCAAGGTGCTCGGCGCCGGCCGGGCCTCGGGGGGGGCCGGAGCCCTCGCCGCGGAGTTCGCCGCGTGGGTGCGCCTGCGGCACCCGAACGTCGTGCGGGTCTTCGAGATCGCCCGCGCCGTGTCGGGTCCGTTCGCCTCGGGCACGCCGTATCTCGTGATGGAGCTGGTCCGAGGGCTGCCCGCGCACCGCGCCTTGAGGCCCGGGCGGACCCCCGACGCGATCATCGAAGAGGTCGCGCGCCGCGTCCTGCGCGCGCTCGACCACGTGCACGCCGCCGGGCTCGTCCACCGCGACTTGAAGCCCGGAAACGTCCTCGTCGCCCCGTCGCGACGGCGTTGCGGGCGGGTCAAGCTCACCGACTTCGGCCTGGCATCCGAAGCCGGGCGCCCCGGCTCCGCCGGGCGGATCAGCGGATCACTCCCCTACGTCGCCCCGGAAGCGGTTCTGGGGCTCCCTCTCGACGGACGCGCCGACCTGTACGCCCTCGGGATCCTCCTGTTTCTTCTCTCGACCGGCCGGCTGCCGCTGAACTCACGCACGCCGGAACGCTGGGTCCGGTGGCACCTCCAGGGGGAGCCCGCCGACCCCCGGCGGCTGCGACCCGGGATGGCGCCGCGCCTTGCGGCCCTCATCACCCGCCTCACCACGCGCGATCGCGACGCGCGTCTTCCCACCGCGGTCGAGGCGCTGGCGCTCCTGGGTCCGGCCGGACTATCCCGGGGGGCCAGCGCCTCGACCTCCCTCCTTCCGGCGGAACGGGCGGCCTTGCGCTTCGCCCTCGGCGCCGCTCGCGAGGGGGCGCTGCGCGAGGTGCGGCTGCCCCGGCGCCCCGACGCGATGCGTGCGGCGCGGGTCGAGATCGACGGGATGGGCGCCGGTCTCGGCATCCCGGTCGTCCGCCTGACGCGGCCGCCGGGGTCGGCGATCGCAAGCCTCGACCGTCTGGTGATGCGCCTCCTGATGGAGCGCGGCTCGGAAGTCGAAGCCCTGATCGCGCGGCACCGGCTGTCGCAGGGGCTTCCGCTCACGCTTCTCGAGGGGGTGCCGATCTGGATGCGCTCGCAGGACGCCGCTCGCGCCTCGCGCCAACACGGCGCGATCGCCTCTCTGTCGCGCGGGATCACGGAACTCATCCTGGGCGCGGCGAAGCGCCGGGCGCTCGTCCTCGTCGTCGAGCGCGGCGCCCTCTCGGATCCCCTCGCCGCAGCGGTCGTCGCGCGCCTGCGGCGCGCGGTCGCCGCCCCGCCCTCATCCGAGGGGGGCGGGCTCCTCCTCGTGGTGGACGACGGTCCGCGACCTCGCGCGCACCGCTCGGAGAACGGGGCTCAGGGACAGCCGCTCAGCGCGAGCGGGATCTCCGCTCCGCCGGTCCGTTTGCCGTAGCTCGATTCTCCCGCGGCGCTCTGCGCCACCGCGAGGAGGTACGAGTTGTCGGGAACGGAGGTCGCCGCGACCGAGACGTCCACCTTTCCGTCCGAGGTCACCGAGTCGGTGAAACCGCACAGGCCGGCGGCGGCGTGGTCGTAGATCCCCTGGCGCAGTTTCGCCACGGTCCCCGCATAGACGTTGTACTTCGTCGCCCCGGTGGCCTGGGAGAACTCGAGCAGGAGGTTGGCCCCGGACTTCGAGATCGTGAACGGCACCGCCGCGCCTTGCGGGGAGACCTCGGGAGGCAGGGCCGCGCAGGTGTTCGTCTGCGCGTCGCAGTTGATCTGCGACGCGTTGGTCACCTGCACCGCGTCCATCCAGAACCCCTGGGATCCCTGGAAGAAGCCGTCGGTGGAATAGCGGGACTCGAGCTTGATCTCCTTCCCCGCGAAGGGTGAGAGGTCGAAGCTCGCCTGCCGCCACGACGCGGCCGAACCGGACCAGCCCCGGAGGTTTCCCATGTTGTCGCAGAGAAGGCTGACGTCGCCGCTGGTGGTGTAGGTCGCGCCGGTGGGGGTGAGGAGCGTCTTCTCTCCGGTGACGTTGTCGACGGCGCGCACGTTGGCGCGGTCGAACGAGCCGGCCTCGATGACGAAGTTCACGAACATCGTCATCGTCGAGGTGGCGGTCGGCTTGACAACCGGCGACTGGACCGCGTCGCAGTCGTTCGCGGCGCCGGTCCTGAAGTGGAGCGAGGCCGTCGTCGAGCCGGGGGCGCCGCCGGCGGCGCGGTTGACGACCCCCGCGGCGACGGTCCACCCGGACAAGTCCGCGTCGAAGCTGTAGGTCAGCGGCCCGGCGACCGTCGAGCGCTCGGCGGTCAGCGTGAAGGATCGTGTCGCCGCCGGGGACTGGTCGGAGCTCGCGGTCACGTCGAAGGAGAGCGTGTCGCCGCACGCGGCGGAGGTCCCGTCGCGGCCGACGTACGCCTTGAAGGCGACCGGGGCCGTCGCTCCCACGCCGAGGTTAGCCACGACTTGCGGGAGCGCGCTCGCCACCCGCACGGCCGGGCTTCCGGGGACGACGCTCGCGAGGCGGACTCCCGTCAGGGGGATATTGCCGTCGTTGAGGAGGTTCAACTGGACCGTGACGAGCTCGCAATCGTCGGCGATCGCATCGTGGTCTCCCGAGTCGGCCGTGATCGCGGCCGAGCCCTGCTGGTAGACCACGCTCCCGGCGGCCTGGGCGCCCCCCGAAACGCAGGCGCTGACCTGCGCCGGGCAGGTGCGGATCCGGTAAGCCCACGCGGCGCCGTTCAGTGCGGTGACGTCCTCGAACGCCGTCCCCGCGACCGACCCGATCCCGTCGAACGGTCCGGCGCACGTGGGAGCGCGCTCGACGACGTAGCGGGTCACGTTGGGCGCGGCGTTCCAGGTCAGATTCACGCTGTTGTTTCCTGCCGTAAGCGACGGCGCGGCGACCGCGGCGGCGGGGCACGCGTAGAGCGGCTCGGCGAGCGTGGCGATCGTCGCGATCGCCGCCTTTTCGGAGGGCCACGAATAGTCCGGCGTGAACATCAGCTGTCCGTTCCAGATCTGGGTGACGGTGTCGTGGCAGGTCGGCGTCTGGCCCTGATCGAAGCACGGGCAGATGTCGTTGTTGTGAAGGTCCTCGGTCACGGCGATCGACGCGACGCCCACGTCCCAGAACGGGCAGTGGTCGGTCTGGCACATCTTCGACGTGTCGCGCACGATCTTGGCGGGGTCGATGATGTTGCCGTTGTCGGCGTTGGCCTGGACGAAGGTGTCGCCCATCGCGACGCTCTGCGGGGAATTCGTCGCGTCCCAGTTGTAGACGTCCATCAGGCGGTTGCCGTCGCCGTCGAAAGCGGTCTGATCCATGTTGAGGGCGCGCCACATGTCCACCGACGGATGCTGCCGCACGTAGGCCCCCGACCCGCAGATCCCTTCTTCTTCTCCGGAGAACCAGGCGAACACGATCGTGTTCTTGAACGCGTAGTCCTTGAAGGTGCGCATCGCCTCCAGAAGCGCGGAGCCTCCGGAAATGGCGTCGTCGGCGGCAGGGGCGTAGGTCTCGCTCTCGATCGTCGAGAACGACAACGAGTCGTAGTGGTTGACGAAGAGCACCTGCTGGTGCTTCCCGAAATCTACCTGGCCGGGGACGATGAAGATCAGGTTCTGCCAGGGCTTCGACTGACCACCACAGCCCGATTCGGCCGAAGTGTAGGTTTCGCGGTGGCTCGTATAACCCCACCCGGCGCCGCGGTCCTCGAGGTATTCGGTGGCGTGCGCGTTGTCGGCGGGCGTCGGGAACATCGAGTCGCTGTAACGAGTCGAGATCGTCCAGGTCTGGCCGCCGATGTCGACGGTGTTCTCACCGGAGAGGTCCTTCACGAACTGGAACCAGCTCGTCTGGCTCGTCGCCGCGAGGATCTGCCCGACCAGCGGGTTCGGCGTCTTGGCCCCACCGGGAGCGGGCGGCGCAAGGTCGGCGGGATGGGTGACCTTCGGAGGAAGCGGAAGGCGCGGCACGCCCTGGAAGGCGCCGTTCGGCTTCACGCGCGGCAGCACGGCGGGCGCACCGGACGGGATGAGGACCAGGTCGGCTTCCGGCGAGAGCGCATGAAACGTCGCACCCGCGATCGGAGGCGAGACGAATCCGGGGCGGTGATGGAAGAGGTAGAGCCACGATCCGTCGTCGCGCACTTCGGCGATCGGGGTGATCCCGCGCTCGGAGAGAGCCGCGATCGCGGGATCGGAGGCGGACCCCACGACGAAGCCGGGCTGCCTCGTCCAGATCGCGACCCCTTGCTCGCGGAGAAGAGCCTCGATGCCGTCGGGGAAGATCGAGATCCACGCGTTCCCGGGAGCTGCTTGTCGCGGCGAGGCGGCGACGGCCGGGACGAAGGAAAGGACGGCGGCGAGACAGAGCGCGATACGGCGCGCGTATGACGGCACGGCAACCCCCCGGTGGCCCGGGCAGGCCGGGCGTGAAGCTGGAATATACCGCCAACGGGGCATCTCGGGAGGCCGGCGCCCGTGCGAAAATCGCCCGACGAGGGACGAGAGTGACCACCAGGGACGTGCTCGCGCTTCTGGATCGGAACCGGAACGAGCGCGGCGTCGCTCACTGGGAGCGCCTCTATCCGAAGTCGCGGCTCAAAAGCTTCGGGATCGGCCTCACGCAGCTTCGCAAGCTCGCGAAACAGGTCGGCCGGGACCACGGTCTGGCCGGGCAGCTCTGGGCGAGCGACGTCTACGACGCGAAGGTGATCGGCCTCCTGATCGACGATCCGAAGGTGATGACGCGCGAGCAGGCGGAGGCCCAGGTCGAGGGGGCGGGCTCGTACATGCTCTCCCACGTTTACTGCTCCTGCGACGCGCCGCTGTCGAAGGCCCCCGTCGCCCGCGACCTCGCGGTGGCGTGGGCGGCCGCCAAGGATCACGGCCGCCGCCGCTGCGGCTACCTGCTGCTGGGCGAGCTCGCCAAGGACAAGAAAGATCCGGCGCTCACCGACGCGTTCTTCACGCCTTATCTCGATCGCATCGGCGCGACGATCGGGGACGAGCAGAACTTCGTGAAGGACGCGATGAACACGGCGGTCTTGGCGATCGGGAAGCGGAATCCCGTTCTGAAGACGAGGGCCCTCGCCGTCGCACGAGCCTACGCACCGCTCCACGTCGACTACGGCGACAACGCCTGCGAGGTGATGGACGTCGTCAAACACCTGACAACGGCGAAAAGCCGGAGGGCGTCATGAAACTCGGACGGGTCGTCCTCGTGCTCGCCGTCGCATCGTGCGCTCTCGCGGCCGATCCCGCCCCCGCTCTGCCGACGAGCGTCGAGAGATTGAGCTGGATGAGCGGCGCCTGGCGGATGGAAGGACCGCCCGTCATCGAGGAGAGCTGGACCCGGCCCGCGGGGGGAACGATGCTCGCCGTCGGGCGCACGATCGCGAACGGGAAGACGGTGTTCTTCGAGTTCCTCCGCGTGGAGGAGCGTCCCGACGGCTTGGTCTACGTCGGCCAGCCGAAGGGGCGCGCCGGCGCCGAGTTCCGCCTCGTGCGCGCCGGCCCCCAGGAGGCCGTCTTCGAAAACCTCCAGCACGATTTCCCGAAACGGATCATCTACCGGCGCCTCGATGCGAACACCCTGTTCGCACGCGTCGAAGGGGACGGAACGGAAAGCGAGCGCGCCGAGGACTACCGGTACACGCGGGTGGCGACGCCGTGACGAAGGATCGTTCGAACTGGCCGGTCCGTCTGATCCGCCCGGGAGAGCCCGAGCCTCGCGATCCCGTGCTCGACCTCACACCGGAGGAGCGGATCCAAATGGTGTGGCCGTTGACCCTCGAGGCGTGGCGGTTCATGGGGAAGCCCGTCGATGAACAACGACTTCAACGACACGTTCTCCGCGTTGTCCGCCGAGGGCGTTGAGTACCTGCTCGTCGGCGCCGAGCAGCTCGAAGGGATGGAGTGAGATGACCTGGGGCCTGAGCTTCTCCGCGGGCGTCCTCGTCGTTGGACTGGCCGCGACGGCTCCCACGGAAACCGGCACGCCGATCGGGACCCTTCGATTTGCCGATTCGGAGGAACGAGCGATCGCGCTCGATTCGCCCGGAGTCTTCTACCTGGTCGATTTCTGGGCTCTCGAGTGCAAGCCGTGCATGGAGGAAATGCCGGAGCTGGAGCGCCTCGCAAAGGAGTACGAGCCGTCGGGGCGATTCAAGCTCGTCAGCGTCGTGGTCGGCGGATGGAAAGGGAAGCGCCTCCTGAGCCTGCCTCGGCGCACCGGTACCGGGATTGCGGCCTACTCGGATTTCGAGAACTGGTGCGCGCGGCTCAAGATCAACGCCTTTCCGACCAAGCTCCTGATCCGGGACGGCCGCATCCTCGACCGTGTTCGGGGAGGTGGAATCGGCGCGTACGAGGTGTGGAAGAAGGAAATCGACCGGCAGTTCCAGCGCACCACCGCACCGAATCCGCCATGAGACTCCGATGGTGGGCGCGTGTGGTGCTCGTTCTCACGGCGGTCCTCGCGGTAGGCTGTGCGCACACGAAGCCGCCAACCGTGGGCCCGCCCCCCCCGCCGGTTCTCCCCGAAGGAAAGACGAGCTTCAATTACATCTTCGATCCGTCGAATCCGGCGCTCGGCCTTCCCGCCGACGTGCAGTTCGTCCGGCCGCATCCGATGGAGACGACGTCGCTCCCGAAGTATCCGGAGAGCGCGCTTGCGGCGCGAGACGGCCCGCACCGCGAGATCGTCCGCATCGTGATCGACACGGAGGGACACGTGAGCCGGGTCGGGGACTCGCCCATGGGGCGATCGGATGGAGGCCCGTTCGCGGAAGACTACCGCCGCTCGGTCGAGGCCGCCGTCAAGACCTGGCGCTACGACCCTGGGACGCTCCGGCACGTCGAGGACGGGCCCGACCACGACGGCGACGGCAAGCCCGACTACAAGGTGATGACGTCCTGGGAGCTGGTCGCCGTTTACTACGACATCCGGTTCACGTTCGAGATCGTGGACGGCAAGGGCGTCGTGACGGCCAACCCTTGAGAGCGCACCGAGCCCTCGCGGTCATCGCGTTGTTCGCCTGCGCCCACACGGTCGCCGCCGAATCCGCGGGCACGGGTGCATCGCTCGAGCGGCTCGCCCGCGTCGCGGAGCTCTACCGGGACTCGGCGCTCGGGTTCGCGTGCCGGGAGACGATCACCTACAGCGGTGGGGAGACGGGTCGGATCCAGTTCGCGTACATTTTCATTCACGACGAGAAGGGTCGGTTCCGCGACTTCCGCACTTGGAGAACGGGAACGACGAAGGAGCAGCGCGGAAACGAGGTGGACCCGCGCGACTACCAGGTTCCCCGGTTCCTGGAGAGCGCCTATCTCTGGGCCTTCATCTTCCGGGCGGACCGTCAACCCCTCCACGAATTCTTCGGCCTCGGAACCGAGGTCGCCCTCGATCGTCCCGCCGTGAAGATCGGATTCCGGCCGAAGGGGAAGATTCGCGGGGGCCTCAACGATTGGACCGGAATCGCCTGGATCGATTCCGGCAGCGGCCAGATTCTCAAGGTCCAGGCCTGGTCTCCCGAGGCCTGGAACAGGAAGGTCGCGCGGGAGGCGGACCTGAAGGACGCTCCCGGCCGCCCGTCGAGCTGGGAGAGCAAGCCGTACGACATCGAGACGATCGTGACCGATTTCTCGATCGTGAAGAACGGGATGCGCTTTCCGGGGAAGGTTACGATCGACCGGTCGATCTCGACCGTGCTTGGGGGGGTCCGTGAGTGGCCGACGCGGGAGCGCGAGGTTCTGCACGTCGTGCAGGAGTACTCGGATTACGAGTTCTACTCGGTCCGCACGACCGACGAGATCGAGCGGTTCGTGGCGGGCACGGGAGCGCTCGGCGCCCGGCCCGCCCCTTGACGATTTGCTAGGTCGTCGGCTTCGAGCTGACGCCGATGTTGACGACGACGTTCTTCGCGTCCCCCTGCTTGTAGGTCACGGTGACGCTGTCGCCCGACTTGAGCTCCGTCGCGGCGATGGCGGCCCCGTCCTTCACGATCTTGCTGTCGTCGTCCAGCGTGAACGTCACGTCCTTGGTCTCACCGGGATGCTCCTCGACGTTCACGACGAGCGTTTTCCCCGCGGCATCGACGGCGACGAGATGACCGGTCGCGGTGGCGAGGTGGACGTCGCCGGCGGTGCCGAGGGAGATTGCCGAGAGCAGGACGAAGAGCGCGAAACAGGGAAGAGTGGATCTCATGATCGAGCCTCCTTGGATGTCCCGCCCGCTCCACGCGGGCGGGACGTTGACGTCAGGACGTGCGCTTCGCGTACTCGTTGGTCAGGTGAACGAACGGCTCCGCCGCCTTCGGCGTCTTCACGCCGCGATCGACGAGGATCTCCCGTGCGCTCACCGGCTTGCCGTAGAACTCCTCGGTCGTCTTCGCGTCCGGTTTCACCACGTTTCCCTCGAGGGAAGCGCCGAGGAACGCCCCCCGAGATCGGGACCAGGACAGGATCTGCGCGTGGAGCTGCGCGTCGGTCGCGGCCTTGGCGGTCCGGCCCACGGGGCCCGCGACCGCCGAGGCGTCTGCGCCGAGCGTGAACCGGTCGGCGAGCATGTGCTTGACGCCTTCCGGATTCATGACGAGCAGGACGAGGTCGGCCTGCTCCCCGCCGAATTGCCAGCCGACGCTTCCACCGGCCATCGTGAAGAACGCGGGCGCCCCCATCGTGCCGTCGGGCTGGCGGCACGTGAAGACGCCGTGGCCGTAGTCTCCGCCGACCACGAAGGCGCCCTTGGCGATGCCGGGAAAGACGCCGACACACTCAGCCTTCTCGAGGAGATCCTTCGGAATGCCCTTGTCGGGCGCGGTCACCGACATCGTCAAGACTTCTTCGGCGTCACGGAGACGTTGCGTGCCACGGTTGGTCGTGCCGGCCGCGGTGGGAAGTGCGATCGACGCGGCGACGAGAAGTGACATGGTTCTAGTCATGGGAACCTCCTTGCCCCTCTTGGTGGGAGTGACCTTCGGACTCCTTTTTCGGCTGCTGCTGACGAGCGGACTTCCTTGCGGGACGGGGCGGCGCCTCGGGTTTCGGCGCGACGCGCTCCGCGGATGGCTGTTGGTGCGCGGCGTGAGGAGCGCGTGAGGGCTCGAGCGCCGCGCGGTCGGTCGCTTGCGGCAACGGGTGCTTCGCAGAGACCGGTTCGGCCACCCGCACGCCGTGCGCCGCGCGATCGGGGTCGACGGCGAGCTGGGCTCGGTGGACGCCCTGGAATGGGGCGACGCGGGGCACGTCTTCGATCGGCGCGACCCGGATCGTCCGTCCGCTCGCGCGCTCGATCACGCGTACGTCGGGACCTCGGTTGACGACGACGTCGTGCTCGACGGCGAGGTTGCTGACGATCGTCGTCCGGCTCATGAACGTCCGCGCCCGCGTCTCGGGGACGACGCAGGAACGGATTCGGGGCGCGGCGAAATCGTGCGTCGAGACGAACACGAACGAGCTCGACGCCGGTGCCGCCGCGGCGAACGACAGCCCGACGGAGAATCCGGGCGAAACCGGCGCCCAGCCGACCGCGTCAGGGCCGGTGCGGAAGACGACCCACGCCGGAGCCCAGACGGTTCCGGGGACCCAGACCCAGCCGACGGCCGGATCGAGCGTCCACGTTCCGTAGTGATAGGGGATCGCGCCCCACTCGTAATCGGAGACCCAGCTCCAACCCAGATCCGTGTAGGCCCAGTGGCCGTCGTAGTACGGATTCCAACCCGGCTCGTAGACGCGAGGCTGCCAGACTCGGCCGTACTGCGCGGAGACGAGCCAGGATCCGTGCGGGCTCAAGCTCGAAAAGGCAACGTCGAACGACAGGTCCGCGTGAGACGGCGGCGCGACGATGCCCGTGAGCAGCGCCAGCGCAAGTGCGATGCCCGCTGCGTACGTGGTTCTCATGGCGACACCTCCTTCGGGGCTCGCCGCGAGACGTCATCGATGTGGAGTTTCGCGGCAACCCGTCGCGACGGGGGGCAACATCGGTGCCAGTCCCGGAGTTGCGCGGCTTTTTCGCGAGGAGGTGCTTCGTGACCGCTGGTGAGATTTACACGGGGAGGAAGTTCTGACCGCGTTGCCACCGCGGCGATGCGCGATCTTCAGGAAAGACCGCTAAGACGGTCGAGATGATGCGTGGAGCGGCTACGCCGCCGCGCCGAGCTCCGCTACGAGCACCCGCTCGTCGCCCCGCAGTTCACGCAGGCGTAGCAGGCGCCGTTCCGGATCATGATCGAGCCGCACTCGTGGCACGGCGGCGCGTCCGCCTGCCGGATGTAGACGTCGCGGACGCGATCGGAACCTGACGTCGTCGTCGATGCGCCGGCCGTCGCGACCGGCGTTGCGGCGTGATCGGCCTCGATCTCGTGGACGTTTCCGATGCCGCCGGGAACGGGAGGCTGTTCGTCCTTCGGGAGGAACTGGAGCGCCATCCACCGGAAGACGTAATCCACGATCGACTTCGCGATCGGGATCTGCGGGTTCCCGGTGAATCCCGACGGCTCGAAGCGGACGTGGGTGAACTTGTCCACGAGGAACCGCAGCTCGACGCCGTGCTGGAGCGCGAACGAGATCGCCGTCGCCCAGGCGTCGGCGAAGCCGGCCAGGGTCGAGCCCGCCTTCCCGAGCGTGATGAAGATCTCGCCGGGCTGACCGTCCTCGAAGAGACCGACGGTGATGTACCCCTCGAATCCGCCGACCGAGAACTTGTGCGTCACGGACTGGCGCGTGTCGGGGAGCTTCCGGCGGCGGGGCTGATATTCAATCGCGGCGCCGAGGGCCGCGCCGATCGCCTTCGCGTCCCCGTCCTTGCTCGTGGAGAGGGGTTGGCTCCGTTTGCAGCCGTCGCGGTAGATCGCGATCGCCTTCAACCCCAGCTTCCACGCCTCGATGTAGGTCTTCTCGATCTCGTCCACGGTGACGTCGGTCGGCATGTTGACGGTCTTCGAGATCGCCCCCGACAGGAACGGCTGGACGGCGGCCATCATCTTGACGTGGCCCATGTAGGCGATCGTGCGCGTTCCCTTCGCCGGCTTGAACGCGCAATCGAAGACCGGCAGGTGCTCGGGCTTCAAGCCCGGCGCCCCCTCGATCGTGTCCTCGGCGTTGATGTAGTCCACGATCGTCTGGATGTCGTCGTGGGCGTAGCCCAGCTTCTTCAGCGCGAGCGGCACCGTGTTGTTGACGATCTTGAAGTTGCCGCCGCCGACGAGCTTCTTGTACTTCACGAGCGAAATGTCGGGCTCGATGCCCGTCGTGTCGCAATCCATCATGAAAGCGATCGTCCCCGTCGGGGCGAGCACCGTCGCTTGGCCGTTTCGGAAGCCGTACTCGGTGCCGAGCGTCACGACGTCGGCCCACACGCTCCGCGCCGACGACAGGAGATCCCCCGGGACGAGCTTGCCGTCGATCCCGTCGGCGTGCGCCTGGTGCTTGCGCATCACCGCGAGGAACGGCTCGCGGTTCCTCTCGTAACCTGCGAACGGGTTCTTGTGCGCCGCGATCTTGGCGGACGCCGCGTAGGCCTCGCCGCACATCAACGAGGTGATCGCCGCGGCGTAGGCGCGCCCCGCGTCGCTGTCGTAGGGGAGCCCCCGCGACATCAGGAGGGCGCCGAGGTTCGCGTAACCCAGCCCCAGCGGCCGGTAGTCGTGCGAGTTCTTCGCGATCGGGTCGGTCGGGTAGGACGCGTTGTCCACCCAGATCTCCATCGGCGATGGAGAT
>JBGQLU010000067.1:0-19612 GCA_041500265.1 Acidobacteriota bacterium | reverse complement strand
GCGTTTCCTCCCGCGCCGGCCTCGCATCCTCCCCTCGGAGGCGACGATGTTTTCGGACGTCCTCAAGGCCGAGCTCGAGAAGGAGATCGTCGGTCAGCGAGCCGCGATCGCGAGCGTCGTTCGCGGCGCCACGCGGGTGATGAGCGGCTTGACGCCGCGCGAGCGAAGCTGGTCCGCTTCGATGTTCATGGGTCCCAGCGGAACCGGAAAGACCCAGCTGGTCAGGACGCTCGCGACGGTCCTCCACGGCGAGAACCGCGGCCTGCACGTGGCCGATTGCACCCACTTCGTCCACGGCGATCCGTGGGCGTCGTTCGTGACGCAGCTCGCCCCGATGTTCTCCCAGCTCCGGACCGAGGACGGCGGATGGATCCTCGAAGCGCCGCCGTTCTCGGTCCTTCTCATCGAGTATCTCGAGCGAGGCCGGAAGGAGATCGGCAAGGCCTTCACCGCCGCGCTCGACACGGGCCGCCTGCCCCTTCCCGGCGGGAGGCTGGGAAGCCTTCGCAACTGCATGGTCTTCATCACGACGAGCCTGTGCGCGCGGGAGATCCTCGAGGAGTCCCCGCGGATCGGCTTCCACGGGGCCTCAGGCGCCGGGACGGCGGACGACGACGACCGCCTGTCGCGCGCCTGCCGCATCGAGGCCGAGACGCAGTTCGGCGACGATCTGATCGGCCGGCTGGATGCGCTCGTCGTGTTCCACCGGCTCCAGGACGAGCACATCGCGGCCATCCTGGACCGCCGGTTCGATCGCATGAACCGCTGGATCCGGACGCGGGGGTTCGACTGCGAGCTCACCCCGGCGGCGCGCGCCTTCCTGCTCGAGCGCGGCCGCGGGGACGTCAAGCTGGGAGCGCGCGAGCTGGTGCGCGCGCATCGCCGCCACGTCGAGTTCCCGCTCGCGGACCTTTTGATCAGCCGGCGGATCCCGGTCGGCGGCAGCGTGTCGATCGATCACCTTTCGGGGAGCGAACATCTCCACTTCACCGTCACGCGGGGGACCCAGGCCACGGACGCGCCGGCCGGCTCACCGGCGCAGGAGGTCCCGATCGCGTGGGAGGCAACCGTCACGGCCCCGTGACCGACCCTCCAGGGCCGGCCGGGATCGCATACCATGCGACCCCGGTCGGCCGCCTTCCCGGCACCCGCCTTGCTCTTCGTGGTGGAGCCGCAAGGTTTCCGTGGAGAAATGCGTGCCGCACCGTAACGGAAACGTGATCGAACTGTCGCGTCCCGTAACGAAACGCCCGGCGCCGGCGCCGAAACCGACGCTTCCCGCCCGCGAATCGCACCCAAAACCGACCGTTTCTGTCCCGTTTATCGTGCGCGCGGCGCGTGTTGCGGGACTCCTCACGGCCGTGGCGATGGGCGTCCTCTTGGTCGCGGCGCTTCCTTATTACACGGAGCCGTTCGCCGCGCGCGTCCGCGACTCGCGGCACGTCTGGCTCAAGCCCTCCGGGGTGATCGGCCAGTCGTTGGGCGTCCTCGCGTTGGGCCTGTTCCTCTTCCTGTGGCTCTACCCCCTGCGCAAGCGGCTCGGGCGGAGGCCCGCGCTCGGCTCGGTCCCTCACTGGCTCGACGTGCACATCGTCGCCGGGTTCCTCGTTCCTCTCGTCGCGGCGATGCATGCCGGTCTGCGCTTCGAAGGGCTGATCGGCCTCGGGTACCTGTCGATGGCGATCGTCTGCGTGAGCGGGCTCATCGGGCGTTACCTGTACGTTCACATCCCGCGCAGCCGGACCGGGATCGAGCTGTCGATCGACGAGGTCGCCGCCGAGCGGCGCCAGCTCCTGCACGACATCGCGACCGCGAGCGGGCGCCCCGTTCCCGAGATCGAGCGGTCGCTCGCTCCCCTGCGCCGCGGCGCGCCGTCGATCAACCCGCTCGTCGTCGTCGGGAGGATGGTCTCGGATGACTTCGCCCGGCGCCGCGCGGCGCGGGCGCTTCGCCGCGACCTCGCGGCAGGCGCGGGCGCCTCCCTGCCCGCCGCCAGAATCCGCGAGGCGGTGCGGCTCGCCCGGCGCGAGATGGCGCTCGCCCAGCAGGCCGGCGTGCTCGAGGGGGTGCAGCGCCTCTTCCGGTGGTGGCACGCCGCCCACAAGCCGTTCGCGATCATGGCGCTCGTCGCGGTGCTCTTGCACGTCGCCGTCGCGATCGCGATGGGTCAGACCTGGTTCCACTGAAGCCGGGAGACGCGACCGTTGCTCTGGACGACGCTGATCTTCGTCGCGGTCACGGCGATCCTGGTCGCCTGGCACGTGAGGAAGTCGCGGCCCGCCGCGGCGGCGGCGCCTCGCGCCGTCGTCTGCCCGCGCTGCAAGATCGAAGTCGCCGGGAAGAACCTCCCCTGCCCCAAGTGCGGGGTCGCCCCCCAGGTCTACGAGGTCGTCGCCGCGCCGGCCTCGAAGGCTCCTGCCGCCGCGGAGGAGGGCGCGCGCCTCCACGCGGTCGTGCGCGCCGACGTCTGCGTGGGGTGCGGCGCGTGCGTGTCGGTCTGCCCCGAGCCGGGCGCGATCGCGCTCTCCGGGAAGCTCGCGATCGTGGACACCGAGCTGTGCAAGGCCCACGGCGAATGCGTGACCGCCTGTCCGGTCAACGGGATCTTCCTTTCGGCGGGCGCCGCCGTGCAGCGCGTCGAGGTGCCGGAGGTGGACTTCGACTTCCAGTCGAACGTCCCCGGGATCTACGTCGTCGGCGAGCTGGGCGGGCGCGGTCTGATCAAGAACGCGATCAACGAGGGAAAGCTGGCCGCGCGCGCCGTGGCCCGAGCGGTCCGCGAGGGAACCGCCACCGGCGGGAGCGGGCTCGTGCACGACGTGGTGATCGTCGGCTCGGGTCCGGCCGGGCTCTCCGCCGCCCTCGAATGCCAGGACCACGGGCTCCGCTACGTCGTGCTCGAGCAGGGGGATGCGGCCGAGTCGATCCGGCGCTACCCGCGCCACAAGCTCCTCCTGGCGGAGCCGGTGGAGCTCCCGGTGGTCGGCGATCTTTGGATCGCCGATGCGACCAAGGAGACCTTGCTCGGGATCTGGGAAAACATCATCCGGACGACGGGGCTCGAGATCCGGACGGGCCACAAGGTCACCGGCGTGAAGCGAGAGGCGTGGGGGTTTCACGTCGTGGGCGAGCGCGCCTCGTGGCCCGCGCGCCACGTGATCCTCGCCACCGGGCGGCGCGGCAGCCCCCGCGCGCTCGGCGTCCCGGGAGAGGATCTCCCGAAGGTCGTCTACGACATCGCCGAGATGGACGCCTTCGCGGGGCGCCGGGTGCTGGTCGTGGGAGGGGGCGACAGCGCGCTGGAATCGGCGATCGGGCTGGCGCGGCAGCCGGGCACGACCGTGCACCTGTCGTACCGGTCCGACTCGTTCGCGCGCGCGAAGGAGCGGAACCGCGGAAAGCTCGCCGAGGCGATCGCGGCCGGGCGCGTGACACCGCTGCTCCGCACGCAGGTGCGGGAGATCCGCGCCGACGCCGTGCTCCTCGATGCGCCGTCGGGCCCGATGGTCCTTCCGAACGACGACGTGGTGATCCGGATCGGGGGCGAGCCGTCGTCCGCGTTCCTCGAAAAGGCCGGCGTGCGCCGCGTGATCAAGGAGATCGCGATCGGATTGGCGCTCGCATGCCTCGCCCTCCCGGCCCGGGCGCAGGTCTCCCCGGGGCCGCTGTCTTCGGCGCATCGCGCCCTCGAGGGGAACGCCAACTGCCTCCAGTGCCACGCCTCGAAGAAGGAAGGGATGGACGCGCGCTGCCTCGCGTGCCACGGCGAGATCGCCCTGCTGCGCACGCGGAATCGCGGTTATCACGCGCCCGTCGCGGGCACCAAGTGCGCGGCGTGCCACCCCGAGCACGCGGGAGAGAGCTTCCAGCTGATCGACTGGCCGGGAGGGAAGCCCGAGGCGTTCGACCACGCCAAGGCCGGCTGGCCGCTCGCCGGAAAGCACGCCGCCGCCGCGTGCGGCGCCTGCCATCAGGGGAAGTTTCGAACAGGGGATGTGGCCCGGCTCGCCAAGGTGAAGGACCCGTCACGGAGCCACGTGGGGCTCGATCCCTCCTGCGCCGGATGCCATGCCGACGCGCACAAGGGAGCGCTCGGCGCGCAGTGCGCGACCTGCCACGGGTACAAAGATTGGAAGACGACGACGAACTTCGACCACGCGAAGACCGCCTTCCCGCTGACCGGCAAGCACGTCCCGGTCCCCTGCGCGAAATGCCACCAGGCGGGCGGGCGCTCCGCCCCGGTCTACAAGCCGCTGCCGCATGACGAATGTTCAGCCTGCCATGCCGACGCCCACGCGGGCCGGCTCGGGCCGCGCTGCACGACCTGCCACGTGACCGCGGCGTTCCAGCAGGTCTCGAAGTCGGCGTTCGATCACGATCGCACACGCTGGCCGCTGCGCGGCGCGCACCGCACGGTCGCGTGCGCCCGCTGCCACGAGCCCGGCAATCCGAAGGGGGCGAAGCCCGCGTTCGCAACCTGCGGCACCTGCCACCGCGACCCGCACGCAGGACGGGCGACGCTCCGTGGCGCCCCGGCGGACTGCTCGGCCTGTCACGGGATCGAATCGTTCCGGGTCGGGGTCATGGACACAGCCCTCCACGCCCCCGAGAAATTTCCGTTGACCGGGAAGCACGCGCCGGTCCCCTGCGCGAGCTGCCACACGCGGGACGCCACCCCCGAGGGGCGCAAACGCCTCGGACCCGCCGCGGTCGAGATCCATCCGGCGCACGACCGTTGCATGACCTGCCACAAGGACGCCCACGAGGGGCAGCTCGCCTCGCGCCCCGACCGCGGCGCGTGCGAGCCGTGCCACACCACCGCGGGATTCAAGCCCTCGCTCTTCGGCGTCGAGCAACACCGCGCGACGGCGCTGGCGCTCGAGGGGAAGCACGCGGAGATCCCCTGCGCCGCGTGCCACGGGACGCCGAAGGTGACGCTGCGCGGCATCGCGAAGGACTGCGTGGGGTGCCACCGCGACCCGCATCGCTTCTCGCCGCAACGGGCGTGCGCCGACTGCCACGGCGCCCGAGAGTTCGTACCCTCCACGTACGGCTCGAAGGAGCACGCGCGCGCGGCGTTCGTCCTGGACGGGGCGCACCGGGCGGTCCCTTGCTCCGCGTGCCACGACGAGCTGAAAGCGAAGCCCGGGGCGTCGTCGCTCCTGTCGGCCCGATCCCCGGGCCGCACGCTCCCGTTCAAGAGCGACAAGCGGGCGTGCGCCGACTGTCACGCCGATCCGCACGGCGGGCAGTTCGCCCTGTCCCGCGGGAACGGATGCGAGCGCTGCCACGGCGCCGAGGCGTTTCGACCGGCGGCCAAGTTCGACCACGATCGCGACAGCAAGTTCAAGCTGGGGGCGGCCCACCGCGCGCTCCCGTGTTCGAAGTGCCACGTGGCGCGGCCCGGAAGCGGCGGGAAGCCGGTGATCGTCTACCGCGGGACCTCGGTCACGTGCGAGGCGTGCCACGGCTCGAAATCGTTCAAGGAAGGAGCCCGATCATGAAACGCATCGCGCTCGCGGTTCTGGCGCTCTCCGTGGCGGGGTTGTTCGGCACCGCCCGGGCCGCCGAGCCCGGCTACCCGCACGGGAAGTTCACCGGGGACTGCGCGACCTGCCACGACCCCGACCACTGGACGCCGGCGCGGATCGCCAGGGACTTCCGGCACAAGGACACCTTCCCACTCCGGGGCGCCCACAAGTCGGCGACCTGCCGGAGCTGCCACCTCAGCCTGGACTTCGGCTCGGTGCCGACGGCCTGCGCCGATTGCCACAAGGACATCCACCGGGGCGAGTTGGGCACCGACTGCGCGCGCTGCCACACGCCGGTCAATTTCATCGATCGGACGAAGCAGCTCGAAAACCACCGCTCGACGCGCTTCCCGTTGACGGGGGCTCACGTCACGCAGGACTGCGAGTCGTGCCACCCGAGCCAGCCTCAAGGGGCGTTGACGTGGGTCGGGACGCCGATCGACTGCCAGTCGTGCCACCTCGCCTTGTACCAGGCCACCACGAACCCGAACCACGCCGCGGCGGGCTTCCCCCTCGATTGCTCGATGTGCCACACGCCGACGGCCTGGGACCGCGCCGCCTTCGACCACGCCGGTACCAATTTCCCTCTGACGGGAGCGCATCGCACGGTCCCCTGCGCGTCGTGCCATGCGAACGGCTACGCCGGAACGCCGACCGACTGCTACTCCTGCCATGCCAACGACTACAACAACGCGGGAAACCCGAACCACATCGCCTCGGGGTTCCCGACCGACTGCAAGCTCTGCCACACCACGACGGCGTTCCAGCCGGCCTCGTTCAAGCAGCACGACTCGCTCTACTTCCCGATCTACTCCGGCTCGCACCAGGGGCGCTGGTCCGCGTGCAGCGACTGCCACACGCAGGCCAACAACTTCGCCTCGTTCAGCTGCTTCCTCTGTCACAGCCAGGCCTCGATGAACAGCAGGCACCAGGGAATCAACGGCTATGCCTACGACAGCAACCTCTGCTACCAGTGCCACCCGAACGGTCGGGCGGGCTAGAGGGGGACGCCGATGAGACACCTCGCGATGCGCTCCCTCTTGATCGTCCTCGTTCTCGCGATGCCGCTCGCTCCGGCGCTGGCCGACGAGGCCAAGGTCACCTACGTCAGCGGATCGACCGTCTACCTGGAGGCGGGAAGCGAAAACGGCCTGGCCGTGGGAGCGCTGATCGAACTGGTACGAAGCGGGCAGGTCGTCGCGCAGCTACGGGTGACCTACGTGACCGGCAAGCGCGCTACCGCCACTCCAGAAGGGGCCTCTCCCGAACTCGTGGTCGGAGACGTCGTGCGGTTCACGCCGGCGGCTCCTCCGGCCACCGCCGCGGCAGGAGCGCCGGCCGCGGCAGCGACCGAATCGACCGAAAAGAAGGTCCACGACGCCGGGATTCGAGGGCGCATCGGCTTCTCGTTCCTCGCGGTGCGCGACAACTCGGGGCTGGGTCAGGATTTCACCCAGCCGTCGCTCGACCTACGGGTGACGGGGACCCAGGTTGGCGGCGCCCCGTTCGACTTCGACATCGATTTGCGCCCGCGCCGCACGTACAGGACCCGGTTCGATGGCGTCAAGGACGACACCTCGAGCAACCGTTTCTACTCGCTGATGGGAGCCTGGCGTCCCGGCGACTTCAAGCTGGCCTTCGGCCGTCAGATGAACCCGTCGTTGGGCCCGATCGTCCTCTTCGACGGGCTCCTCGGTGAGTACCGCCACGAGCGCTTCGCTGCCGGCGTCTTCGCCGGCACCGAGCCCGACCCGGTCTCCTACGGCTTCGATTCAGGGACGCGGGACTACGGCGCCTACTTCGAGGGGACGAGCGCGCCGGGTGCGAAGACCCGCTACTGGCTCGACGGCGGGCTCTTGTCGTCAACGACCCAGGGCGAGGTCAACCGCGACATGGCCTACTTCGCCGGGCGCGTGATCCACGGCGGCTTCACTAGCTATCTCCTGCAGCAGGTGGACATCAACCGCGGGTGGAGAAAGACGGCCGAGGGGTCCGACTTCACGAACAGCGGGACCTTTGTCTCGCTCCGTTATTCGTTCGCGCAGTCTTGGTCGATCGGCGCCGGCTACGACAGCCGGCGGAACGTGCGCGTCTACCGCGACTTCGTCACCCCCGCGACCGAGTTCGACGACGCCTACCGCCAGGGGTACTGGGCGGGGATCGACTGGCGCCCGAAGGGGCACTGGCTGATCGGCCTCGACGCGCGCGCGTCGCGGGGCGGCTCCGCCGGCTCCGCCGACTCCGACTCCCTGGTCCTCGGCGCGACCAACTGGACGAAAGTCGCTCTGGACGTGACCGTGCGCGGCACGCACTACACCGGGCCGTACCTGGACGGCACGCTTTACGTGGTGAGCGCCTCGTTCGACCTCGGCTCGCGTGTCCGCTGGGAGTTCCGCGGAGGCGGTCGCAACGAGACCGACAACAACCTATTCCAGACGACGCGCAGCGTGATGTGGTACGGAACCGAGCTGCAGGTCATGCCGTGGCGTCATGCCTTCCTGACCCTGGCCTGGGACCGCACGTCGGGCGGTGAGGAAAACAACGATCAGGCGTACGCTACGCTGAGTTGGAGGTTCTAGGGAGTTGAGCCGCGGCGGAATCCGGGGCCGGGGAGCCCTCCCGGGGCTGACGCTCCTGGCGCTCGCCGCGGCCTGCGCAGCCGCGCGCCCGTCGGAGAAGGCCCACGCGCTCCCGGTCATTCCGGTTCCGGCGGAGGTCGCGCGCGGCGTTCGCCTCGTCGAGGTCGCAACCGGGCTCGACCGGCCTCTCGGCATGGCGTTCGCGCCGAACGATCCCGCCAAGCGCCTCTTCGTCGCGGAGAAGACCGGGAAGATCCGCGTGCTCGCGAACGGCCGCCTCGTGGCCGAGCCGTTCCTCGATCTCTCGTCGAGGGTCTCCCGTGGATCCGAGCAAGGGCTTCTCGGGCTGGCGTTCCATCCGGATTACACGAAGAACGGCCGGCTCTTCGTCAATTACACCGACCGCGACGGGGACACGCGCGTCGTCGAAATTGCCGTCACCGACCCGGCGGCGTCCTCTGCGACGATCGCGCGGGAGCGCGAGCTGCTCCACGTGAAGCAGCCGTACTCGAATCACAACGGCGGAAACCTCGTCGTCGCCCCCGATGGCGCGCTCCTGATCGGGCTCGGCGACGGGGGGTCGGGGGGAGATCCCCACGGGAATTCTCAGAATCCGGGCTCGCTCCTCGGGAAGATGCTCCGCCTCGATCCCGACGCGCCGGGCGACCCGCACGCCACGATCCTGGCGAAGGGGCTCCGCAACCCGTGGCGCTACGCCATCGACCACGCGTCTGGAGACCTCTATATCGCCGACGTCGGACAGGACGCGTGGGAAGAGGTCGACGTCGTGCCGCTCGCGACGCTCGTCGGAAAGAACTTCGGCTGGAACGTCATGGAAGGGGCGCACTGCTTCAAGAGTCCGGCTTGCTCGACCGAGGGCTACGTTCTCCCCGTCGTCGAGTACGGCCACGACTCCGGCTGCTCGATCACCGGAGGGGTCGTCTACCGCGGGAAGGCGCTCCCCGCGCTCGCCGGGCTCTACTTCTATTCGGACTACTGCACCGGAATCCTGCGGAGCTTCCGCTGGGACGGCCGGGACGCCACCGTGACCGACCATTGGGACTGGAAGCGCGCGCTCGACCCCGCAAACCGGCTGTCCCAGATCGCCGCCTTCGGCGAAGACGCCGACGGCGAGGTCTACGTGATCTCCCTGGACGGCACTCTCCGCGAATTTCGGGGACAGCAACCGAATTAGCGGCGGGCGGCTCGCCTAGGTGCGTAGCGCGATCGCGGTTCCTGCACGCCGACGGTGAAGGGGTTGCGGACTCGCACGCCGGGAAAGCGTGCGAAGTCCCGGTCCGAAGTCCACAACTCCTGGACCCCGTGCTCGAGGACGAGCGCGGCGATGTGCGCATCGTAGGCAAGATTCCCGATCGCCCGGCCCTCACGAACCACCCTCGCCATGACCCCGCGATGAGAGTTTCCTTCGCCCAAGAGCTCGAGGGACGGGGATTCGAACAGCGACTCCAGATTGTCGAGCGCGACTTCCAGCGCGGTGGGGGGCCGGAACAGCTTCGGGTGCGTGACCACGCGAAGATATTCGTAGACGCAAGGCCAGGGGATGGCCCAAGAGTCCGTTCCCTGCGCGAGCCCCTTGACGAGCTCTCTGGCGCGATCGTGGTGGATCGAATCGTTGCGCTCCGCGTAGACGAGCACATTGGTGTCGAGGGCGATCACGAGATCCCGTCCATGATGTCGTAAAGCGACTTGCGGTCGTCGAGGTCGACCCCTGGGGCGGCTTCGCCTTTCGTGGTCCGCCAGCGGAGCCGATACGCGGTAGTCCGGGGCCGGGCGGAGAGATATCCCCGCAGGGCGTCCTCCACGACCCGGCGTAGCGGTACCCCCTCGTCGGCCGCTCGCTTTTTGGCTTGCCGAAAGAGTTCGTCCGTGATGTCGAGGGTCGTTCTCATGCACACAAGCATACATCAGACAGCATAAATATGCCACATGCGCCGACCCGCGCTCCGTATAGAATCCCTTCCATGCGCCGTGCCGCACGCATCGCCTGCTCTCTCCCGATGTTTCTGGCGCCCTTGGCGATCGCCGCCGATCCCCCGGTGCTCCGCTACGTGCCGAAGCACGAGGAGCTGAAATACACCTTCGGCGGGGTGGCGCCGACCCATCGGATCGCTCCCGGGACGCGGATCGTCTCGTGGACCGAGGACTGCTTCGACGGTGCTTTGAAGCGCGGCGGCGGGAAGCCGAGCGCCGTGATGCCGCCGGGTCACGACAATCCGCAGACGGGGCCGTTCTACGTCCTAGGGGCGGAGCCCGGCGACACGCTCGCCGTCCACATCGACAAGCTCGAGCCCGCGCGCGACACGGGGGTGTCGGTCGCCTTCCCGGGATTCGGCGCGCTCAAGGGGACCGACGCCACCGCGATGCTGGGCGCGGAGCTGCCGGAGACGGTCTGGTGGTACGACGTGGACAAGGCGGCGGGGGTGGCCCGGACGCGCTCGCAGGACGGGAAGGCCTCGTGGTCGGTTCCGCTCGCTCCGTTCCTCGGCTGCCTGGGCGTTTCGCCCGCCTTCGGCGAAGCGCGCTCGACGATCGTCCCCGACGCTTTCGGCGGGAACATGGACTGCCCCGAGGTCCGCGCCGGGAACACCGTCTATCTCGGCGTCCGCGTCCCCGGAGGGCTCCTGTCGTTCGGGGACGGGCACTACGCCATGGGGGACGGCGAGATCATGGGGACTGCGATCGAAGGCGCGATGAACGTCGAGCTGACCGTCGATCTCATCAAGCACCGCGAGACCCCCTGGCCGCGCATCGAGAACGACGAATGGATGATGTCGCTCGGCGCGGCGCGGCCGCTCGAGGACGCCGCGCGGATCGCCTTCAAGGACATGGTGCGGTGGGTGCAGGAAAAGACCGGCCTTGCTGAGCTCGACGCCTACGAGTTCGTCTCGCAGAACGCCCGGGCGCCGGTGACCGAGATCGTCGATCCCAACTACACGGTGCTGGTCAAGATTCCGAAGAGCCGCCTCCCGAAGCCCGTCGCTCGCTGATTCGCACGCTCACGTGTGGATCTCGACCACGTCCCCCTCGGCCAGCACGTGGTCCGCGTGCACCGACTGGCCGTCGAACGCCGAGGGTCCCCAGATCCGCGCGTGCTTCATCGAGGCCGCGAGCTCCTTGTGGACCCGGGCCGCCAGGTCCCCGACCGTGGCCCCGCGCGGGAGCGTGAACGGCGCCTCGCGGTCGGCGGGTTTCCCCGGCTGCTTCGTGTAGACCCTCACGATGCCGAGCGCCTCGAAGGTCGCGCGAGCGAGCTCCGGAAGCCCTCGCCCCGTCGTGCACGAAACGCCCACGAGCGGCCAGCCCCCCTGGAGGAGCTCGTCCACGATCGCGAGGTCGTCGTCCCCGCCGTCGCGGTCGAGCCCGGTCGCGACCACGAGCGCGCGCTTGACCCGGTGCCCCTCGACCGGGCGGGGCTCCACCTCGATCCCCTTCGCGGCAAGGATCCTCCGGGTCAGCTCGAGGCCGTCCACCGCGTTCTCGACCGCCACGACGATCCACAGGAGATCCGCCCCCCGCACGATGTCGAAGACCCAGGGCTCGACGTGCTCCTCCCCCAAGGGTGGTAGGTCGATCAGCTGGAAGGCGATGTCCTCGAAACGCATCATCCCGGGGGTCGGCTCGCGGGTCGTGAACGGGTAGGCCGCGACTTCGGGCTTGGCGTGGGTCAGCGAGGCGACCAGGGACGACTTCCCAGTGTTGGCCGGTCCCACGAGCGCGACCTGCCCCGCCCCCTCGTGCGGAATCAGGTGCGAGTGGGTCGCCTTCCCCGCCTTGCTCGGCGGCTGCTTTCTGAGCTTGGCGATCCGTCCCTTGAGGTCCGCCTGAAGTCCGTCCGTTCCCTTGTGCTTCGGGACGACGCGGAGCATCTCTTCGAGCGCGTCGATCTTCTCTTCGACGGTCTTCGCCTGCCGGAGGCGCTCCTCCGCGCGGTGGTAATCGGGGGTCAAGTTCGCGGGCATGGGCGAAACCCGTAGGGTCGGAACAAGGATAGCCGACCTCCGTATAAACTCGGTCGGCACGGATCCGAGGGTTGTCGAATTCGCTCCCCCCCGTTCGACTAGAAGGGGACAGCAACCGAATTTGGAATTCGGTTGCTGTCCCCAAAACGGAGGAAAACGATGAGAACGAAACTGATCTTCTTCTTGGCAGCGGCATTCCTGGCCGGCGGGCAGT
Source organism: Acidobacteriota bacterium (assembly GCA_041500265.1). Taxonomy (GTDB): domain Bacteria; phylum Acidobacteriota; class Polarisedimenticolia; order Polarisedimenticolales; family DASRJG01; genus DASRJG01. The sequence continues at coordinate 7,308 of JBGQLU010000067.1, read as the reverse complement.
TGCCCGCGGCACCCCCGGAGGGGCCGACCCCCCCGGCGCGCACGACCCCCGCCTTCGAGCGCTTCAAGGCGCTGGCGGGCGACTGGGTGGCGGCCGACGACGGCGACATGAGCAAGAAGGGGGACCTCGTGGCCCGCTACCACCTGACCGGAGGAGGCTCGGCGGTCGTCGAAGAGCTCTTCCCGGGAACGCCCCACGAGATGACGACCGTCTACCACCTGGACGGCCAGGACGTGGTGCTGACCCATTACTGCATGATGGGGAACCAGCCGCAGATGCGCGCGAAGCCGACCTCGTCGAGCCGGGTCGCCTTCGCCTTCGACGGCGGGACCAACATCGATCCGAAACACGACGAGCACATGCACACCGTGTCGTTCGACTTCGTCGGCGCCAACGAGCTCCGCACCGAGTGGATCGACTTCAACGGCGGCAAGCCGGAGAAGACCGCCGGCTTCCACCTCGTCCGCAAGTCCAGCTGAAGACCCGGGAGACCTCGATGAGATACCTGTTGCTGATCTACTCGAACGAAGGCGTCTGGGCCACGATGTCCGAGGCCGAACAGGGGAAGATCTACGAGGAGTACATGAAGTACTCGTCGTCGATCAAGAGGAGCGGGAACTACATCGGCGGGGAGGCGCTGCAGCCGATCGCGACCGCGACGACGGTCCGGGTCAGGGACGGGAAGACGCTGGCCACCGACGGCCCGTTCGCCGAAACCCGCGAGCAGCTGGGAGGGTTCTTCTTCGTCGAGGCGAAGGACCTCGACGAGGCGATCGCCCTGGCCGCGAGGATCCCATCGTCCCACGTCGGCTCGATCGAGGTGCGGCCGATCATGCCGACCCCTCCGGTCGAGTGAGCCTTTCCATCCGGCGCCGCCCGGCGCTCTAGGACCGGGCGGCGTCGTGGATTTCGAGGCGCTGTATCGCGAGGAGCGCCCGCGTGCGCTCGCGACGCTGATCCGTCTGCTCGGCGATTTCGATCTGGCGGAGGACTCCCTTCAGGAAGCGTTCACCACGGCACTCGCGCGATGGCCGGAGGAAGGCACCCCGCGCAACCCGTCGTCGTGGCTGATCGGGACGGCGCGTCACAAGGCGATCGATCGCATCCGCCGCGCGGCCAGCTTCGAGGACAAGCAGCGAGAGATCGCAGCCCTCGTCCCCGAGGCCGTCCCCGAGCTTAGGCTCGACGAGGAGCCGTTCACGGACGACCGGCTGCGGCTCATCTTCACCTGCTGCCACCCGGCGCTGGCCTTCGATTCGCAGGTCGCGCTGACGCTCAAGACGCTGTGCGGACTCTCGGTGGACGAGATCGCCCGCGCGTTCTTGACCACGGTCCCCACGATGGCGCAGCGGCTGGTGCGGGCGAAGTCCAAAATTCGCGTGGCCCGGATCCCGTACGAGGTCCCGGGCCCGGAGCAGCTGGCCCCTCGGCTCGACGGCGTGCTGCGCGTCGTCTACCTCGTCTTCAACGAAGGATACTCGCCGACCGCCGGGCCCGGAGCGCTCCGCGCCGAGCTGTGCGGCGAGGCGATCCGCCTCGCGCGGCTCCTCCGCTCGCTCCTACCCGGCGAGCCGGAGGTCGCAGCGCTTCTCGCCCTCCTTCTTCTCCAGGACTCTCGGCGCGACGCCCGCTTCGACGCTCGCGGGGACCTCGTCACCTTGGAGGAGCAAGACCGCGGCCGGTGGGACCGCGCGGAGATCGCCGAGGGTGTGCGGCTCGCCGAGACGGCCCTGAGGCAAGGGGGGGCGGGCTTCTACGCGCTCCAGGCGGCGATCGCGGCCCTTCACGCGCAGGCGGAGCGCCCGGGCGACACCGACTGGCGGCAGATCTCGATCCTCTACGCGCTCCTGTTGCGGACCCAACCGTCGCCGGTGGTGGCGCTCAATCACGCGGCCGCGGTCGGGATGGCCGACGGGCCCGAGCGGGGCTTGCGGCTGATCGAGGATCTCGAGCGAAGGAACCAGCTCCCTGGGTATCACCTGCTCCCGGCGGCCAAGGCCGACTTCCTGCGCCGGCTCGGCCGCCTCGACGAAGCCGCCGCGGCCTATCGCGAGGCGCTCGCGATGGTCACGAGCGAGGCCGAGCGGCGCTACCTCGAGCGGCGGCTCGCCGAGGTCGCCCCCTGGCCCTGAGCTCGCCCTTCGCGATCAGGGGCACCCCGCCGGCGATGCCGCGATCCCCGGGTCCCGCGGCGCCGCCTGCTCGCCGTCGTCGCCGTCGTAGGTCCCCGCCCCCGATCCGTTGACCGCGCGCACGAGATACCAGAATCCGCCGCCGGGGGACGGGACCGCGTCGTCTTCGACCTGGCCGTCGGCCAGGTCGTTTCCCACGCAGCCGGTCGTCGCCAGCGCGAAGTCGCCGCCGCTTGCGAGCAACGCCGCGAGGTCGCCTCGCGTAACGTCGTAACCATTCGCCGAGGGAGAGGTAGCCCAGCGGAATCGCGCGCCTCCCGGCGTCTTGCCGGCGCCCAAGCCGACCACCGCAGTTGGGGGGGGCGCGACGGCGCACCCGCAGTACAGCGCTCCGGTCGCGGAGTCGTCGAAGCTGCCGCGTCCCCCCCAGACGATCGCGCGGGTGCCGTTGCCGGCGGCGGTGTGAAGCCTTCTTCCGAACGGCGCACCCTCGGCGGTGGACGCTGTCCAGACGTCCGCACCGGGGTCGTAAAGAGCGCCGTCCTTCGGAAACGCCGCCGGCCCTGCCGCGTCCTGTCCTCCCCATATCCACATCGCCCCGCACATCCACGTCGAGGCGAAATCGTTGCGCGCGGTGATCGGCGGATCGGCGGTCACCGTCCAGGCGTCTTCGAACGGGCTGTAGCGCCCGCCGGTCGCCAGCTCGCCGCCGTCGGCGTTGATCCCGCCCCAGACGACCAGGTGGTTCCCGCTCCAGGCGACCGCGGCCTTGCTACGATCTTCGGGCGCCTTGGTGAAGGTCATCGCCGTCCACGTGTCCGACGCCGGATCGTAGCGAGCGCCGGAGGACGGGACGTGGCAACAGAGGAACCCGATTCCGCCCCAGACGATCATCTCGCGGCCGTTCCAGCTCTGCGCCTGGAGGTCGCGCGGATCGGGCGCGCCGGTCTGCGAGGTCGCCGCCCACGTGTCGGCGGACGGATCGTAGCGTCCGCCGGAGCTCGTGTAGCCGCCGGAGGTATCGACGCCGCCCCACGCGATCATCTCGTGGCCGGTCCAGACCGACCGATGAAGGGCGCGCCCGGTCGGCGCCGAAGCGATCGAGGTCGGCGTCCACGTATCGGCGGCGGGGTCGTAACGGGCACCGGTCTGGAGCTGCGCCGGAACCTCGCTCGGGCTCTCACCCCCCCAGACGATCATCTCGGTGCCGGTCCAGACCGCGGTCGCGTCGGTGCGCGCGATCGGCTCGTTCGCCGTCGCGATCGGGATCCACACGTCGGAGGCGGGCTCGTACTTCGCCCCGGCGGTCATCGCATCGACGCCGCGCTCGCCGCCCCACACGATCATCTCGGAGCCGGTCCACACGGCGACGTGGTGCTCGCGCGCGAGCGGGCGCTCCACGTCGCTCCCCTTCGTCGGCGTCCACGCGTTCGCCACCGGATCGTACCGGCCGCCCGACGAGAACGTGGCGCCGCCGTCCACCCGCCCACCGAAGACGATCATGCGGCTCCCGGTCCAGACCGCGGCGTGCGCTCCGCGCGCGGCGGGGGCGCCGGCCGTCGCGATGCCGCCCCACGAATCGGCGACCGGGTCGTAGCGTGCGCCGTCGGCCGCGGCTCCGGAGGGGGTGTCGCCTCCCCAGATGACGAGGCGCGTTCCGGTCCAGACCGCCGTGTGATTGATCCGGGCGGTCGGGGCCCCGCTCGTGGCGGTCGCCGCCCAGGAGTTGGTGGCGGGATCGTATCGGCCGCCGGTCGCGACCGAGACGCCGTTGTTGGCGCCGCCCCAGACGATCATCTTCGAGCCGGTCCAGACGGCGCGGTGCCCCGCGCGGGCGGAAGGAGGATTCGCCGCGAGGATGCGGGTCCATCCACCGGTCACGGGGTTGTAGCGCGAGCCGGAGTTGGTCCAGATAAAGTTGAAGTTCGTTTCGTTGACGCCGCCCCACACGATCATCTCGGTCCCGGTCCACACCGCCGTGTGACCGAACCGGGCCGGAGGTGCGCCGGCCGGAGGGATCACGGTCCACGCGTTGGTCGCGGGGTTGTACCGTCCGCCGTTCCCGTAGGTGACCGGCGCGAAGAGGGCCTCGTCGATCCCGCCCCACACGATCATCTCGGTCCCGGTCCACACCGCCGAATGCCCGGTTCTCTGACCGACCGCGCCGGGAAACGGCGCGACCGGCGTCCAGGTGTCGAGCGTCGGGTTGTAGCGCGCGCCGTCTTCCACCGACCCGGCGGCGTCCTGGCCGCCGTAGACGATCATCTCGGTGCCGGTCCAGACGGCGGTGTGCTCGAACCGGCCCGTCGGCGCGGACACCGTCGAGATCGGCGCCCAGGTGTCGATCGCGGGGTCGTAGCGCGCGCCGGTGTCGAGGTGACTTCCTTCGACGCCGCCCCAGACGATCATCTCCGTTCCGGTCCAGATCGCGGTGTGGCCGGCCCGCGCTTCGGGGGCGGACGCGGTCATGGTGGCCCAGGTATCGGGGACGCAACTTTTCGCCGCGATCGGCGGAAGGGACAGCGACGAGACCGGCACCGTGGGGGACGCCGGGAAGCGGCCCCGAGCCCCGGACCACCATGCTTCGAAGATCGTCCCGCGCGCGGCCCCGGCGGAGGCGGGGTCGGCGGCGAACCGCTCACGGAGGCGCCGATCGGCGAGGAGCGGCCGCGCGAGCGCATCCGCGATCCGCGCGGGGTCGTTTGCGAGCGCCGTCCACATCTCCTGGAGCCGCTCGGGATCGCGCGTGTCGCGCGCCATGCGGTCCAGCTCGGCCTGGAGATCGGCCGCGGTCAGCGCGATGCCGAAAACCCGGACGAGTGCCGCGACCTTACGGTCGTCGTCGTCGATCGCCGCAGCGATTTTCGGGAGAAGCGATTCCACCGGAAGCGGTGCCTTTGCTTTCGGATTCGATTCAGGCCAAAGCCGGTGGCGATGGCGCACCTGCTCGATCGCGAGGCGCGAGGCGACCCTCGCGTCGTGCTGCGGATCTGCCGCTCGCGCGGAGGCGAGCACGAGCAAGGCTGCGGCGATGGCGGTGACGAGGCGCATGACGGATCCCCCGTGACGTTCTCATCCGGCTACTACGGGCGGGCGGGAGATCGGTCGAAGGGGGGATCAGGGATGTGCGGCAAGTCCCCCGCGCTGCGGCTCGAGGTTCGCGTCCCCGAGGTGTTCCTTTTTCCAGGCCATCGCCATGTGCACGCGGTTCCAGCCGGAGGGGTGATCGAAGAAGACGATCTCCTCCCAATGTCCGGGGTGGATCTTCCGGTATTCGGACAATTGCATCGCCACGTTCGCGAAACCGTCGGGCTGGCGCGAGGCGTTGAGGCCGAAAATGTCCGCTTCGGCCTCCGCGGTGCGCACCATCGTGTTGGTGAGAGGGGTCATCAGGAAGAGCCACACAGACGCGATCGCGGCGAGGAGCGGAAGTCCCGCGAGGTCGCTGATGCCGCCGATGCCGAGCCTCGTTCCCCACGACGCGACGATCCGGTCGAAGGCCCATGAGGTCAGCACGAACGCCGCGAGCGCGAGGGCGCCGAGCCCCAGGAGCCCTTTGGTGACGTGGTTCAGGACGTAGTGCCCCATCTCGTGTCCCATCACCGCCTGGATGCTCTCCCGCGGCGAGCGGTTCATCAGGTTGTCGTTGAGCGAGATGCGTGTCGTGGCGCCGAGGCCGCTGACGTTCGCGCTGATCCGCTTGGTCTGGCGGCTCGCGTCGAACCAGTAGACGTCGTCGGCGGGGATGCCGTTGGCCCGGGCGAGCGAGAGGATCCCCTGTCGCATCGGCCCCTCGGGGACCGACTTGTAGGTGTTGAACATCGGCGCCAGGTAGACCGGCGCGATCATGATGCCGAACGCCATGAACGCGACCGTGACGACGGTCCCCCACATCCACCATGTCCGCGGCGCCCTGCGGAAGACGGCGTAGAGCAGGGAAACGAACAGGCTCCCGAACACGAGGGCGATCCCGAGCCCCTTGCCTTCGTCGCCGAGCCACGAGGCGAAGGTGTTGTTGGCCATTTTGTACGCGTGCTCGCGGTAGAACCCTTCATAGAGAGTCAGCGGGAAGGTCAGTGCGGCAGTGACGAGGATGTACTGCGCGGCGTAGAGGAGGCTCCGCGGAAACGCCCCCTTCGCGACGCGCTCCGCCGCCGCGCGCATCCGGCGGGACAGCGGTGTCAGCAGGAGCAGCGCCGCGACGCCGAGCCCGTACGCGAACGAGACGACCTGGAGGACGTACCCGCCCTCGAAGTAGGCGTCGGACTTGGCGCGCTGCTCCGGGGAGAGCGTGTTCACCCACGCCTCGGTCGCGCGCTCGACGTCGAACGACGGGGATGCCTCGGCCCCGGTGGGGATAGTGAGCGCCGGTGCGGGGTCCTCGGCGACGGACGGTGCGGACATCAGAAGCGAGGCCGCCACCAGGAATCCGCGGAGTAAGCGACCGAGTGAGCTGTTCATGGCGCCGAGCTTAACAAAGTCGGGGGTATGATCGCGTGCTCTTCAGGAGGTCCACGTGAACCACCGCCTTTCGATCCTCCTCTCCCGCATCCTGCCGGTCCTCGCGCTCGCCGCGCTGTTACCCGCCGTTCCCGCCCGGGCGGCCGACCCCGCACCGCCGATCCCCGACGAGGTGAAGGCGAACGTCAAATCCCGGGTGGACGGCGGCCTGGCCCCGGGGATCGTCGTCGGCATCATCGTCCCGGGCGGGGAGAGCTACTTCTCGTACGGAGCCCTCGCGGCCGGGAAGCCCGGCGACGTGGACGCCGACACGATCTTCGAGATCGGCTCGATGACGAAGGCGTTCACCGGAACCTTGCTCGCCGACATGGTGCGCCGGGGCGAGGTGAAGCTCGACGACCCGGTGACGAAGTACCTGCCGGACACCGTCAAGGTGCCGCACGAAGGCCCGCGCGAGATCACGCTCCTCGACCTCGCGACCCATCGCTCGGGGCTGGCTCGCATGCCGGAGAATTTCAGACCGGCCGACACGCACGACCCGTATGTGGACTACACCGCAGATCTGCTCTACGCGTATCTCGCGGAGGCCACGCTCGATCACCCGATCGGCACCGCCTACGAGTACTCGAACCTGGGGATGGGGCTTCTGGGGCATGCGCTCGCCCGCGCGGCGAAGACCGACTACGAGACGCTCGTGCGGCAGCGGATCGCGAAG
>JBGQLU010000066.1:0-19729 GCA_041500265.1 Acidobacteriota bacterium | reverse complement strand
TCTCCGGAGGCGCCGCGAAGAGCGAGAACAGGCGCGTGGTGTCGGCTCCGAAGCGGTCGACCATCGCGTCGGGGTCCACGACGTTCCCCTTCGACTTCGACATCTTCGCCCCGTCCTTGATGACCATGCCTTGCGTGAACAGGTTCAGGACGGGTTCGTCCAGCTCGCACAGGCCGAGGTCACGCATCACCTTGGTCCAGAACCGCGTATAGATCAGGTGCATCGTCGCGTGCTCGATCCCGCCGATGTAGAGGTCGACCGGAAACCACGGCGCGATCTTGGACGGATCGAACGGCCGGGAGGCGTTCTTCGGATCGCAGTACCGGAAGTAGTACCAGCACGAGTCGACGAAGGTGTCCATCGTGTCGGTCTCCCGCCGCGCGGGCCCCCCGCATCGCGGACAGGTGGTCGTGACGAATTCCGGAACCTGCGAGAGGGGCGAGCCCCCTTCCCCCGTCAGCGGCGCGCCGTCCGGAAGCAGGACCGGAAGCGCGTCGTCGGGAACCGGGACGATGCCGTCCCGCTCGCAATGGACGACCGGGATCGGCGTCCCCCAGTACCGCTGCCGGGAGATCCCCCAGTCCTTGATCCTGTAGGTGACGGTGCGCGTGCCGTGGCCTCCGGCTTCGGCGGCTTCGGCCATCCGCTCGCGCGCGAGCGCGCTCGTCATCCCGTCGTAGCGGCCGGACCCGAAGAGCACGCCGTCCTCGGTGAACGGCTCGGTCACGGCGGCGCCCCCGGCCGGCCCGCCCGAGCTCCGGCGCACGACCGGCACCACGGGAATACCGAACTTGCGGGCGAAGGCGAAGTCGCGGTCGTCGTGGGCGGGAACGCTCATGATCGCGCCGGTTCCCACGTCCATCAGGACGAAGTTCGCCGCCCAGATCGGGATTCTGGTTCCGTCGAACGGGTTGATCGCGTGCCGGCCGGTGAAGACGCCGACCTTCTCGGCCGCGTCGGCGAAGCGGTCCTCGACCGATCGCGCCGCCTGCTCCGCGACGAACGCCGCGACCGCGCGTTCCTGAGGACCGCCCGCGGCGAGACGGGCGAGCATCGGATGCTCGACCGCCAGCACGAGGGCGGAGGCACCGTGGATCGTGTCGAGGCGGGTCGTGAAGATCTCGATCGCGAAGTCCCCGCCCTCGACCGGGAAGCGCACGCGAGCGCCGTCGCTCCGCCCGATCCAATGCGTCTGCATCGTCCGCACGCGCTCCGGCCACCCGGGGAGGCGGGCGAGGTCCCGGAGCAGCTCCTCGGCGTAGTCAGTGATCTTGAGGAACCACTGGTCGAACTCGCGCCGGGTCACGGGGCTGTCGCAGCGCCAGCAGCGCCCCTGAACCACCTGCTCGTTGGCGAGGACGGTCCCGCACGACGCGCACCAGTTGAGGTGGCGGCGGGCCCTGAAAGCGATCCCGCGCTCGAGCATCCGGAGGAACAGCCACTGGTTCCAGCGGTAGTACTCGGGCGCGCACGTCGCGATCTCGCGGTCCCAGTCATAGCCGATGCCCAGCCGCTTGAGCTGCCCGCGCATGGTGTCGATGTTCCTCAGGGTCCAGGCCCTGGGCTCTTCGTGGTTCTGGATCGCCGCGTTCTCGGCGGGAAGGCCGAACGCGTCCCATCCGATCACGTGCAGCACTTGGCTTCCGGACATGCGGCGGAACCTCGCCACCGCATCCCCGATCGAATAGTTCCGAACGTGCCCCATGTGGATGCGGCCGGACGGGTACGGGAGCATCTCCAAGGCGTAGAAGCGATCGCGGGCGAGGTCGGCGTCGATCACGCGGAAAACTCCCGCGTCGGCCCATCGGGCCTGCCACTTCGCCTCGATCGCCCGCGGATCGTAGTCCGTCACGGACGATTCTCGCCGGGCGGGATCCCCGGGATCTCGCCGCGTTCGTAGCGCCGGCGCACGGCGTCCAAGATGCCGTTGATGAACGAGCCCGACTGCTCGCTCCCGAATTTCTTCCCCACCTCGATCGCCTCGTCGAGCACGACCACAGGCGGCGTTTCGGCGGCCCGGGTCAGCTCGTACACCGCCATCCTCAAGATGTTCCGGTCGACGACGGCCATCCTCTCGATCCGCCAATGCTCCGCCGAGCCCGCGATGATCCGGTCCAGGCTCTCCCGATCGGCGACGACACCTTCGACGAGCGCCTCGGCGAACTCGCGGACCTCGGGCTCGGAGACGTGGTCTCTCCAGAAGTGCGGATACACGTCGACCGGCGCTCCGCCCGCCATGTCGATCTGGAAAAGCATCTGGAGCGCGCACTCGCGGGCGCGCCGTCTTTGGCCCACGCTTCGCCTCGGACTCAGGCCAGCCGTTTGTAGAGGCTGACCATCTCGATCGCGGCCAGCGCCGCGTCCCATCCCTTGTTGCCCGCCTTGCCGCCCGCACGGTCGATCGCCTGATCCATGGTGTCGCAGGTGAGCACGCCGAAGATGACCGGAATGCCGGAGGCGGCGCCCGCCTGGGCCAATCCCTTGGCCGCCTCGGACGCCAGGACGTCGAAGTGCGGCGTCTCGCCGCGCACGAGCGCTCCGAGCGCGACCACGCCGTCGTGCCGCCCCGACCCCGCGACCTTGGCCGCCGCCAGCGGGAGCTCCCACGAGCCGGGAACCTTGACGATCGTCAGGGCGTCCGGGTCGGCGCCGTGGCGCAGGAGACAATCCTCGGCGCCGGCGAGGAGCCGGGCGGTGATCGCCTCGTTCCAACGGGCGACCACGAGGGCGATCTTGAGGCCCTTGGCGTCCAGCTGTCCTTCGACGGTGCGGGCCACGGCTCCTCCCCGGGGGATTCGAGCGGGGATTGTAGCAGGCCCGCGAAAGGCGGCGGTCAGGGAAGCGGCTCGACGTGGGTGAGGTGGATGAACTTCTGGTAGCGGTCGCGGATCTCGGGCCAGGTCAGGCGCGCCACCCGGTCGAAGGAGAACGCTTCGACCTGATAGGAGGCCATCACCGATCCGACCACCGCCGCCCGGCGGACGTCCAGGGCGCCGTCCAAGCCACGGGCCGCGAGATAGCCGAGGAATCCCCCCGCGAAGGCGTCCCCCGCCCCCGTCGGGTCGAGCACGTCCTCGAGCGGATACGCCGGCAGCGCGAACGCCTCCGCACCGTCGAACACGAGCACGCCGTGCTCGCCCCGCTTGATGACGATCGTGGACGGCCCCCAGGAGCGAACGATGGCGGCGGCGCGGGGAAGGTTCGGCTGGCCGGTGAGCTGACGGATCTCCCCGTCGTTGATGAGCAGCAACCGGACCCGGCGGAGCAGCGCCTTGAGGGCGTCGGGCTTCGAGTCGATCCAGTAATTCATGGTGTCCGCCGCGATCAGCCGGGCTCCGCCCACCTGATCCAGCACCTCGCTCTGAAGGTCCGGATCGATGTTCGCGAGGAACAGGAGGGGCGTGTCGCGCCAGGTCTCGGGGATCTCCGGCTTGAACGACGCGAAGACGTTCAGCTGCGTGTCGAGCGTGCGTGGATTGTTGAGGTCGTAGTCGTACGCCCCCACCCACCGGAACGTCCGCCCGCGCGCGGTCACGAGGCCGTGCAAGTCGACGCCGCGCTCGGCGAGGGGGCGCCGGTGCGCTTCGGTGAAGTCGTCCCCCACGACGGCGACCAGCCGCACGGGGGCCCAGAACGAGGCCGACATGGAGAAGTGGGTCGCGGAGCCCCCGACCACCTCCCGCCCCACTCCGAAGGGGGTCGTGACGGTATCGAACGCGACCGAGCCGACGACGAGAATGGACACCGAGCGCTCCTAGCGGGGGAAGTACTTGTCGAGGAGGAGTCCCAGACGCTCCCGCGCCTCGGGATCGATCGCCTCGGGCGCCGTGATCACGGCGTGCCGGAGGGCCTCGCCGCACTCGCAGCCGGAACGGTCTTCCGGAAGCGCGGCGACGGCGTGGCGAAGGGTCGCCGCCGCGAGATCGGCGTTGGCCCTCAAGTTCAGGAGGACGCTCCCCACCGTGACGTCCTCCTCGTCCTCGTGCCAGCAGTCGTAGTCGGTCACGAGCGCCAGCGTCGCGTAGCAGATCTCCGCCTCGCGGGCGAGCTTGGCCTCGGTCAGGTTCGTCATCCCGATGACGTCCACGCCCCACGAGCGGTAGAGGCGGGACTCCGCGCGCGTCGAGAACGCCGGACCTTCCATGCACACGTAGGTGCCGCCGTCGTGCGCGGTCGCACCGGCCGCGCGCGCCGACGCGAGCAGGACCCCGCGCGCGACCGGGCACATCGGATCGGCGAAGCCGACGTGCGCGGCGATCCCGCCGCCGAAAAAGGTCGCAGTCCGCCCGCGCGTACGGTCGATGAACTGGTCGGGCACGACGACGTCCTTGGGGTGGATCGTCTCCTTCATCGAACCCACCGCCGACGCCGAGAGGATCCTCGTGACCCCCAGGACCTTCATCGCGTAGAGGTTCGCGCGGTAGTCGATCTCCCCCGGGAGGAGGCGGTGCCCCCGACCGTGCCGGGCGAGGAACGCGGCGGCCGTGCCCCCGATCCGGCCCACGCGCAGGAGGTCGGAGGGGGGGCCGAACGGAGTGTCCAAGCGGACGTCCGTGACGCCGGTCATGCCGGCGAGCTCGTACAGACCGCTTCCGCCGATGAGTCCGACGGAGGCGGAAGGAGCGCTCACGGAGCCCCGACCGCGGCATCGATCAGCTTCGCGTAGGCGGACGGGACCTCCGACGGCGTGGACGCACGCTCGGTGACGCCTCGCCACTCGAAGGCCGCGCGCGGCTTTCCCCCGGGCGCGGTCTTGACGACCATCAGCGCGCGCGGGAGGGACAGGGCGGCGCGGCGGAGCGCCCGGGCCGCGGGATCATCCGGGGGCCCCTCGATCGTGACGACGACCGGCGTCCCCAGGGCCTCCTCGGTGGCGAGCGCCGCCTCGATCCCCCGAGGCCCGTAGATCGTGAGATCGCCATCGTAGTTCTTGAGGATCGCCAAGGCTTCCTGGACGCCGTTCCCGAGGACGCCGTGCCACTGGAGTCGCGTCAGGACGCGGGCCAGCCGCGCGTTGTCCGCCATCGGGCGAAACGGAACGTCGAGCAGGCCGAACTCCGCTCCCGTCTCCAGATGGTCGCGGTAGGCGGTTTCCGGCTCAGTCTTCATGTTGTTGCGGACGAAAAGAGCCACGTCCTTGGCGGCGGCCAAGGTGCGCGGATCCCCGGTGGTCTCGTAAGCGTCGAGGAGGCCGAACGCGACGTCCGCCTGGGTGACGAGAAAGCGGCCGGTGTCCGGCTCCGGCTCGAGGACGTGCTGGGCCCCTCGCCCGGGATGGACACAGTTGGCCAGCACGAGCTCGATCGCCCCGCGCCCCGCGGCATAGAGCGCGTCGTCGCCCAGAACGAGCGCCGCGCGGAGCACCGCCGCGGCGGCCGCCGCGTTGGCGCCGCCGATCACCAGGCGGTCGATCGGCGGCGCCTTCGACGGATCGTGCATCACCGCGCGCCAGTAGCCGCCGCCGTCGTCCGTGTTCGGGTCCGCGAACTGCCCGTTGTAGAAGCCGCCCCCCGGGCGCGCGAGGATCGTGGTGATGAACTTCGCCGTGTCCGAGGCCGCCGCCCGGAGGGCGGGGTCGTCCTGGTCGCGCACGGCGAACACCAGATCCCGCAGCAGGTCGGTGTTCACGTCCAGCATCTTCTCGTACTGGATGCCCCCCCATGCCGGGGCCGCGGCCATACGGTGGAAGCCTCCGTCCCTGGGGTCGTGCAGCGGACCGGCGGACCACTTGGCCAGCGTCGCGCGCGCCGGGGCGACGAGGGCCGGGAGCTGCAGGTTCTCGCGAAGGAGCGCCAGCTCCATGAGGCCGGAGGCGACGATCTTGGGCGCGACGCCGAACCCGCCGTTCTTGGCGTCGTAGCTGCCGAGCAGCCACTTCACCAGGAAGTCCACCGCGCTCTCCTGCACGGGCCCGGGCTTCGCGTCCTCGACGTCCACTCGCTTCTCGTAGAGGTCCGACACGCCGTGGAGGACGTTCTGCCATTTGTCGAAGTAGAGCCGCCCCTGGTTGAGGTGGAACATGACCGCCGGCCGGTCGGCGTACCCGAGCGTGATCGGGAGCGCGACCTTCTGCGGATTGGCCTGGGAGAGCATCGGGGACCCGTCCGGGAGCAGAAGCGAGATCGCGGGCCAGCCCCCCGTGGCGTAGCGCGCGTGGAGATCGGGACGGCGATCCGCCCGGACGGCGATCGCGATGTAGTTCTCGTTCAGGTAACGCAGCACCGAAGGGTCGGCGAGGGCTGCCTTTTGCATGCGCTGCGCGGCGCGATTCCAGGGTACGGTCACGAGCAGGAAGATCGGCTGGTTGAACAGCTGGGCACGCTCGAACGTCATGCCGCCCCATGGAAGCCAGTACGGGCGCTCGACGAGCTCCTTCGGCGGCCAGCCCTGGAAGGCGACTTGCGACGGCCGGCTGAAGTCGATGCCGCGAGCGTAGAGCGGACGGAACGGGGACTCCGTCGGAGGCGCCGGAGAGGCCGGGGGCGGCGTCTGGTCCTGCGCGGCGGGGCGGCCCGAACCGAGCGCGATCGCGAGCGCCGACACGAAGAGCCAACGGACGAACACCTTCATGCCCTGTCTCCGGCGTTCCAAGGGAGTCAAAGGGGGCATTATCCGGGGCGATTCGAGGAGCGTCAAGCAAGCGCCGGGCTTGGCTTATCTCCCGGGGGGCTCTAGCTTAGACGTGGGGCTGAGGCGTCGACCAGCCCGATGATCGTCATGCTCATGCCCCCCAACCCCGCCCTCGCGCTCCCGATCATCGCCGCAGCCGCGGTCGCCGCGTGGTGGAGCGCGCGGGCGTCAGCCAAGGCCTGGGGCGCGATCCGACTGGCGTCGTCCATCGTGGTCGCGGCGGCCGTCGCGTTTCCCGCGCCCGTCGCCCTGCTGGCCGGACTCGTCGCGGTGCTCGCGGGGCGCGGCCTCGGCCTTTCGGGGTGGACGCGTGCCGGAGGGCCTGGGGCGATGGCCGCGGAATGCGCGGGGGTGCTCGCCGCCGTGGGAGCGGTCCGGGCCGCGGGTAGCGCGCCGGCGCCGGCGCTCGCCATCGTGGCGTTCCTGTCGCTCTCCGGCGTGACCGCGCTCGCCTCGGGGCTTTCGGACCGCCCCTCCGCGCCGTGGAACGGGCGCCGCCTCGCCTACGAATTCGCGAACCCCGCGATCGCGATCGTTCTGGCCGACCAGGTGCTCCGCGGAGGGCGCGGCTCGACCGTCGTCGCGATCGTCCTGGTCCTCCTGGCGAACCACGCGCTGGCGACTCTCGCCCGCGTCCTGGGCGCCCTTCGCGAACGGAACGAGGCCCTGGCGGCGCGGGTCACCGAGCTGGCAACGCTCCATGCCATCGGAGGGGAGATCCTGTCCACGCTGGACCCGGAGCGCGTGTTCTCGATCGTCGACCGGGAGTGCCGCAAGATCTTCGACGTGGACTTCTTCTTCATCGGGGTCCTCGACCGCGACACCAACCAGATCCGGATCTCGTACCGCGCGGCGCGCGGAGAGGGGCCGCGCGAGACCACCGCGACGCTCGAGGAGGGGCTCGCGTCGTGGATCGTCCGCGAGAAGCGCGCGGTCCGGATCGACGACGCGGCGGAAGGCACGCTCCCCTTCCGGCCGCAGATCGTGGACAAGGAGATCCGGTCCGTCCTCGCCGTCCCCTTGATCGTGGACGACCAGGTCGTCGGCGTGCTGTCGGTGCAAAGCCGCCGCCCGGAGGCCTACGACGAACACCAGCTCTCGGTCCTCTCCACGATCGCCCAGCAAGCGGCCGTGGCGGTCGAGAACGCGCGCCACTACGCGATGGCCACCGTCGACTCGCTCACCGGCCTGTACCTCCGAGACTACTTCTTCCGCCGCCTCGGGGAGGAGCGCGCGCGCGCGCAGCGGTACGGCGGCGACTTCGCGGTGTTGATGCTCGATCTCGACGGGCTCAAGGAGATCAACGACGCGCAGGGGCATCTCGCCGGCGACCGCTATCTGCGCGCGCTCGGCGCGACGATCAAGAGGAGCCTGCGCGGCGCGGATCTCGGCTGCCGCTACGGCGGCGACGAGTTCTGCGTGCTCCTCCCCGAGACCGACCTGGCGGGGGCCCAGCCGATCGCCGAGCGGATCCGCCGCGCCGTGGCCGGCCTGGTCGTGGACGTCTCCGGCTCCCCGGTTCGGGCCACCGTGTCGATCGGGATCGCGGCGTTCCCCGAGCACGACAGCGGCGAGCTGAAGGGGTTGGTGCTTCGCGCGGATCAAGCGCTCTACCAGGCCAAACGCGCCGGCCGCGACCGCGTCGTGGCGTTCGCGTGAGGGGAAGTTCAGGGTTGAGAGTTCAGGGTTGAGAGTTCAGGGTTGAGCGTCTCTGACTCTCAACTCTCGACTCTCAACTCTTGACCCTCAACGCTTCTAGAGCGCGTCCTGCACGCGCCGTCCGGTTCGCCGCTCGAACGTCTCGCTGAGCGAGGGCAGCTCGGGCGTACCGCGGTCGAGCAGCAGCCGCTCGAGGCGCCCCATGGGGAAGAAAAGGACCGACGGCGCGATCCCGCCGAGGCCTTTCTCGACCTGCGAGGTCCAGGCCGAAACCGACGCCAGGTCCATCCCTTCGATCGTCACCCCCGACGCGTCGCGCTCGCGCAGGATCCCCCACATCTTCTCCTGCGGATCGCGCAGGTAGGCCAGCACCGGATCGCCGGGAGCGAGCCGGGACGGCTTCGCCGGCGCGCCCGGAGCGCGCTCCACGACCTCCACCAACACGCCGCCGGTGGCCCGGGGATGGAGGAAGGCCACGGTCGAGCCTTCCGCTCCCGGCCGCGGCGTCTCGTCGAGGAGCGCGACGCCGGCCTCCCGAAGGCGGTCGAGGAGCGGCTGGATCGCATCCACTTCGAAGGTGATGTGGTGGATCCCCTCGCCGCGCTTCGACAGGAACTTCGCGATCGGCGAGTCGGCGCGCGTCGGCTCCAGGAGCTCCACGCGGGACTCCCCCGCCGGCAGGAACGCGACCCGCACCCCTTCGGTGTCGACGGTCGCGGTCCCGGTGACGGCGAGGCCCAGCAGGTCGCGCCAGAACGGGAGCCTCTCGGCGAGCCCCTCGACCGCGATCCCGACGTGATCGACTTTGAGGATCATCGTTCCGTCCTTTCGGCCAAGACGCCGTCGGCGGCCGTGTACGGGTCGAGGCGGCGGGCGGCGATCTCGCTCACGATCGCCTCGAACTTGCCGCCCGCCAGGAGGCGCTCGCGGACCTCGCGCAGGAATCGCTCGCCCAGCACCCCCAGGAAGCGCAGCTCCGCGCGCTCGCGGCGCCGCTCCGCGCGCCGGTCCTCCCCGGAGGCGGCGACGAATCCGAGGAGGCCCTCGCACACCGCGGCGACGCCCGTGCCGTCGATGGCGACGGTGCGGAAGATCGGCGGCCGCGAACGCCGCGAGGCGGGGACGAGCGCCATCATCGCTTCCAGGTCCGCCGCGACCTTGTCGGCCCCGGGGCGGTCGGCCTTGTTGATGACGAACAGGTCGGCGATCTCGAGGATTCCGGCCTTGATCGCCTGGATGTCGTCCCCCATTCCCGGGACGAGGACGACCGCGACCACGTCGGCCGCGCGGGCGATCTCGATCTCGTCCTGTCCGACCCCGACGGTCTCCACGATGACCGGGTCGTACCCGGCCGCGTCGAGGAGGTCCACGGCATCGCTCGCCGCGCGGCAGAGCCCGCCCAGGTGGCCCCGGCCGGCCATCGAACGGATGAAGACCCCCGGATCCACGGCGTGCTGCTGCATCCGCACCCGATCTCCGAGGATCGCGCCGCCGGAATAGGCCGACGA
Organism: Acidobacteriota bacterium; assembly: GCA_041500265.1. Classification (GTDB taxonomy): domain Bacteria; phylum Acidobacteriota; class Polarisedimenticolia; order Polarisedimenticolales; family DASRJG01; genus DASRJG01. The sequence goes on along the minus strand of JBGQLU010000066.1, from coordinate 9,932 downwards.
GGGGTCGACCGCCACGACGCCGACACGGCGCCCGCCCGCCCGGTAAATCTCGACGATCCGGTCCACGAGGCTCGACTTCCCCGCTCCGGGCGGTCCGGTGATGCCGATCACGGTCGCGCGGCCGGTGTGCGGGAAGACGGCGCGCAAGAGGTCGGCGGCGCCGGGACCGTTCTCCTCGACGAGGCTGATCGCGCGCGCGAGGGCGCGAACGTCGCCCGAGAGCACGCGCGGGACGAGGCTCACTCCAGGGCCTTCAGCAGCTCGCGCGCGATGACGAGCCTCTGGATCTCGCTCGTTCCTTCGCCGATCGTGCACAGCTTCATGTCGCGGTAGTACTTCTCGGCGGGGAAGTCCTTGACGTACCCGTAGCCGCCGAAGATCTGGAGGGCGCGATCCGCCACCCACACGCCGACCTCGGAGGCGTACAGCTTCGCCATCGACGACTCGAGCGTCGTCTTCATCCCTTGATCCTTCATCCACGCGGCGCGGTAGACGAGGAGCGATGCCGCGTCCAGGCGGGTCGCCATCTCCGCCAGCATGTGCTGGATCGCCTGGAACTCCGCGATCGGGCGGCCGAACTGCTCGCGCTCCATCGCATAGCGGATCGCGGCGTCGTAGGCTCCGCGCGCCATCCCGAGCGCCAAGGCGGCGATCGAGATCCGCCCGCCGTCCAGGATCTTCATCGCATCGACGAACCCCGCGCCCGGCTCGCCGATCATCGCCTCCGCCGGGACCGCGCAATCCTCCATGATCACCTCGGCGGTATCGGAGGCGCGCAAGCCCATCTTGTTTTCCTTCTTGCCGGGGCGGAACCCCGGCGTCCCTTTCTCGATCACGAACGCGGAGATCCCCTTCCGGTCCTTCGCCGGTTCGGTGACCGCGAACACGACGGTGACGTCGGCCACGGACCCGTGGGTGGTGAACGTCTTGGAGCCGTTCAGGATCCAGCCCCCTCCGGGCGACGGCCGCGCCACCGTCTTCGTCCCGCCCGCGTCGCTCCCCGCCGTCGGCTCCGTCAGGCTCCAGGCGCCGATCCACTCCCCGCTGGCGAGCTTCGGGACATAGCGCCGGCGCTGGGCGTCGTCGCCGCAAGCGAAGATGTGGTTGGTGCACAGTGAGTTGTGGGCGGCGACCGAGATTCCGATCGAGCCGTCCACGCGCGAGAGCTCCTCCACCACGATCACGTAAGCGACGTAGCCGAGCCCCGCCCCTCCCAGATCCTCCGGGAAGAGGATCCCGTAATACCCCTGCTCCGCCGCCTTCCGGACGATCGGGAAGGGGAACTCCTGCGCCTCGTCGTACGTCATGACGTGCGGGCGCATCTCGGACTCCGCGAACGCCCGGACGGAGCGCCTCAGCAGGTCTTGTTCTTCGGTGAACGCGAAATTCACGAGGGCCTCCCCGAGGTTGGACCGGCGATTATAGCTACCGCCGCGCCCGCAGGGCGTCGGCGGCGCGCTCGATGCCCGCATCGTCCACGTCGAGGTGGGTGACGAATCGGATGCGCCCGTACCCCATGAGGCCGGCCAACACCCCGTGCACGCGAAGCTCCTCCAGCACCGCTTCCGCGCGATCCGGGGGATCGACCCCGGCGATCACGATGTTGGTCTCCACGTCGTCGGGATCGACCCGGAATCCCGGAATCTCCGCGATGGCCACCGCGAGCCGTTTCGCTCGCGCGTGATCCTCGGGGAGCCGCCTGACGTTTTCACGGAGCGCGTAGAGGCCGGCCGCCGCGAGCACGCCGACCTGCCGCATCCCGCCGCCGAGGCGCTTCCGGACGATCCGAGCCTCTTCGATGAACGCGGACGAGCCGCACACCACCGAGCCGACCGGGGCGCCGAGCCCCTTCGAGAGGCAGATCATCACGGAGTCGAACCCGGAGGCGAGGTCCGCCGCGGGCAGATCCAGGGCGGCGGCCGCGTTGAAAAGGCGCGCGCCGTCGAGATGCGCCGCCACACCGTGCTTTCGCGCCGCCGCCAAGAGCGCCGCCTTGCGATCTTGGGCCAGCACGGCCCCTCCCGCGTGGTTGTGCGTATTCTCGAGGAACAGGAGGGTCACGGGCGCGTCGTAGTACGGCTTCGGGCGGCACTCGATCTCGACCTCGTCCGAGTCCGGCACGCCCCTGCGTCCCCGGAGCACGCGAGGGAGAACCCCGGCCCAGGCGGCCATCGCGCCGAGCTCGTAGTTGTAGACGTGGCTGTCGGCATCGACGATCGCCTCGGTCCCGCGGCGGGCGAGAAGCTGGACGGCGATTTGATTGCCCATCGTTCCGGTCGGGACGAACAACCCGGCGGGGAAGCCGACGAGGGATGCCGTCGCTTCCTGGAGGCGGAGCACCGTCGGATCCTCGCCGTAGACGTCGTCCCCGACCTCGGCCTCGGCCATCGCGCGCCGCATCGCCGGCGTCGGCTTGGTGACCGTGTCGCTCCTGAGATCGACCAGCGTGCTCATCCGGCGGCTCCGAGAAGATCGGCGAACAACTCGTTCGAGCGCAGACGTCCGTCGCGGGTCAGACGGAGGCGCGATCCCTCCCGCGCGATCAGGCCCGCGGCCTGCCCGCGCTCCCAGGCCGCGGCGAAGCGGCGGTCCGGATCGGCATCGTAGCGCGCGCCGAGCTCGCGGAGGTCCACCCCCTCGACCACGCGCAAGCCCAGGAAGAGCGCTTCCTCGAGACGGCGGCCGGAATCGTAGGGATCGCGCTCCGCCGCCGGGTCGACCCCGGCCGTCAGGTCGCGCACGTACCCGTCCAGGTCGCGCCGGTTCGAGCGGCGCTCGCCGCCGAAGTAGCCGGAAGCCCCGAGCCCGAATCCCGCGTACGGGACATCGGTCCAGTACTTCAGGTTGTGGCGCGAGCGGCGGCCGCCTCGCGCGAAGTTCGAGATCTCGTACTGCTCGAAACCGCCCCGCTCGAGGACCTCCACCGTGGACTCGTAGGCCGACGCCATCGCGTCGTCGTCCGCGAGCGACTCCCGCCCTCCGCGGACGGCCCGGCCCAACGGGGTGTCCTTGTCCGATTCGAGGAGGTAGACCGACACGTGGTCGGAGCCGAGGGCGGCCGCGCGGCGCACCGTTTCGGGCCACCGCGCGAGGTCCTCTCCCGGGAGCCCGGCGATCAGGTCCAGGGAGACCTCGGCGAATCCCGCCTTGAGAGCCTCCTCGACCGCGCGCTCCGCGCCGCGGGCGTCGTGGGCCCGGCCGGCGCGCCGGAGCACGCCGTCGTCGAGCGACTGGACGCCGACGCTGATCCGGGTGACCCCCGCCCGCCGGAAGCCGTCGAGCCGCTCCCGGGTGAGCGACTCGGGGTTTCCCTCCAGGGTGATCTCGGCGCCGGCATCGATCGCGAAGCGCCCGTGGAGCGCGCGGAGGACCCGCAGGAGCTGTTCGGGGGTCAGCCGCGAGGGGGTCCCGCCGCCGAAGAAGACCGTATCGGCGCGCCCGGCCGCGCCCTCCTGGTGGCCTTCGATCTCCCGGCGGAGCGCGTCGAGGTAGGGCTCGATCCGGTCGTCGCGCCCAGCGACCGTCGGGAAGTCGCAGTAGGAGCAACGCACGGAACAGAAAGGGAGGTGGACGTAGATCCCGAGCGGACCCGCGGGGGGCGGCGCCTCCGGCCGCTCAGATCCGTTCGACATCGTCACGGGCGACCCATCCCGAAAGACCGTTGGGGAGCGCGACCTGCATCCAGCTGTCCCGATCCGCCTCGATCGTCACCGCGGTCCCCTCGTGCAGCGTGAACAGCGAGGCGTTGTTGAGACCCGGTCCCGCGAGCGCGTCGACGGACGACTTCATCACGACGGCGCGAGGCGTTCCCGAAAGACGCGCGGAGGTCGAGCGCCACGATGCGAACAGCAAGGCCGTCGCCAAGAACGTCCCGGCGAGCGCCCAGCTCCGACCGGGCGTGAAGCCGCCGGCCCGCGACCCGCACCACGTGACGATACCCAGCGCGGCCCACACCCCCAGGAGCGTGAGCCACGCCTGGCCGTCCTCGCCGAGGCGGTCCTGCGCCGCGCGCACCGCGGCCACCGGGCCGGCATCGTCGGGGTCCAGGACGACGTCCCGCAGGCGGCCGCGCGCCAGCGCGAGGTTGGCCACGATGTCCGCGTCCCCGGGGTCGAGCCGCCGCGCGCGCTCGTAGTGGAGGATCGACTCCCCCACGTGATTGCGCTTGAACTCCGCGTTGCCGAGGTTGTATTCGAGCCGCGCATCGGAGAATCCGTACCGGACGAGCGCCCGGAACGTCTCGGCGGCGTCGTCCCACTTTCCTTGCTCGTACGCTTTGCAACCGCGGTCGAACGCCTCTTCGGGAGTCTCCGCGACGGCCTGGTGGATCGAGGCCAGGACGACGAGGCCGGCGAGCGCAAGCGTTCGGAGGCCGATCCTCACCACGCCGCCTCCAGCGCCGCCACGATCCCGCGAGCCTCGGAGGCGGCCTCCCCGCGCCCACCCGCGCGATGGGAATCGGGGACGAACCGGGCGAAGTCGCAGTTCTCGAGGCAGACCCGGTAGCGGCGCCGCAGCTCGGGAGCCACACCCTTCCCTTCCAGGATCGCGTCGAGCTCGTCATAGGTGAGCCCGGCCGCCGGCCGGTTGGCACGATCGGCGACGTATTCGACCAGCGCGCGGGCGATCGCCTCGTGGAAAGCGACCGGGTCCGCGGCGCGGGCTTCGGCATGGGCGAGGCGCTTTCCGGCGGCCCGCGCGGCCCGGCGGCCGCGCGCGAAGCCGTGGTCGGTCCTGAGCCTCTGACTCCGCCGTCCCGCCCAGATCCCGATCGGCGTGGCCAGAAGCGGTAGGGCGAAGAGGGCGAGGAACCACGGCCGGCGGCTCGGCGGTGCCACGCTCTCGCGCAGCGGCCCGCGGCGCATCTTGATGAACGCGATGTCCCGGACGTTCGGCTGCACCTCACCCCGCGCGATTCCCGAATCCTGGGGCCCCGGTCCTCGCACGACGGCGATCGGCGGCAGCTCGCCCCGTGCTACGCGATACGCCCCCGACTCGGCGTCGAAGTACGAGAAGGCGACCGGCGGGAGGGAGACGCTTCCCGGGGAGAGGGGGACCACGACCCATTCCCACGTCTTGCGCGAGCTCAGATGGTTGGCACCGGTCGCCTCGTTCACGACGACCTTCGGATCGAAGACCTTGACCTCCGGGGGCGCCGTCCAGCGCGGGGGCGGCGCGGCCTGGAGCGAGCCCTGCCCCTCGATCGTCGCGCGCACCGCGATCGCGTCCCCCACCTGCGCGTCGCGGCGGTCGCAGGTGGTCGTGATCCGGAACGATCCGACGGCCCCCTGGAAGTCGGGGGTCTTGCCGGCCTCGGGAAGGGGGCGCACCTGCAGGGTCAGCGGGGCAGTGCGCCGCACGAGGTTGACGACGGGGTCGAGGCCGAAGAACGACCCGAAGCGGTCCCGGGCGGGGCGTTCCACCTGGATGTTCGCCACCGACGAGGGGATCGCGATCGAGCCGGCGGCCGTGGGCACGATGACCTTTCTCGCGACCGGGATCGCCAGGTAGATCCGCCCGCCCCGCTCGACGCGCGCCCCCTCGCGCGAAGGATCGAGCTGCGGGGTGTCCACCCAGGCGCCGCGGATCGTCGGCTCCTCGATCCATCCGAACTCGGTGACCCGGGCGGCGGCGTACAGCGTGGTCTCGAAGAGGACCGGCTGTCCCTCCCACGCCGAGGTCGCGGACAGGCGCGACTCGAGGAAGACGTCGACCGAGGCATCGTCGCCGTCGCCTTGCGGAACGCGGCGCCCCGGGGAGGCGGCCCCGGGCGGGGGCGGGGCGCCCCCTCCGGCCTCCACCTTGAACGTCAGCGCCTGCGTCCTGTACGAGGTCTTCCCGACCTGAATCTCGAACGGCGGGATCTCGGCCGGACCCGCCCCCTGGGGGAGGAGGATGTAGGTCAAGCTGACCGAGCTGTCGTTCGTGAACACCCCGTTGACGATCGACATCGAGGATTGGCGCTGCGTGAACGGCCCGGACACGACGCGGAGGTTCTTCATCGCCGGCAGCGTCGGGGTCGAGACGTCCAGGCTCGACTCCCCGTCCACGGTGACGACCAGGCGCACCTGGGTCGTGTCGGTGATCCGCCCTTGAGGGAGGATCTCCGCCTTCACCCGCGGCGCATCCGCCCCTCGGGCGGCGCCGGCGGCGAGGGCCGCGGCCACGAGCGCCAGAGCGCCGAGAGGGAAGCGAATCACCAGTCCTTCTCCCTCGAGTTGTCGCTCCGGACCGCCGGGTGGGCACGCCCCTTCTTCTTGTCGTCCCGCTCCTGGCCGGCGACCCGGTCGAGGAGCTGTTTGGCCTCCTCGGGAGACATCCCTCCCTGCCGGGGCTGCTCGTTCGACTTGTCCTTGGAGTCGTTCGGATTCGGCTTGCTGTCGGAACCGTCGTCGTTCGGCTGCGGCGGCTGCTTTTGGTTCGGGTCGCCGGAGGGTTTCTTCTGGTCTTTCCCCCCCTGAGGTTCCTGCTTCTGCTCTTTCTGCTGCTGCTGCGGGTTCTGTTGCTTTTTCTGCTTCTGGATCTCGAGCGCACGCAGCGCCAGCTCGAGATTCCGCTTCGCGTCGGCGTCCTGGGGCGCCCCCTTGAGCGCGCGGACGTAGGCCTTGACCGCGTCGTCGTAGCGCTCGTCGCGGTAGAGGGCGTTCCCGAGGTTGTAGGCGATGTGCGGCGCCAGGTCGGGCGGGGCGCTTCCCAGGGCGCGCTCGTAGGCCTCGGCCGCGCCGGCGTAGTTCTTCTGCCGGTAGAGGACGTTGCCGATGTCGTAGGGCAGCTGAGGGGCGGTCGGCGCGACCGCCTGCGCCTTGCCGTACTCGTCGAGGGCTTCCGGGTGCGCGCCGCGTTCGTACAGAGCGTTCCCCTTTTCGGTGCGGCGGTGGGCCTCGCCGCCGACGAGCGAGGAGACGCCGGCGAGGAGGAGCAGGGCCAGAGGGCGGATCATGAGGTCTTCCTCCGATCGGTCAGGGCCGTTTCGACGAGGAGTGCCAAGAGCGCCACCGCCAGGGGGATCTGGAACCGCTCCACCCATCGCGTGCGGAGCACCGTCCCCGACCCCGCGGCATCCATCGCCTCCATCGCCTTCGCGACCTCGGCGATCTCTCCTTCCGCGGGGGTCGCGCGGTAGTAGCGCCCGCCGGTCTCGACCGCGAGCGCGCGGAGCGGACGCTCGTCGAGGCGGGTCGTGACGAGCTTGCCGTCCCGGTCCTTCTTGTAGGCGCCGGCTTCGCCGGCGGGAATCGGGGCGCCTTGTTCCGTTCCCACGCCGATCGCGAACACGGTGACGCCGCTCCTCTTGAGCTCGCGCTCCGCGGCTTCGACGCCCCCCTCGTGGTCCTCGCCGTCCGAGATGACGAGGACGGCCCGCCCCTTCGCCTCCCCCGCCCCGGACTCCGACGGGCCGAGGGCGCGAATCGAGGCTTCGGCCGCCTCCGCGAGCGCGGTCCCTCCCACCGAGACCGACTCGGTGTCGAGACCTTCGAGGAACAGGCGGATCGCCTCGTGATCGAGGGTGAGCGGACAGGCGACCGACGCGCTCCCGGCGAAGGTGACGAGGGCCACGCGGTCCCCTTCGAGCTCGTCCAGGAGCTTTTCGGCGGCGCGGACCGCCCGCGCCAGGCGATTCGGCGGCGCGTCTTCGGCGTCCATGCTCTTCGACGTGTCGATCGCGATCACGAGATCGATCCCCTTCCGGGTGATCGATTCGGTTCCCGAACCCCACTGCGGGCGGGCGAGCGCCAGGACGCCGGCGGCCAGCGCGACGAGAAGGCAGACCGCCTTCACCCCCCGCCGGTGCTCGCTGACCTGCCCCGAGGCCCGCACCGCCCACGCCGGGCCGCCGGCGAACCGGGCCAGCGCTCGCCGCCGGAGCGCTCCCACCGCGATCAGGAGCGCGGCCACCGCGGGCACGAGGAGCAGGGCCCAGAGGGCCTGAGGCGTGGCGAAGCGCATCAGGGAAGCCTCCTCAGCCGCGTCTCGGCGAGCAGGAGCTCGAGGCCGAGCAGCGCCCCCGCCGCGATGAGGACGCCCGCGAACCGTTCCGAGTAGAGGACGCGGATCCGGCTCTCCACCGTCGTCTTCTCCAGGGCGTCGATGTCGCGGAACGCCTGCTCGAATCCCTTGGCGTCGGCGGCGCGCCACATCCGCCCGCCGGTCGAGGCCGACAGCTTGCGGAGAAGCTCTTCGTCGAGATCGGCTTGCACGCTGACGTAGTGCCGGCCCCCTCGGGGATCGTCGACGAGACACTGGACCATCCCCTCGGATCCGACGCCGATCGTGTCGATCTTGACGCCGAGCGCCTGGGCCGCATCCGCGGCCGCCTCGGGGCCGATCTGGCCGGCGTTGTTCCGGCCGTCCGTGACCAAGACGACGACCTTGCTCTTCGCCTTCGAGGCGCGGAGCCGGTTCACCGCGGAGGCCAGCCCCATCCCCAGGGCGGTGCCGTCCTCTCCCGGGGGCGCGAAGTCGAGCTGATCGATGAACTGAGCCAGCATGTCGTGGTCGAGCGTCAGCGGGCAGCGCGTCCCGGCGACGGTGGCGAACGCCACCAGGCCGATCCTGTCGGACGGCCGGCCGGCGACGAACCGGCCGATGCTCTCCTTCGCGACGTTCAGGCGGCTCCTCGGACGCGTGTCCTCGCACCGCATCGACCCCGAGATGTCGAGGGCGATGACGATGTCGATCCCCTGGGACGACACGGTGGTCAGCGCGGCGCCGGCCTGCGGCCGCGCCAGCGCTACCACCACGAGCGCCAGCACGATCCCACGCGCCCATGGAAGCGCCGCCTCGAGCCGGGCCCACGGAGACGCCGGAATGGCGCCGAACATCGCCGCGGAGGGAAACGACAGTCGAGGATCGATCGTCCTGCGGCGCCGGACGAGCCACCAGATGCCCGCGCCGGCGACCGGCAGGAGCGCCAGGGCCCAGGGGGCGGCCAGGCGGGTCATCGCGCCGTCTCCGCTGCGGCGGGGGCATCCGCCGGCAAGACGGCGGGCGCCTCCGTGGGCTTGGTGAGATCGACGAGCCGGTACGCCTGGTCCACCGACGCGCGGCACTCGGCGGGACCCGAGCGGACCCGCGCGAACTTCACCAGATCTCCCGCCTAGAGGAGCGTTCGCGCCAGCCGCGCCGGCTCGGCCGGCGCCCCGGCCTGCTGCAAGGCGGCGGGAACCTCCGCCGTCGTTCGCTCGAGGAGGTCGATCCGGTACCGGCCCTCGAGATACATCTTCACGATGCGGGTCAGCTCGTCGTAGAAGGCGCCGATCTTCCCTTCCTCGGCGAGCCGCCGGTCGAGGAGCTTGCGCAGCTCTTCGTACGCCCAGACGTGCGGCGGTAGCTTGCGAAACGGGTCCACCGGGACGGCGACGGCGGCGAACTTCGAGGCGTAGCGCCGGTAGAGCCACCAGGCGATCCCGGTGGCGGCCAGGAGCGCCGCGAGCGCCGCCAGGCCCTTCTTCAGCGGGCCGTAGTCGGGCGGGATCGAGGCCGGAGGCTTCAGGTTCGCGAGGTCGAGGTCCCCTTCTCCCGGCTTCCCGGGACCGACCGTGCCCTTGATCGTCAGGGAGACCGGCGCCGTCGCCACGGTCGCCGCGCGCTCCCCCTCGGTGACCGGGAGCGCGACCGCGGGGACCGTGACGGCGCCCACCTTGTAGATCGCGATCGTGCCGGACCAGACGCGCGTTCCGCTCGGGGCGCCCGGAGCCTCGGGCTGCCACGCCCCGGACAGGACCTGCGCGTCCCCCCACTCCGCGGGGACGGGGTCCGCGCCCAGGCGCGTGCCGGGATCGAGGGAGACCACGATCCGCGCCCCTATCGCATCGCCGATCCGCGCCTCGGTCGAGGCGAGCTCGAGCTTCGCGGAGGAGGCGGCCGGAGCAGCGCCGTACGCCGCGACCACGAGAAGCAGCGCCGCCCGTTTCACGCGGAGCCCCCCGCGC
>JBGQLU010000065.1:0-19737 GCA_041500265.1 Acidobacteriota bacterium | reverse complement strand
ATTCCGTGGAGCTGCCATTGTTTGCCAAGCTCGCCGACTATCCCTGCGTAGAGCGGCGCTCGCTCAGGGCCTCGACGAGTTCGGTCGTCTCGATTCTTGTGCGGTGCGCCAGAATCGCCTTCTTCGCGGCGTGGTCGCACGATCGGACTAGATCGGCGTGGCTGAGGCCCTCGACGGCGCGGAGGACAGCGGACCACTGCACACGGGATGTGTCGAGCAGCGCAAGTCTTGCGCGCATGACTTTTTCGGCGATCTCGCTTGACGGCAGCAAGTACTCGACTACCGCATCGAATCGGCGGAAGAGTGCGCGATCGAGCAACTGTGAGTGATTCGTGGCTGCGACAACAATGCTGTCCGACTCGTCTACTTCAAGGAACTGAAGGAACGAGTTCAGCACACGGCGGATTTCGCCGACATCGTTCTTTGCGGTGCGCTCGCCACCCAACGCGTCGAATTCGTCGAAGAGGTAGATAGCCCGCGTTTGCTGAATCGTATCGAAGATGAGTCGCAGCTTCGCCGCGGTCTCCCCAAGGTACTTGGTTATCAGACCGTCGAGTTGAATCGTGAACAGTGGCAGGCCGAGTTCGCCCGCGAGCACGGCGGCTGTCATCGTCTTGCCCGTGCCGGGAGGACCGATGAGCAGGAGTTTCCGGAGAGGAACGAGACCATGCTCTTGAATGCGCTCGCGTTGTCGCTGCTCGACGAGGACCCGTTCGATTCTTACGCGCACCGCGTTGTCGAGCGCCATGTCAGCAAGGCGATTCTTGGGGTAGGCGGCAGTCAGGAGTCCGACGAGCTCACCGCGCGGCTGAACCACCGGGACCGGCTTCGGTCGCTGCCCTGGCGTCGCGACTTTCGCACGGTCTCTGGCGCGATCGACGAGGTCGCGGAGCTCTTGTGCAAACCGCGTATGCCCGTTGCGCGCGGCCTGCGCTGCAACTTGCATCGCGATGGCGTAGAAGCGCTCCTCATCGCCATCGGCGTGGCTACGAATGAGTGCCTTTAGTTGGTCTGCGGTCGCCATCTTCTGCCAATCCTCTCCAACTTCCCCGGGTCTATTGCGGTCGCATGCGTATCCCCAGATCGATCGAACACCAGTGGCCGTTCGCCTCGACAGTCACTCCAGCGGCGCGCGAACTCGTCGCTGTCCTCAACTCGACCAATCGAGTTACTGAAAAGTGGACACGGTCTATCACCACGTCATCATGCGAGTGCTACACACGGCGAATCTTCCTGCCGCGATGTTCAACAAGGCGAATTGGACCACTTTCACCGCCCAGCTCCTTCCGCACGTGCTCGAATCGTCTCCTCGCGGCCGAGTCCTCCTCCAATTGGGCCTGAAGAAATCTGTTCAGCGCCTCCCTGACCACCGTTGCGCGGGAGGCATCGAAGTGGACTCGGAGGAACGCCGCAAGATCAAGTGCCAGATCGGGCGAGAGCTCAACCAGGAACGTCGTCTTCGGCTTCTTCGATGGAGGTGGCATCACTCAAATCCCAGTGCCTATATACTGGTATATACGAGCCTGGTCAAGCTGATCCTCTCGCCATGATTCGTTCAGATAGATGTACTGCGATTGCGTTTCGAGAATCGTTTGCCGGCGTCTCGACGTGAGCGCTTTGTGTGCCGCTGCCCGTTCCGGACCGGTAACCGGAATTCGGTCGGAGACATACCTTCCATGGAAGGTAGAGTGCCCCCACCTGGACTCGAACCAGGGACCAGCGGATTATGAGTCCGCCGCTCTAACCGACTGAGCTATGGGGGCAGCGGCATTCTAGTCCCAGCCGCCGCCCCACACGCCCGCGGCGGCCTGATCCTACGATTCCGCATTCGCGCTTTCGCACATCGATATGGCGCGGAGCCCGAAGTGCCTTCGCTCAGCCCCGATTCCGTGGCTTCCCGCTTGCAGCATCGATTCCATCGCCCGCCGGGATGGCGGCCCGGGCTCGGGCTCAGGGAGACGACATGTGGAGCTTTGACAAGAATTCGGCGGTGCCCTTTGCGGCCCGCCTTTCGATGATTGCGGCCGTGTCCTTGGCCGCGATCTCCGGTGCCGCGGCCCGTCCGGTCACGGGGGGCGATCGCGACCCGGCGGATCGGCGGGATCGCCTGAGGGAGCGGCAGCGCGCCGCGGCCGCGGAGGAGCTCGACTTCACGATCCCGCTCAAGAACCGGGTGATCGGCGCCGATTGCACGATCGACACGGCCTTCCTCGACGCGATCAAGAATTCGACCGACCCGATCACGCACGGGATCGTGCAGCTGAAGACGCTCCCCCACGCCACGCCGAACTCCGAAGGGCACACGGACGACATCGTCGCCTTGCGCGAAGTCGGGATCGAGCTTCTCGCCTACCTGAACGGGCAGAGCGGGACGGGGGCGGCGTACCTGGCGGCGATCTCGAAGGACGTCGTCCCGGACGACCCGACGTTCGTGGGGCTGGTCCGCTGCGTCATGCCGCTCCAGCCCGAGGACAAGCTCGAAACGGAGCTGGTCGCGAATTCCACCCCGGCGGTGACGCAGGTGTCCGAGGTCTTCGTCCGGTTCTTCCCGGGCGTGTCCGCGGAGGACCAGCGGGCCCTCTTCGCGGGATTGCAGCTCGAAGCGTCGATGTATTCCGACGGATTGTGGACGGTGGATGCGGGAGTCGATGAGATTGCCGCCCTCGTGGCGAAGGACCCGGTGCAGTGGGTCCAGCCCGGTCCCGTCCCGCTCTTGCCGACTCTGAACGACGTGAGGCGGCTCGAGCACGTGGACGAGGTGCAAAAGCTCGACACGACGACCGGTGTCTACTCCGGGATCTCAGGGAACGGCGTGCAGGTCGGGATCATGGACACCGGTGTGGACAACGAGCACGCCGACTTCACCGGCCGGATCATCGTCAGCCTCGACAACGGCGTCGATCACGGGAGCCACGTCGCCGGGATCGCGGCGGGAAGCGGCGCCCAGAGCAACCAGAACGACGACGCGTCGAACCCCAACGGCGGGACCGCGTTCGAGTGGCGGGGCATGGCGCCCCGCGCGGGGATCGCGGCGTACGGCCAGGCCGGCGGCAACGCGTCGGTCTTCCAGGACGCGATCGTCAACCACGGCGTCGACGTCACCAACCACTCGTACGTCCTGCAGATGCAGAACCAGTACGACGCCGCCGTGCAGTCGGTGGACCGCATCGTCCGCGGGGATAGCCCCGGAGTCCCTCCCCGTCCCGCCGTCTGGGCCGCCGCGAACAACGCCTCGGTCGGCCCGCGCGACTGCGACGGCGACACGATCCCCGACGGGAATTTTCCGCAGTACCCCGGCGGCTGCCCCGCTGCGTTCAAGGCCGGGTACTTTTCGATCTTGAGCCCCTGCAAGAACTGCATCGACGTCGGCGCGATGGACAAGGGGAGCGTCCACGCGTTCTTCTCGAGCATGGGGCCCACTTCCGACGGCCGGCTGAAGCCCGACGTCACCGCGGTCGGTCAGAACGTGACCTCGGTCGGCGCCGATTCCGACGGGAACGGCAACCCGGCGACCGGCAACGGCTATAGGTCGAAGAGCGGAACGTCGATGGCCGCCCCCGCGGTGACCGGGATCGTCGCGCTGATGCTCGAGCAATACGCGGCGACCCAGGCCGTGGACATCGACGTCCACCCGCCCCTCCCCTCCACGATGAAGGCGATCCTGATCCAGAGCGCGGACGACCTGACCGGGACCGATCCCACGATCAACTACGACACCGGAGCTGCCGTGACGTACGGCGCCGGCCCCGACTGGGCGACCGGGTACGGCCTCGTCGACGCGCAGCAGGCGGTGCGGATCGTCGCCGGCGCCTCCCCCACCGCGTTCCGGGAGGACATGGTCAGCGTCTCGAACCCGACCGATAACCTGACCTTCCCCGTCGTCGCCGGGCAGCGCGAGGTCCGCGTGACCCTCGCCTGGGACGACCTCGCCGGAACTCCCAACTCGAACGACGGCGCGCGGCAGCTCGTCAACGACCTCGATCTGGTCGTCGTCGACTCGCTCGGCGGGCAGCACCTCCCGCTCGTGCTCCCCGCGGTGACGCCGCGGGATTGCGATGGAAATTCAGTCAATGGCATCCAGGTCGGGACCTGCTCCGGCGCGGACAACGGCGCGCAGAACTTCTTCGGCCCCGCGGCCCCCGGTGTCGACCGCCTCAACAACGTCGAGCAGGTGGTGCTGACCAGCTCGACCCCCCTTCCGAGCGGCACCTGGACGGCCCGGGTCAGCGTCCTCGAGCCGGACGGTGTCACAGTGCGCATGCCGTTCGGGGGGAGCCAGCAGTACTCCCTCGTCCTCCAGGCTCCGAATCGCGCTCCCACGGCGGTCTGCCAGACGGTTGTCAAGATCGCCGACGGCAGCTGCTGCGCCACCGTTTCCGCGACCGACGCCGACGGCGGCTCGTTCGATCCGAACGGCGACCCCGACATCGCCTCGCGCTGCATCACGAAGGCCGACGGTGTCCCGGTCGCCTGCGTCCCGTCGGTTCAGGTCTGCGGCGCCGGAAGCCACTCCGTGGAGCTGACCGTCACCGACCAGGCCGGCGAGAAGAGCTCCTGCACGGCAAGCGTGGCGCTCGACGACACGACTCCGCCGTCGGTCACCTGCCCCGCGAACGCGACGCTCGAATGTCCCGCGAACACCGATCCGTCGGCGACCGGCGTTGCCACCGCCGTCGACAACTGCTCGACCCCCACGATCGGCCACGCCGACGTGGTCGTTCCCAACTGCGGCGGCACCAAGACGATCACCCGCACGTGGACGGCGACCGACCCGTCGGGGAACCACGCAAGCTGCGATCAGACGGTCAAGACGATCGATACGACTCCCCCGGCGGTGACCAGCTCCGTCAAGCAGAGCACCCTCTGGCCGCCGAACCACAAGTTCGTGGACGTCGGGTTCGCCTTCAAGGCGGTGGACGCCTGCGATCCCAATTCGCCCGCCACAGCACTCGCGGTCTCGAGCGACGAGGATCCGGCGCTCGAGCTCGGCTCCGGCGGCCCCAATCACTGTCCCGACGCCATGATCGGCGGCGGTGCCGTGCTCTTGCGGTCCGAGCGCGCGGGGACCGGAGACGGCCGCGTCTACGACGTGCACGTGACGGCGACCGATGCCTGCGGGAACTCCGCAGCGTCGGCCAGCGCCGTTGCGGTCCCGAAGGCTCAGGGCGGACCGAACGCCGGCGCCGTGGACTCCGGGCAGGACTTCAACGCCCTGGTCTGCTCCGGCACCGGACCTGCGGTGACATCGGGAACGCCCGTCGTCACTTCCGGCGGGTCCACCAAGCGCCCGAACGCCAAGCGCGGCCGCTCGCAAGGGAACTGACGCAGGAACCGTCCCCATCCCGCGACCCACGCTACCGGCTCCCCGGTGGCGCGGGCCGCGGCCTCGCGGTACCAGTTTCTCTGCACGGCCCGTACGCCATTGCCGTGGGAGAGGAACTGCGATGATGAGAATCGTCCGGGCGGGAGCGCTTGCCACCGCCGCGCTCGCCGTGACCGCGGCCGCCGCGACCACGACCACCACAACCACCGAGACGTTCGACGGAACGCTCGACCAGGCCACCTTCCGGATCGGCACCTACGACGCGATCCTGGGGTTCGGCGGGAACCCCGGCAGCTACCTGAGAAATCCCACCGAGGATGCAGCCGAGCTGACGATCGCCGGCCTTCCCTCGGCGACCATGTTCGTGGGCGACTACCGGGCGATGGGGGTCACCTCGCTCGGCATCGACATCGACATCTTCAGCGTCGGATTCTCGGTCGACGGGCGCCCGGTCTCGCTCGACCTGTACAGCGACATGGGGACCCCCGACGACACGTCGGACGACTGCGATGCCGTGTACGTCGGCTCGAAGAACGTTCCCAAGCCCGGCACCGGTTGGAAGACGTTCGACTTCCGGGTGAAATCCGACAACACGACGCTGCCGCCGGGGTGGGAGCTCTCCGGCGTTTGCGGCAATCTCTCCGAGGACGCCGCCTGGAACGACGTGATCACGAACGTCGATCGGGTCAGCTTCCTCTTCGGCGAGCCGGGCTTCTTCTACTTTTTCCAGATCTGGAATCTGGGCATCGACAACGTGCGGATCACCACGTCCTCGCACTGAGTCGGGCGAAAGAAAAGGGGGAGCCGCGCGGCTCCCCCTTCGTTCGTTCCGGGCCCGTCGAGTTTCGATCAGTTGTGCTGATGATGGGTACCGTGACGGTGCTTGGTCGTGGGCGCCGTCGTCGTGCGCGTCGTCGTGGTCGTCACCGAGCCCGGGTGCCACTCGCTGACGCTGTGCGCGACCGTCGTGCCGCCGTTCGGGCCGGTCGCGGTCGTATCGCGCGTTACCGTGGCCCCGGTCTTGGTCGTCGTCTTGGTCGCCGTCTTGGCCGCGGGCTTGGTATTCGGGACCTCCACGGCCTGCTCGGCGAGCGCCGCGGGTGCGGCCAGCGCCAGCGCCAGGGGGAGCGCCAGGACCGAAATCGTTCGCTTGAGCTTGGTCGTCATCTTCTTTATTGCCTCCTTCAGCTTCGGAGGGCAATGTCGGCTCCGCCCGAGCAACGGTCAACCCGTAGAATGCGCAAGAGCGCCCAAGGAACGGGCGATTTCTGACGATTCCGTCGGTCGCGATTTCAAATCCGGAATGGGACGCCGACGTTTCGAGGTAGACGGCCCTCAGTCGCGCGCTTCTCTGCGATCGGCCCGGAGAAGGCGCCGGGCCAACCCTTTCGGCAGGACGACGGGCGAATCGGGCAGCGGTTCCTTGCGGCGGGTCGGCATCGTCACCTGGCCCGACCTCGCCCAACCGTCGAGCACCGGGTCGATCCCCGGAGCGTGCGTGTAGACCGCGCCAGGCTCGTGCAATTCCGCCACGACGAGGATGCGGGTGCCCCGTTTGACCTCGCGGAGGTAGGCGCTGAGGATGTCGTCGCTCATGTGGACAAAGTAGCTCCCAATCGCTACTTCATCAACGACACCTCAGCGCCCGCGGCTCAGCGCTTCTGCTGCTTCCCATTCTTGGGCGGGGCCTTCTTGCCCCCGCCGGACTTCGGGTCGCCGTTCCCGTTTCCGCCGGCGTTCCCGTTACCGTTCCCCTGGTCGTGCGACACCTTGATGTCGGCCGAGGCGGTGGCCGTGTTGGCCGACGCGTCGGTCGCGCTGTAGGTCGCGGTGTAGATACGGCCGTTTCCATTCCCCTTCCGCTCGGCGCGGACCAGGAAGTTGTAGTCGGCCGTGCCGATGGAGGCGTTCTGGATGTCGTTCGAGGTGTTTCCGTCGCCGGTCGAATTGTCCGGTTCGCTCGAGGTCACGGAGACGAGCTTGACCGTGACCTGCGGGCTGCAGGCGTCGATCGCGCGGACGGTCGCGTGGACGGCCACCATCTTGTGGTTCGGGGGCCAGATGAACTCGGGCGTCACCGTAACGTGGATGACCGGCGGGGTCGTGTCCTCGACGATCACGGTGATCGTGGCGGTCGCGGTCTGCCCCACCGAGTCGGTCACCTGAAGGGTGATCTCGTGCTCGCCGAGCGAGAGCGTCGCGTCGAGCGTGCTCCCCGTGCCGAGGAACTTTTCGCCGTCGATTCCGAAGTTTTCGAACCACTCGTAGAGGACGATGTCGTTGACCTCGGCGGTGGAATCGGGGTCGGTCGAGGTCATGCCGTCGAGATGGGCGGCCGCCCCGGCGGGCGAGGTGCATTCGATCGTGGCGCCCGCGCCCGCGCCCGCGGTCGGTGGCCGGTTGTCGCCGGCGGCGATCGTCTGCCACGACGGCGAGGTCTGGTCGCCCGATCCGCCCGTGACGAACGTCTGGCCGTCCCCGTTCGGAGCGATCGTCCAGATGTCGAAATCAGCCTCCGGC
Source organism: Acidobacteriota bacterium (assembly GCA_041500265.1). Taxonomy (GTDB): domain Bacteria; phylum Acidobacteriota; class Polarisedimenticolia; order Polarisedimenticolales; family DASRJG01; genus DASRJG01. The sequence continues at coordinate 11,894 of JBGQLU010000065.1, read as the reverse complement.
GCCCCCGCGAACGCGATCAGCGAGCCGTCGGGGGACCAGGCCGGCGTCACGGCGGCGAAACTGCCGTCGGTCAGCGCCGCGCCGTTCGATCCGTCGGCGTTCATCGTCCAGAGAGCGGGCATCAGATCGGATTCGGTCCGCACGAAGACGATCTTCGATCCGTCCGGAGACATGTCGGGGTCGCGGTCGGCGGAGGGATCGTCGGTCAGCCGCGCCGCCCCCGTGCCGTCGGGAAGGATGGAGTAGATCTCGAAGTTCCCGTCGCGGTCGGTCGCGAACAGGATCTTCGCGCCGTCGGGGGACCAGGCCGGATCGGCGTCCTTGGCGGCGTCGTTGGTGAGATTGGTCAATCCCGTGCCGTCGGCGTTGGCGACCCAGAGGTCGGTGCTGCCGTCGGCCGTCTTCGTGCCGATGAACGCGAGCTTCGCGCCGTCAGGCGACCATGCGGGGGCGGAGAGCGCGTAGCCGTCGGCGGCGAGGAGCGCGGTCACGTTGCCGGAGACGAGATCGACCGCCGACAACTTGCCGGCGGAGACGAACGCGATCGACGGCGACGCAGGCTTCCAGGCCGGCGCGGTCGCGCTGGCTCCCGACGTCAAGACGCGCAGCCCCGCGCCATCGTTGTCCACGACCGCGATCGCGGTTCCCAACGCGCCGGCGTTCTGATACGCGATGCGCCCGTTGGCGCCCGGCGCCGCGGCATGCGCGGCGGAAATGAAAAAGACAAGAGCGCAGGCCAGTGATGTCACAATCTTCATGAACGACCCTCCTCGCGTCCCCAACCCCACACGTTCAGGACCGTACCGCGCGGATCTTGTCCTCGCAACGTGGAAAACAGCGAGAGCCCACGCCGGACGGGGGCCTTCACGACTCGAACCATCCACTGGACCGCGTTCGCAGGCGACCGGTGTAGAGTGTCGGCCGCGTGAGCGCCCCCCGCCGCCAGTTCCGCTACTACGACCTCGTGATGGCGGCGTTCGTCACCGTTCTGCTCTGTGCGAACCTTATCGGCCCGGGGAAGGTCGCCAAGATCGGTCCCGTCACCTTCGGCGCCGGAGTCCTGTTTTTCCCGATTTCCTACATTTTCGGGGACGTGCTCACCGAGGTCTACGGGTACGCCCGCGCGCGCAAGGTCGTGTGGGCCGGGTTCGCCGCGGAGGTGTTCGCCTCGCTGATGGCGTGGGTCGTCGTGCACTTTCCCCCCGCCCCGTCGTGGCCTCACCAGGCGGCGTACGAGACCGTGTTCGGAGCGACCTGGCGCATCGTGATGGCCTCGCTCCTCGCCTTCTGGGCGGGAGAGTTCTGCAACTCGTACGTTCTGGCGAAGATGAAGGTCTGGTCCGAAGGGCGGCACCTCTACCAGCGCACGATCGGATCGACGATCGTCGGAGAGGCGGTCGATTCCCTCGTCTTCTATCCGATCGCGTTCTTCGGCATCTGGACGAGCGAGCAGCTGGTCACCGTGATGACGACCAACTACCTGATCAAGGTCGGCTGGGAGACGGTCGCGACCCCGATCACCTACCGCGTCGTCGCCTGGTTGAAGCGCGCCGAGAGCGAGGACTACTACGACCGCGACACCGACTTCAACCCGTTCACCCTCCAGACCTGAACGCCGCGAACGATCGCTCGCGCCATTCCGGCGAAGGTCAAGGTCCACGAGGCGAGCGCGATCCAGACGAACCCTTTCGGGATGAACGACAGGAAGCCGAATCCCGTCGCGCCGACCAGTGTCAGCGTCGCCGTCGTGTACATGCCGAGGGGAAAGACCAGCGACCAGTAGCTCGGATCGTAGGCGAGGGGGACTCTCATCACGCCGTGGCGCCAGACTCCGACGATCGCGAGGAGGGGGATCCACCAGGTGGCGGCCGACCAGGCCAAGAGGGTCGCGCCCAGGAGAAACGGCCGGATCTCTCGGAGAAACCCCCAGGCATCGCCAGCGAGCAGCAGGCGGGACCCGGCGAGGGTCGTGATCGCCACCGCGCCCATGTTGATCCAGTACGTGGGCGTGACGTCGGCGGCGTTCATGTTGAAGAAGAACCAGCGGTAGAGGATCAGCGAAATCAGCACGCCGTAGAGCATGGCACCGACGAGGAAAGCGGCCAGCGCGACGAATAGCGCGTGCTCGGGCACCGGCAGCGACGGCGCGACGATCGCCCCCAGGACCGCGAGCGACTCCGTGGCGACGACCGTCACGAGCCAGCCTCCGTGGATGCCACGTTCGAGCGTCGGCTTCGGATCCTGCACCGTGACCGCGGAGAAAAACGAATAGGCCAGAATGACCCAGAGACCGAGAGCGAGGTACCAGAGCGCGCGGGCCATCCCCATCCAGGGCGTCATCAGTCCGAACTGGCTGCCGAGGACGCAGGTTCCCGCGACCGTCGTCAAGAACGCGGGGCCGCGTCCGTACTGCGACAGGTCGGCCAGAAGCCGCCTTGGGTACACCGCCAGGCGCGACAGGGTGATTCCCCAGAGAACGGCATACGCCGCGACGTTGACACCGAAGAGGCCGACGGCGAGCGACCGGAATCCGAGGGCGCTCGCGCCGAGCGAGACGATCCCCGTTGCCATCACGAGGGCGAAGTAACCTGGGAAGAAATCGGCGAGGAACGCCATGCCGCTTCAGCGATCGAGAGCGCGGAGGTAGCGCAGAAGGCCGATGTTGAGCGCGAAGCAGCCGAGGCTGGCCAATGCGGCGGGTACGACGACCGAGTCCCGCCCCGCCAGGAACGAATCCATGGTCGCGGTCAGCAACCAGAGCTGGAGGACCACGAGGATCACCTGAATGGAGAGGATCCCGAGGAGGATCGTCATCCTCTGCCCGCGAATGAAGGGTGAGCGGCTCATACGATCCCCTCGGCGAGCCCGGTCGCGTAGATCGTGCCGTCGACGACGTCGAGCGTCACGCGAGGAAGCGACCGCCGCGGCGGGCCCGAGATCACCCGGCCGGTCCGAAGGTCGAACGAACCCTCGTGGCATGGGCAACGGAACCGTCCTTCATCGGGGCGTGGGATGACCGGGCACGAGAGGTGGGTGCACTTCTGTCCGTAGGCGACCAGCTCACCCGTTCTCATGCGGACGAGCACACACGCATCTCCGGCCGCCGGGTACGCGAACACCTTGGCGCCGCCCGGGGAGAGCTCGTCGAGCCGGGCGATCGCGAGACGGGGCGGCGCTCCGCGCGCGCGGCGCCGCGCCGCCAGGAGCGCGATCCAGGTCTGGCCCGCGACGAACGCCAGGCTCGTCAGCGTCAGGAGCTTCGTGAAATCGCGGCGCGACCGGTAATCGTCCTCGAGGGAGTCGATCGGAAAGTCGCGGCGCCACGCGGGCTGCGCGTCGTCGGGGCCTCCGTCCGGGGCCGTCGCCGCGCGGCCGGGCGCGTCATCGTTCATCGGACCACCCCGCATCGTCGAGCCCGGCGAGGAGCATGTCGTCCTCCATCCGGGTTCCGGACGTCGGCTCGCGGAGCGCGGCGATCACGTCGAGCCGCGCGACCGTATCCGACCTTGGAACCATCATGTGGACCTTCGTCGTGATCTCCTGGTTACCGAACACGAACGTGTTGATCGGGCGCGATCGGGGGCGCATGCGTTCGATCTCCTCCCTCGCTCCGTAGAACAGGGCCTGGCTCGGGCACACGGAGGCGCACATCGGTTTCTTGCCCACTGACGTGCGGTCGTAGCACATGTCGCACTTCATCATCAGATGCATATCGGTGTGCATCTTCGGAACTCCGAACGGGCACGCGAGCACGCAGTTGTTGCAGGCGATGCAGCGCGGCTTGCGCGCAGTCTGAACGACGCCGTCCGGGGTCCGCTTGATCGCGTCGGCCGGGCACACCTCCGCGCACGTGGGGGAATCGCAGTGCATGCACACCACGGGGACCGTTTGCGGGGATCCCGCCGGGTCGATCGCGTCGAGCTCGATCATCGAGTGCCCCTTGTGCGTGTCGCACTCCCCACACGCCTGGACGCAGGCGTTGCACCCGATGCACCGGCCGGGATCGACGTAGAAGCCCATGGAGTCGGGGACGGGCATGCGGTCTCCTACGAGGGCGGAGCAGCGGCCTTCTCGAGGCGAGCGGCGCACACCTTGTATTCCGGAATCTTCGAGATCGGATCCTGGGCCGCGATCGTGAGCTGATTCACGCTTCGCCTCCCGCCCCAGTGGTACGGGATGAAGATCGTGTCCGGGCGGATCGTCTTGACGACCTTCGCGCGCAGAGTGCAGGCGCCTCGGCGGGTCGCCGCCGTCGCCCAGTCCCCGTCCGCGATCCCGAGGCGTTCGGCGAGCCGCGGGTGGAGCTCGACGTACGGCTCGGGGCAGTGGTCGAGAAGAGGGCCGATGCGGCGTGTTTGCTCGCCCGAAAGGAAATGGCTGACGACCCGCCCCGTCGTCAGCATCAGCGGGTACGCCTCGTCCACCTCTTCCGCCGGCGGCGTGTAGGGGGCGACGACGAAGCGTGCCTTGCCGTCGGCGAAGTAGAACGGCCCCTTCCCATGGGCGACCGGATTGGACGAGCCCGGCTCGAAGAGGCGCGGCGTTCCGGGGTGGTCCTCGGAGGGGCAGGGCCAGAAGATCCCGTTCTCCTTTTCGATGCGCTCATAGGTGATTCCGGCGTAATCGGCGATGCCTCCCGCCGATACCGCGCGCAGCTCGTCCAGGATCTCCCTCGGCGCCCCGAAGGTGAATCCGCGCGACCGATTCAGCGCGGCGGCGATGTCCTGGATGATGCGCCAGTCCTGCCGGGCTTCGCCGGGGCAGGCGATCGCCTTGTTGATCTTGATCACGCGCCCTTCCACGTTGGTGACGATCCCCTCATCCTCCTCGTGGAGCGACCCGGGCAGCACGATGTCGGCGTAGGAGGCGGATTCGCTCAGGAAGAAATCGATCGCGACGTAGAATTCCAGCTTCTCCAGCATCCGGCGGACGAACCCGTTGTCAGGGAGCGACACGACCGGATTGAAACAGATCGACAGCAGGCCCCTGATCTCCCCCGTGTCGACCTTCCGGAAGATCTCGTACGCGTCGACCCCAGGGCCCGGAAGATCGGCGGCGTCGATACCCCAGAACTTTGCGACGTGGGCGCGGTGCTCGGGGTTGGCGAGGTCCCGCCCTCCGGGGAGCTGATCGCACTTTTGGCCGTGCTCGCGACCGCCCTGGCCGTTCCCCTGCCCGGTGATCGTGGCGTACCCGCAGCCCTCGCGGCCGATTCGTCCCGAAGCGAGCACGATGTTGATCGCCCCGAGGCAGTTCTGCACGCCGTGGGTATGGTGCTCGATACCGCGCGCGTGGAGGAGAAAGCTCGACTTCGCCTTTCCCCACCACTCCGCGGCCTTTCGGATCGCGATCTCGGCGATGCCGGTGACCTCCGCGGTCCGCTTCGGAGTCCATTCGCGAACGCTCGCCGCGACGTCGTCGAAACCGACGGTCGAGGTTCGGATGAACTCGTGATCGAGCCAGTCGTTCTCGATCATCAGCCGGAGGATGCCGCTGAAGAGCACGATGTCCCGCCCGGGCTTCACGGGAAGGTAGAGATCGCAGACTCGCGCGGCGGGCGTGATGCGCGGATCGACGACGATGATCTTGGCGCCGTGCTCGCGCGCCTGCCAGAGGTAGTCGGTCGTGATCGGAGCGCATTCCCCCACGTTCGCGCCGCTCACCCAGACCACCTCCGCCTTCGGGATGTCGGACCAGGGGTTCGCCGCGCGGTCGATGCCGAATGCCTTCTTGTTCGCGGCGCCGGCGCTCACCATGCACAGCCGCCCGTTGTAGTCGATGTAGGGCGTCTTCAGGGCCACGCGGGCGAACTTCCCCATCAGGTAGGCCTTCTCGGTCGTCAGCGAGGCGCCGGAAAGGCAGGCGAACGCCGCGTTTCCGTGCGCGGCCTGAATCCGGCCGATCTCCGATGCGACCTTGGCGATCGCATCTTCATAGGGAAGCGGCGAAAAACCGGACGGCGCGCTCACGTCCCGCCGGTAGGCGTGCACCAGCCGGTCGGGGTGCGCGCCTTGGAGGTAGCGCTTGACCCCCTTCGGGCAGAGCTTTCCATGATTGAACGGGAACTCCATCCACGGCTCGAATCCGATCACCTGTTCGTCCTTCACGAGCAGCTGAATGCCGCATTGCTGCCCGCAGAAGCAGCAGTGGGTCTTCACGGCCCGATCCGGCGTCGCACCGGGATCGAGCCGCGCTCCGGCGGCGACCGACGGGTGCGGACCGAAGAGCGCCTGGAAGGCTTCGGCAGAGGCGGCGGGACGGCTCACGGCACGGCTCCTCGTCTCAAGGGTGGAAGTTCGCGCCGTCCTCGGCGCCGAGCGGGCCCGCCCCCTCCCGGGGGTTGGCGTACGCGGGCATCGGGGCGGGAAGAACGATGGCCGTCTCCGGTCCCTCGCCGGCTAGCCTTCCTTGGGCCAGCGCGAGCATCGCCCTGCGGCAGCGGGGGCAGATCCGCTGGTAGTGACCGACGGCCGGATCGGCGACCTCGTACCGGTAGCCGAGCTCCCGCTCGACCCGCTCGAGGTCCTCGACATGCATGCGCGACGAAAACGCGTGGCCGCATCGGCGGCAGGCGGCGGGCTCGCCGCGCGCGGCGACGTCCTTGTAGAACTCCACGCCGAGTTGCGCGGGTCTCTGAAAGATGTGGAAGAACTTTCCGAACGGAAGCCATAGCAGCGTGAAGATGACGGTCACGGCGTGGGTCAGCGAAAGGAACTCGTAGCCGCTCCCGTGGAGCCATGTGTAGCTCACGGTGAGGAGCAATCCGGTCACGCTGACCGCGAAGAGGAGGATCAGAGGGAGCATGTCCTCCGCGAAGCTCTGTTGCGCCGCGGCGCCCTCGTCCCTCATCCGGCGCCTCATCGCGAGCATGACGCCCGGGATCACGAGGAACGCGGCCCAAACCAGGCCGTGAAAGACGCCGAACGCGAGCCAGGAGCCGCTGGGCATGGCGATCGTCGGCACGCCGAAGACGACGACGCGGTAGGTGTCGATGTGGTCGGGGAGCGACTCGAACGAGATCCACCCGAACACGAGGGGAAAGGTGATCGCCGCCGCGAGCACGCACCCCCACATGATCAGTCCGTGGGTCAGTCCTCGAATCGGGTCCCGCCTCCAGATGAAGTCATTGGCGGCGAATTCACCCCCGACCCGCTTGACCCAAAGGGCGATATTGCTGGCCCTGTGTCCCCGCCGGAGGAAGACCTGCCATCCGCGCCGCCAATACAGCGCCGTCGGCGGTCTCTGGAGCCACATGGCGTACCTGTAGGAGATCCCGAACGTCGCGAACAGCGATGCGAAGGTATACGCGACGAGGGCCGCATCGAAGTGCGAGAGGCGCCGCGACCCGATCCAGATGAGGAGCGCAAGCACCCCGGTGAAGAGCGATGCCCACCCCGCGGCCTTGCGGACCTCGCGTCTCATCCGCTCCCTTCGCGTCCGGCGCGAGAGAGCACGCGGACGCCTAAGGCACGTACCAGTAGAGTACCAGACTGACCGTCCAGCTCCCCTTCTGCACGAGGACGTCGTAGCTGATGTCGTAGTTCGCTCCAGGGGCGAGCTGCGAGGTCAAGTCGATGTCCTGGTCGCAGGGCGCGGCGGTCGTGCAGGCGACCTTCCCGGGGCACCAGCCCGCCCGGCTGAACGCGCACGACGGGACGCCGCAGGCATCCCACGTGGAGCAGTTGAATCCCCCTTCGGAGATACAGTCGGTACGGAAGGGGACAACGCTGAAGATCGGCGAACCGTTCTTGAGGATCCGGTTCGTGCGATGGCAGAACTCGTCGCAGTTCTGGCAGCTCCCGCCGGGGCAGTTGGCGCTCGACGTGCAAGAGTTGCCGTCGTTCGAGCCTCCGTCGCAGAAGAGCGTGCCGCCGTGACCGGTCGTGAACAGGCGCATGACGACCTTGTTGGCGTTCACCGGGATCGACACGTTGTGGATCGGAAGCGGCGCGCCGCCGAACCCGACGACCTGGATCCCCGCCGCCGGCTTCTTCGCGGAGGCCTCCTCGGGGCGCTTGCTGAAGCTGAAGCTCGAGGTGACGTGCCATCCGGCGGTGGCGAAGTTCCCGATCTCGGCGCCGACGTACTTGTGTCCCGAGAGCAGCGGCACGTAGGGGGTGACGTCCAGGCTGAGCACGCGCGGCGGCACGACCCCCGATCCGTTCGGAGCCGCGGCATCGGTCCCGAACGGCGTGATCGCGCGCATCAGCTCGAGGTTGTTCGGCGTGATGCAGCTGGCCCCGGGGGTGCCGATGCAATTGTCGAGAACCAGGAACAGGTGCGCGATCCGGTCCCACGGGTCGCCGCACGGGTTCCAAGTCCCCCCGGGGTTCGTCGAGCCGCACTTGTCGGTGCACCCCTGGGCCCCCACCTTGCAGAGCTTCGAATCGAGCGTGTACGTGACCGTCGCCTTCGTCCAGTTCCCCTCGGGGAAATCCACCGGCACCATGAGCTGGAAGCCGTCGTTCCGCTGGACGGTGCCCGACCGCGGCGGGCAGCTCTGTCCCCCGCCCAGCCAGCACAAGCCGTCGTCGGTGTGCACGTTCACCGTGATACGGCCCGCGACGCAATCGACGTGCTCGTTCGAGAAGGCGGACTCGTTCCCGTTGAAGTCCACGGCCACGACCGAGAAGTAGTAGTTCACGTTCGACGACAGGCCGGCCATCGACGTCGAAAGCGACAGCCCGACGTCCTTCACCGAGTCGTAGGTGTGGGATTTCGCGCCGTAGTAGACGAGGTACTTCGCCACCTGGCCCGAGGGGGCCGCGGCCGTCCAGTTGAGATCGACGCCGGTGTCGGTGTAGTTGCCGGACAGCGCCGGAAGGGTCGTGACCTTGGGGGCCAGGGATGCCGACTCGTTCCCCGCCGCATCCACGGCATCGACCAGGTAGTACCCGTTCACCCCGGAGGTCACGGCGCCTGAATCGGTGAAGCTCGTCGTGGCGGAGGTCCCGACCCGATTGGTGCCGCCGGTCTTGTCGGGGACGAAGCTCGGCACCGTGCCCCGGTAGATCCGGTACTGGGAAACCGTTTCCGCGGCGCCGTTGACGTCGGTCGTGACGGAGGACCAGGACAGCAGGACGTCGCTTCCCGACTTGGACACCAGCACGCCGCCGACCGTCGATGGCTTGGTGACATCGACGGCGAGCGTCGCGGTCGTGATCAGAATCGCGGCGGCGGCGGCCAGGCCGCGAACGAGGCGAGCGTGCGTCATACCTGTCCCCCCTCCGGGTCGTCCCGGACCGTCCGTTTAGGTACACCGCCGGGGGTGTGGACGCAATCCCTACTTGAAGAGATGAGCGTACTTCTCCGGCTTTCCGGTCTCCCAGGGGCGGTACGCGTTGCAGAAGTCGATGCGGTCTCCCAGGAGCGGATGATCGGCCCGCCAGAGCTTGTAGAGCAGGCCGCGCCTCGGGACCCCGAGGTTTTCCTGCTGGAGCTTCACGAAGGCGGTGGCCGCGGCATGGTTGTTCCGGGTGATCTCGAGGCCGAACCTGTCGGCCTCGTGTTCCTGCCGGCGAGAGTAGCCGTTGGCGATCGGAGCGATGGCGAGAGACAGGCCGCCGATCAGCATCATGACGAGCGGGAGCGAGGCGACGTCCGCGAGCTCGCTGAACCCGAAGCGGTCCCTGAACCGGAGGATGAGACCGGCCTGGAGGCGGTAGGCCGCATAGAGGGTGACGAGGATCAGCCCGGAGGCGAAGAACAGGCTCTGCATGACGTGCCCGAGCACGAAATGCCCCATTTCGTGCCCCATCACGAACAGCAGCTCGTCGGGGGCGAGCTTCTTGATCGAGGTGTCCCACAGGACGATCCGCTTCGAGCCACCGAACCCGGTCACGTAGGCGTTCACGGTGTTCGTGTCGGCGGACTTGTCCACCTCGAAGACGCGCGCGCCCTCGATCCCGGCCCGCGAGGCGAGGTCGAGGATCTTTCGCTCGAGCTGCTTGTCCTTCATCGGACCGAAGTTGTTGAAGAGGGGATCGATGACGACCGGCTCGATCAGCATGAAGAAGGCGATGATCGGGATCGCGGCGAGGCTCGTCCACAGCCACCACCGCCGGGGGCTCTTCTTCGCGAGCAAATACGGGAGCCAGAGGAGAAGCGATCCGGCCACCAGGCCGACTCCGAGCGCCTTGAATTCGTCTCCGGCCCACTTCGTGAACGTTTGATTCGAAAGCCCGTAGGCATGCGGGCGGATGAACCCCGCGTAGTACGACATCGGCAGCTCGACGACGAAGATGATCAGCCTGAGGAGGGCGAAGTAGACGACGATCGTCCCGAACCAATTGCGTCCGGCCCGACCTGCGAGGGTTCGCAAGCGCGCGGAGAAGCCCGAGAACAGGATCACCGCCGGGAGCGCCAGCCCCCAGACCTGATCGAAGACCCAAAGGTAGTTGTTGCCCCGGGCGTGACGGAGCGCCAGGGCGGACGGCTCGGGGACCGCGACGGGGCCGGTATCCTCGGCGTGCGCCTTCGCGGACGCCTCGCGCTCGGCCGCCTGATTGGCGATCCCGTGCGGCGCGTCCTCCGGGTGCGGGACCGGCGGCGGCGCCGCGGCCGCGCGAAGCGCTCCGAGCGCGGCCATCGCGACGAGCAAGGCGGCCGCGAGGATCGCGTAGGTGGGGGGTCGGCTCATGGATTCACGACCTTTACGGCGCCCGATCCCGAAAGTTCCAGCCGGTTGTCCACGCTGCGGACCCCGTTGATCGTGAAGGCGTGGGCCTCGGCGGCGTGCTTGTCGAAGAGCCGCGGGACGCGGCCGGTCAGCGTGACCGCGCCCGCGGCGACCTTGGCCGTGACCGACCCCGGAAAGCGTGGAATCGCGCGCGGCGCGAAGAACAGGTCGAGCACGCGCTGGATGACGTCGTCGGCGGTCTCGGGGGTCACGAGCTGCTCGTGGAGATCGACGACCCCGTCGATCGTGCCGACGAGGTCGCGGAGGTCCTTGCGAAAGGTGCCGCTCTGAATCGTTCCCGCGACCGTCACGACCCCGCCGTGCACCTCGACGGTGAGGGCCGAGGAGGCGAACTTCGGGACGTCGGAGAGGGCGTGCGTCACCTCCTTGGCGACGGCCTCGTCCGGAGCGCCCCCGTTTTCGAGGATCAGGCCCGATCGGTCGACCTCGCGGATCCCGCGCACCTTTTCGGCGAGATCCACGACCAGGTCGGCCACCGCGAGGTTGCGCACGCGGCCGGTGGGGATCGCGACCCCTCCGTGGACCTCGACCTTGAGGTGCAGGCTCGCGGTCGCGGCGGTCCCGCGGATCGTGGACTCGACGTTGCTGCGGAGGTCCATGTCCTCAAGGGTCGAATCGTCGGCGCGCGCGCGTGGCGCGGCCAGCGCCGCGATCAGCACGAAGGGCGTCAGGATGCGGCGCAGCACCCGCGAATTCTACACGGTGGCCGCGAGGTTGTTGGGTCGTTGACCGGCTCAGCGCGTCCGAAGTTGTCCGCCCGGACGGTTCGCGGACAATGAAACCTGTCCGTGGCGCGATCTCCCCTCGGCCCGGGTGTTGCTCGCCACCCTTTCATGCGCTGGCCCATTCACCCCGTCCACCAGGTGCGTCCTTCGCGGTTCCTTCCGCCCTTCTGTCCCTGGCCCGAATGCCGCGCTCACAGGGTTAGCGGATCCAGGTTTCATCGCAACGGCTGGTACCGTAAGCCGAGCGATCCCGCCAAGATCCCACGCTTCCGCTGCCTCGACTGCAAGCACACTTGTTCCCGCCAGACCTTTTCCACGACCTATTACCTCAAGCGCCCCAAGCTCCAGGTCGCAATCGCCTCGGGTCTCGTGGCCTGCTCGGCTCACCGCCAGCTCGCTCGCTCGTTGCAGTGCGCCAAGACCACGGTGACCCGGGCCGCCGAACGCCTCGGCCGGCATGCCCTCCTCTT